>CAYLSO010000290.1:0-14096 GCA_964386525.1 uncultured bacterium
CATGTCGAGGCGCAGCGAATCGCGGCAGCCGAGGCCGACGGGCTTCAGGCCGTGCTCCTTGCCGGCGCGCATGACCCCCTCCCAGACGCGGTCGGCGTGCTCGGCGGCGAAGTAGAGCTCGAAGCCGTCCTCGCCGGTGTAGCCGGTGCGCGAGACCAGCACGCGCGCCTCCCACATGGTGACGTCGGTGAAGCGGTAGTACGGCAGGTCGAGCACCGCCTGCGGCACCAGGCCGCGCAGGATGTCGACCGAGCGCGGCCCCTGCAGGGCCAGCTGGGCGACCTCCTCCGACTGGTTCTCGAGGGTCACGTCGCGCGGCGCCAGGGAGGTGACGTGGTCCCAGTCCTTGGCGACGTTGGCGGCGTTGACCACCAGCAGGATCTTGTCGGCGTGACGGTAGACCAGCAGGTCGTCGACGATGCCGCCGTCGGGGCGGCACATGGGCGAGTAGACCACTTGCCCGGGGGCGGCGCCGGCGATGTCGTTGGTGACCAGGCGGTCGGCGAAGGCGACGGCGCCGGGCCCGGTGATCTCGAACTCGCCCATGTGGGAGACGTCGAAGAGGCCGGCCGAGCGGCGCACCGCGTGGTGCTCGGCGACGATGCCCTCGTACTGCAGCGGCATGAGGAAACCGGCGAAGGGGACGAGCTTGCCTCCCAGGGCGCGGTGGTGCTCGACGAACGGCGTGCTGCGGAGGCTCATCGTGTGCCTCGCATCCGGTGTCGAAGGTGGCGGGTGAAGCGCCGGTCGGCGGAGGAGAGCGCGGCCGCGCCGCCGACGTGATCGCGACAGCCGCAGATTAGCAAACCGCGCCACGCAGTGTAAAGAAAGCGGGCGCCCGCGCGGGGCGCCCGCTTTCTGCGTCGCCGTCTCCGGGGCCGGCGCGGGCGGCGCCAATCACACCGCCCTCTCGCCTACCGTCGCGGCGGCTCGGCGAAGCCATAGAGGCCGTTCTCACGCTCCCAGAGCCGGTCGGGATCGCCGCCGCGCCACGGCAGGACGCCGAGCGCGACGAGCCCCGGGCGGTACTCGTAGCGCAGCACGACATGCGCCGCCGCATACTGCGCCGGGTCGAAGTCGACGACCCGCACGCGGTCCCGCTCCTGGCTGCCCCAGCCGGTGCCGGGGTGGCTGTCCTCGGCGACCGGGCCGCCGAAACCCTCTGCCCGGGCCTGCGGCTCGACGCCGCCGAGGCCGCGGTCCTGCGGCGCGGCCTTCCCGGTCTCGCGCGGCACGGCATCCCCCGCTCTCGGCGGAGCCGCCTCGGGAGCCTGCGGCAGCGCGCCGTCCGGCCGCGCCCGCATCGGCTCCTCGCCGCGCAATCGGATCTCGGGCTGCCTCTCGTAGAACGCCAGGACGCGGATCCAGCCGAGGTCGCCGTTGCCCTGGTCGGTGCGCTCGGCGTAGCTGCGCTCCTCGTCCACGAACACGAAGCGGCTGACGCTGCTCAGACTGCGACGCCAACCCTTGATGGTGGCGCTCTCGTAGGGCCCGAGTACGTACATCGGTGCTTCCCGGGACAGGGCGCTGCGCCGGCCGTCGATGGCGTTGAGCCCGTCCACGGCCAGCAGGAAGCCGACCCGCTGCCCGGTGGTGTTGCGCACCTGCACCTCGTAGTGCGCGCCTTCGCGAGCCTCGAGGTACCAGCGGTCGGGGTGGTTCCAAGCGTGGTACAGGGGGGCCGGTCTGCCGGCCACCTTGACGGTCACCTGCACCGGCCCTTGCCGCACGTCGCCGTCCCGGTCCACCTGCCGGCTGGCGCGCGCCGCCGCCGGCGCCGTCCCCGCCAGCACCGCCAGGAGCAGTCCGGCGCTCCCCGCGCCGCTCAGCCACCGGACGCGCCGCGATCGCGGCGCCACGGACTGTCGAATCGTCGCCACACGCATGGCCGCCTCCTCGCTCGGGAGCCTCGGTTGCGGGCCGCCGCGGCCCCCACCCGGATCTCCTAGCAAGTGACACTCCGGGCGGGGCCGGGTTTCTCCCGCAACCCGCGAGGACGGCGACAATCCTCTGTGAAGGGAAAACGCGGCGGGCCGGCCCCGAGCGGAGCCGGCCCGCGCCGCGCAACCGGCGGAGCGCGCCTACCCGCGCGCCCCTGCGACGGCCCGCGCCGCGCCGCCCGCGCCCTCGGGCAGCTTCTCGCCCCACGGCACCATGGCGATCTTGGCGGCCTTGCCCTCGGCCAGGAGTTCCATGGCCTGCGGCAGGTCGGCGAGCGGCAAGACGTGCGTGATCACCCGGGAGATGTCGAGCCGTCCGGAGGCGATGAGCGAGGTCATCTGGTGCCAGGTCTCGAACATGCGCCGGCCGATGATGCCCTGCACCGTGATGCCCTTGAAGATGACCAGCTTGTCGAGGTCGAGGGTGGTGTCCTGCGCGCAGATGCCGAGCAGCGACAGGCGCCCGCCGTTGCGCAGCGCGTCGAGGCCCTGCTGGATGACCGCGGGCTGGCCGCTCATCTCGCAGACCACGTCGAGGCCGTGGCCGTGCGTCATGTCGCGCGCCGCCTGCACCCAGTCCTGCTGCTTGGCGTTGACCACCACGTCGGCGCCGCAGGCCCGCGCCAGGTCGAGGCGGTACTCGTTGATGTCGGTGGCGATCACCGGGCCGCCGCCGCAGGCCTTGGCCACCAGGATGGAGAACAGCCCGATGGGCCCGCAGCCGGTCACGGCCACGGAGCCCCCGGCGATCTCGCCGGCCAGCACGGTGTGCACGGCGTTGCCCAGCGGCTCGAGCGCGACCGCCTGCTCGAGCGGCATCCCCTCCGGCACCGGCCAGGCGTTGATCGCGTCGATGGCGAGGTACTCGGCGTAGGCCCCGGCGCGGTCGACGCCGATGATCTTGGTGCTCTCGCAGACGTGCCCGAGGTTGCGGCGGCACAGGTAGCAGTGCCCGCACATGATGTGCGTCTCGACCGCCACGACCTCCCCCACCCGGCGGCCGCGCACCTCTTTGCCCAGCTCGACGATCTCGCCGCACATCTCGTGCCCGAAGACCAGCGGCGGCCGGATGCGCCGCTGGGCCCACGGATCCCACTTGTAGATGTGCAGGTCGGTGCCGCAGATGCCGGCGCGCCGCACGCGGATCAGCACCTCGTTCGAGGCCGGCCGGGGATCGGGGACGGTCGCCATTTCGGCGCCGGCGGCGGGACGGCTCTTGGTCCAGGCTTGCATCGCGCCCTCCTCAGGCGGGGCGGTCGGCGGCCGCGGTACGGGAACGGGGACGGCGGGCGCCGGGCAGCAGCGGCGCCAGGGCCCGCCCGGTGTGCGAGGCGGCGACGCGCGCCACCTCCTCCGGTGTGCCGCAGGCTACCACGCGGCCACCGCCGTCGCCACCCTCGGGGCCCAGATCCACGAGGTGATCGGCGGTCTTGACCACGTCCAGATTGTGCTCGATGACGATGACCGTGTTGCCGCGCTCCACCAGCCGGTCGAGGACCGCCAGCAGCATGCGCACGTCCTCGAAGTGCAGGCCGGTGGTGGGCTCGTCCAGGATGTACACGGTGCGCCCGGTGGCGACGCGCGACAGCTCGGTGGCCAGCTTGACGCGCTGCGCCTCGCCGCCCGACAGCGTCGTGGCGGCCTGGCCCATGTGCACGTAGCCGAGGCCCACGTCGCGCAGCGTCTCCAGCTTGCGGCGGGCGGCCGGGATGGCGCGCAGGAAGTCGAGCCCGTCCTCGACGGTCATCTCGAGCACGTCGGCGATCGACTTGCCCTTGTACAGCACCTCGAGGGTCTCGCGGTTGTAGCGCCGCCCGCGGCAGACGTCGCACTGCACGTAGACGTCGGGCAGGAAGTGCATCTCGATCCTCTTGAGGCCGTCGCCCTCGCACGCCTCGCAGCGCCCGCCCTTGACGTTGAAGGAGAAGCGCCCGGGGCCGTAGCCGCGCAGCTTCGCCTCGGGCAGCTGCGCGAAGAGGTCGCGGATGAAGCTGAAGAGCCCGGTGTAGGTGGCCGGGTTGGAACGCGGCGTGCGCCCGATCGGCGACTGGTCCACGTCCACCACCTTGTCCACGTGCTCGAGCCCGGCCAGCCCCCGGTGCGCGCCCGGGGCGGCCTGCGCCCCGTGGCAGTGGCGGGCCAGGGCGACGTACAGGATGTCGTTGACCAGCGTGCTCTTGCCCGAGCCGCTGACCCCGGTCACGCAGGTGAACACCCCGACGGGGAAGCGCACGTCGATGTCCTTGAGGTTGTGCTGGCGGGCCCCGAGCACGGCGAGCTGGCGCCCGTCCCCGGCTCGGCGCCGCGCCGGCAGCGGGATGGAGAGCTCGCCGCGCAGGTAGCGGCCGGTGAGCGAGCGCGGGTGGGCGGCCACCTCGGCCGGCGTGCCCTGCGCCACCACCTCGCCCCCGTGCCGCCCGGCCCCGGGGCCGAGGTCGACGACGTGGTCGGCCGCCGCGATGGTCTCGCGGTCGTGCTCGACCACGACCACGGTGTTGCCGAGATCGCGCAGGCGGACCAGGGTGTCGAGCAGCCGCCGGTTGTCGCGCGCGTGCAGGCCGATGGAGGGCTCGTCGAGGATGTAGAGCACGCCGGTGAGTCCGGAGCCGATCTGGGTCGCCAGGCGGATGCGCTGCGCCTCGCCGCCGGCCAGCGTGCCGGCGGCGCGCTCGAGCGTCAGGTAGCCGAGCCCCACGTCCTCGAGGAAGCCGAGGCGGCCGGTCAGCTCCTTGACGATCGGCGCGGCGATGCGCGCGCGGCTGCCGCCGAAGTCGAGCGCGGCCGAGTGGCGCCGGGCCGCCGCCACGTCGAGCCGGGCCCAGTCGGCGATGGTGCGCCCGTCGATCTGCACCGCCAGGGCTTCCGGCTTGAGCCGCGAGCCCCCGCAGGCGCGGCACGCCCCCTCGCGCATGTAGCCGGCGATCTTCTCGCGCACGGCGTCCGATTCCGAGTCGCGGAAGCGGCGCTCGAGGTTGGGGATGACGCCCTCGTAAGCCCCCTGGTAGTCGAAGCGGCCGGTCTTCGACTTGTAGCGGAACATGAGCTCGGCGTCGCCGGCGCCGTAGAGCACGGCGCGCCGGACTCTGGCCGGCAGCCGCTGCCACGGCGTGTCGAGCCGCGCCTTGAAGTGGGTGGCGACGGCGCGCAGCTGGCCGGTGTACCAGGAGGCCATGGTCTTGCTCCACGGCTCGATGGCCCCGTCCGCCAGGCTCAGGGCGGGGTCGGGCACGACCAGGTCGGGGTCGATCTCCAGGTGGGTGCCGAGGCCGCTGCACGCCGCGCAGGCGCCGTAGGGCGAGTTGAAGGAGAACAAGCGCGGCGCCAGCTCGTCGAAAGCGACGCCGCAATCGGGGCAGGCGGCGCGCTCCGAGAACAGCCAGTCCTCCCCCGGGGCGCGCGCCCCCTTGGCCGGGGCGGCGGCCAGGCGGCTCTCGCGCACCGCCGAGGCCAGGCCGCCGGCCAGGCGCAGCGCGGTCTCCAGCGAGTCGGCCAGCCGCGGCGCGGCGGCGCGGCCCGCGGTCAGCCGGTCCACCACGATCTCCACCGTGTGGCGCTTCTGCTTGGCGAGGCGCAGCCCCTCGCTCAGCTCGACGACGCGCCCGTCGATGCGGGCCCGCAGGAAGCCGCTGCGGCGGGCCTGCTCCAGCTCCTTCTGGTACTCGCCCTTGCGGCCGCGCACCAGGGGCGCCAGCACGGCGATGCGCTCGCCGTCCGCCTGCTCGGCGAGCCGATCCACCATCTCCTGCACCGACTGGCGGGCCAGCCCCCGGCCGCACTGCGGGCAGTGCGGCGTGCCGAGGCGCGAGAACAGCAGGCGCAGGTAGTCGTAGACCTCGGTGACCGTGGCCACGGTGGAGCGCGGGTTGGAGCCCGCCTGGCGCTGCTCGATCGACACCGCCGGCGACAGGCCCTCGATGGCGTCCACGTCGGGCTTGTCCATCTGCCCCAGAAACTGGCGCGCGTAAGCCGAGAGCGACTCGACGTAGCGCCGCTGGCCCTCGGCGTAGAGCGTGTCGAAGGCGAGCGACGACTTGCCGGATCCGGACACGCCGGTGATGACGATGAGCTTCTGGCGCGGCAGGACGAGGTCGATGCCCTTGAGGTTGTGCTGGCGCGCCCCGCGGATGACGATGTCGCGCAGCGGGCCGGCGGCGGGCGGGACGGCGGTGGCCATGGCGGACGGCGGGGCGGCTACTCGAAGCGCAGCGCTTCGACCGGGTCGAGCGAGGCGGCGCGCACCGCCGGATACATGCCGAAGAACAGCCCGACGACGAGCGAGAAGCCGAACGCTACGATGACCGACCACAGGGGCGCGGCCGAGGGCAGCGGGGTGAGCAGGTCGACCAGCTTGGCGATCAACAGGCCGAGGGCGATGCCGATCGCCCCACCCATGCCGCTCACCGTCATGGCCTCGAAGAGGAACTGCCAGAGGATCGCCCCGCGCCGCGCCCCGAGGGCCTTGCGCAGGCCGATCTCCTTGGTACGCTCGGTCACCGAGATGAGCATCACGTTCATGACGCCGATGCCGCCCACCAGGAGCGCGATCGAGGCGATGAGGATCATGGCGAAGTAGAACGCCCCGGTGATCTGGTGGTAGAGCTCGAGCAGCGCGTCCGAGGTGATGACCGCGAAGTTGTTCTCCTGGTTGGCGCGCAGCCCGCGGCGGGAGCGCAGCACGTCGGTGATCTGAGCGATGGCGGGGCCCACCGCTTCCGGCCCCAGGGCGCTGGCGTTGAGCAGCACCTCGCCGCGCTTGAGGAAGGAGCCGGCGCCGCTCGGGAATTGCTTGGCGACCGTCGTGTAGGGCACGATGGCCATCTCGTCCTGGTTGAAACCCAGGAAGCGGCCGCGCGCCTCGAGCACGCCGATGACCGTGAAGCCGACGCGGCCGACGCGCACCGTCTGGCCAAGGGGGTCCGAGCGGTCGAACAGCGCCTTGTAGGTGTCCTGCCCGAGGACGCACACCGGGCTGCGGCGGCGCACCTCCTCGGCGGTGAAGAAACGGCCGCGCTCGACCCCCGTGCCCGAGGTCTCCTGGTAGATGTCGTCGGTGCCGAGCACGAAGGTGGGCCGCGTCTGCTTCTTGCGCCAGCGCAGCGGCGGCGGGTCGTCGGCGATGTTGACCGCCGACACCGAACGCACCGCCGGGCAGCGCGCCAGGATGGCGTCCTTGTCTTCCGGGGCGAAGCCCGGGCGCCGCCGCAGGCTGTCCGGGAACCCGCCGATGAAGACCTGCGGCTTGAACTTGCGGATGTAGATGACGTTGGTGCCGAAGGACTGGATCTGCTGCGCCATCGAGCGGTTGAGGCCCTGGATCAGCGACACCATGCCGATCACGGTGGTGACGCCGATGATCACCCCCAGCACGGTGAGGCCGGAGCGCAGCTTGTTGGCGCGCAGGGCGCCGAGCGACATTCGCAGGATCTCGAGCCACAGGCCGGAGCGGTGCGCCACGGACCCGCGCCTGCGGCCCGGCGGGGCGGCGGGCGGGACGGGACGGGAGTCCATCACTCGTAGCGCAGCGCGTCCACCGGGTCGAGGCGGGCGGCGCGCGCCGCCGGGTAGACGCCGAAGAAGACGCCGACCAGGGCCGACATGGCCACGCCGAGCAGGATGGCGGGGCCGCTCACCGCCGAGGGCAGCGGCGAGATGGCGCCGATGATCAGGGCGAGGGCCACGCCCAGACCGACCCCGATGGCCCCTCCGACCAGCGACAGGGTGACGGCCTCGACCAGGAACTGTAGCAGCACGTCGCGCCGGCGGGCGCCCAGCGCCTTGCGCACGCCGATCTCGCGCGTGCGCTCGGTGACCGAGACCAGCATGGTGTTCATGATCACGATGCCGCCGACCACCAGCGAAATGCCGGCCACGCCGACGACGACGATGAAGGCGGTGCCGGTGAAGCTCTTCCACAGGTCGAGGAAAGCCTCGGCCGTGGTGATGCCGAAGTCGTCGGGAGCCCCCACCTTGACGTGGCGGCGGGCGCGCAGCACGGCGCGCACCTCGTCCTGCACCTGCTGCAGGCGGCCGGCGTCGCGCACCTTGACGCCGATGGTGATGCCGGGCTCGTAGGGCAAGAGCTTCTGCAGCGCGCCGAGCGGCACCAGCACGTAGCGGTCCTGGCTCTCGCCGAAGAAGCTGCCCTTCTTCTTGGCCACGCCGGCGATCTCGAACCGCCGGCCCTCGACGTCCACGGAACGCCCCGCCGGGTCGGTGCCCGGGAAGAGCTGGTCGGCCACCTCCCAGCCGAGCACCGCCACGGAGCGCCGCCGCTCGACGTCGAGGGCGGCCAGGGCGCGCCCGTCGGAGACCTCGAGGGCGTCCACGATCTGGTAGTCGCCGGCCACGCCGCGCACGTTGATGCGCTGGGCCTTCCGGCTGCCCGCCTTCACCTCGAGGCCGGCGCTGGCCTCGGACTTGACGTACGCCTGCCCGCCGAGCACGTCGGCGACCGCGTCGGCGTCGGCCTCGGTGATGTCCGGCCGCTTGGCGGCCTCGCGGAAGGCGTCCTCGTCGAGCACCAGGCCGTACTTGTCCACCCAGAAGACGTCGCTGCCCTCGGCCAGCAGGCGGTCGGAGACGTAGCGGTTCATCCCCTGGACGAGCGAGATGACGGCGATCACGGCGCTGACACCGATGATGGTGCCGAGCAGCGTCAGCAGGCTGCGCAGCTTGTTGGCGCGCAGCGCCGCGAACGCGATGCCGGAGCTCTCGCGGAAGTCGATGGCCACGCCGGCCTCACTCCCCCGCCGGCGCCGGCGGCGCCGCGCCGTCGCCGCGCACCCGCTCGTCGCTCTCGACCCGCCCGTCCTTGAGGCGGATGATGCGCCGCGCGTGCGCCGCGATGTACTCCTCGTGGGTGACCAGCACGATGGTGTGCCCGGCGGCGTGGATGCGGTTGACCAGCTCCATGATGGCGTCGCCGGTGCGCGAATCGAGGTTGCCGGTGGGCTCGTCGGCCAGCAGCAGGGACGGGTTGTTGACCAGGGCGCGGGCGATCGCCACGCGCTGGCGCTGGCCGCCGGAGAGCTCGTTGGGCTTGTGCTTCATGCGGTCGCCGAGGTCCACGGCGGCCAGCGCCTCGACCGCCCGCTGGCGGCGGGTGGCGGGGGGCGCGCCGGCGTAGATGAGCGGCAGCTCCACGTTGTGCAGGGCGTCGGCGCGGGCCAGCAGGTTGAAGGTCTGGAAGACGAAACCGATCTGCTCGTTGCGCACCCGCGCCAGCTCGTCGTCGGAGAGCGACGACACCTCCTTGCCCTTGAGCAGGTAGCGGCCGCCGGTGGGCGAATCGAGACAGCCGATGATGTTCATGAGCGTCGACTTGCCGGAGCCGGAGGGGCCCATGATGGCCAGGTACTCGCCGTCGGCGATCTCCAGGTCGACGCCGTCGAGGGCGTGGACCTCCTCGCCGCCGACCTGGTAGGTGCGGCGCAGGTCCTCGAGGCGGATGAGGACGCTCACGACGGCTCCGTCAGGGCTTGCGGGCGGCCCGCTCGCCCGGCTTCTCGACCTTGACCTGGGTGCCCGGCTTGAGGTCGCGCAGCACCTGATAAGGGCCGGTCACCACCTTGTCTCCCGGCTTGACGCTGCCGCTGATCTCGATGTCGGTGTCGCTGGCGATGCCGGTGGTGACCTCGCGGAACTCCACCTTGTGCCCGACCAGCACGAAGACGCCGGTCTTCTCGCGGGCCTTGCCCTTGGCCGTCCCCGCCGGGGCGGCCGCGGTCTTCGCCTGGCTGCGCTTGCCGCGGCCGGCCTGGCGCTTCAGATCCTCCTCGCTGCGCGACACGACCGCCTGGATGGGCACCGACAGGGCGCTGTCGCGCTGCGCCGTCTCGATGGCCACGTCGGCGGTCATACCCGGCCGCACCTGCGGCACCCGCTCGTCGAACAGCACCTTGACCTCGAAGTCGGTCTCGCCGGTGCTGCCGGTCAGGCCGGTGCGCGTGGCGCTCTGGGCGATCTCCTTGACGCGGCCCTTGAAGCTGGTGTCGGGGATGGCGTCGATCTCGATCACGGCCGGCTGGCCGAGCTTGAGGTCGACGACGTCGGTCTCGTCGACGTCGGCCTTGGCCAGCATGCGGTCGAGGTCGGCCACCGACAGGATGCGCGTCCCGGGGTTGTTCATGGTGCCGATCATGACGATCTCGCCCTGCTCGATGTTGAGCTCGGTCACCACCCCGTCGATGGGCGCCGTGTAGACGGTCTTGGAGAGCTGGTCGCGGGCGGCGCGCAGGGCGGCGCGGGCCCGTGACACCTCCTGGCCGAAGGCCTCGTACTCGGCCTGGGTCGTCTGGAAGTCGCGCTCGGCCAGCTCCATCTCCCCCGGCGAGAGGAGCTTCTGGGCAAAGAGCGCCTTGCGCCGCTCGTAGTTCGGCTTGGCGACCTGCCAGGTCGCGGTGGCGCCCCGCAGCCGCGCCTCGGCGCCGGCCAGCAGGGCTTCCGCCTGGCGCGTCTGCTCCTCATAGCTGGCGGGATCGATGCGCAGCAGCAGCTGGCCCCGCTTGACCTGCTGGCCCTCCTGCACGGCCAACTGCACGACGCGGCCGATCAGCTCGGCGCTGATGTTGACGATGGTCTCCGGCTCGATGGCGGCCGGCGCCTTGACCACCGCGATCAGCTTCTGCCGCGTCGCCTCCGCCACCTGCACGCTCTTGGCGGGGCGCGGGCGCAGCACGGCGACGGCGGCGAACAGCACCACGAGGGCCGCCCCGCCGATCCACAGCCAGCGCTTGCGGATCTTCACGGGACCTCTTGTCGTTGTCGCGGCGTCAGCCGCTTAGAACTTCTCGCCGCGCGCGCGCTTGAGCTGCATCTGGGCCACGTGCGCGTCGGCCAGGGCGTTGATGAGATCGACGGCGGCGGTGGTCAGCGACAGCTGCGAATCGATGAGCTCGATGACCGTGGCCGAGCCGACGTTGTACTTCTCCTGCGTCAGCTTCAGGTCCTCCTCGGCGGCGTTGAAGCCGTCGCGGGCGACGCGGATCTGGTCGCGCGCCTGGAGGGCCGTCTGCAGCGCCTGCTCCACCTCGACGACGATGATCAGCTCCTGCCGCTGGAGCTCGTACTCCGCCTGCAGCTGACGCGCCCCCGCCTCGCGGATGCGCCCCTTGGCGAACAGGCCGTCGAACACCGGCAGGTTGAGCGACAGGTTGGCGCTCCAGCGCGCGTTCTCGTCGATGGTCTGCCAATCCTCGGGGAAGCCGGCGGTCTGGAACGAGTAGCTGAGGTTGCCGGTCAGCGACGGGTAGCGGCCACCCTGGGCGCCGCCCAGGTTGGCGCGGGCGCTGGCCAGTCGGGCCCGGTACTCGGCGAGCTCGGGGCGCCGCTCGAGGGCGTCCTTCACGACCGCCGCCGAGTCGACGTCGATGGCCACTTCGGTGAGCGCGGTGTCGATGTCGACGGTGGTCCCGATGTCGAGCCCGAGGATGCCCGCCAGCAGGGCGCTCTGCACGATGATGTTCTTGCCCGCCGCGATGTCTTCCTGCTGGGCCTGCGACACGGTCACCTTCTGCTTGAGGACGTCGCCGCGCGCCACCGAGCCGAGGTCGAAGAGGGCCTGGGTGCGGGTCAGCTGGTCCTGGCGCAGCTGCAGCGACAGGGTGGTGACGCGCTTGAACTTGTAGGCCTTGAGCAGGGCGTAGTACTGGCGGTAGGCCAGCAGGGCGACGTCGGCGCGCGCCGCCTGGTTGCCGGCCGCGGCCGCATCCTGGGCCCCGTTGGCCGCCCGGATCTGGGCCCAGGCCGGGAACGAGACGAGGGTCTGGTCGAAGCTGGCCGCCCCGCTCCAGAACTCGGTGCCGAAGCGCACCCCGGAGCTGCTGTAGCCGATGCTCTCCCGGATGGTGTTGTTGTAGCGCGCCCCGACCCCGAACTGCGGCAGGACGGCCGACCGCGCCGCCATGGCCTGCCCGGAAGCCGCCTGGAGCTCTTCGGCCGCCTGCCGGGCGCCGGGGTTGCGCTCGAGCGCGACCTTCACGGCCTCGTCGGCCGAGAGGAGCTTCATCTGGGCGGCAGCCGGTCCGGCCGCCAGCAGGGCGCCGGCCAGCGCCACCGCCGCCGCGCGCCGCACCGCCCCCACTCCGCCGCCGCGCACTCCCCCCGCCCCGTCCCCGAACCACCCGCGCTCCCGGATGCGTCGCGCCATGCTCGTCTCCTTCCGCGAGAGGCCTACTGAATGGGATCCCACGCCTTACGCAATCGACGACCCGACGGTTGCCGAGGTCCTAGCGCGGCTGCAGCGCCGCGCCGCCCAGCGCCATGAGGGCCGAGAGGACGAGATAGCCGATCACCACCGCCACCCCCACCTGCTTGGCGCTCAGGCGGGAGACCACCGACATGCCCAGGATGCAGAGCGCCAGGGCCCACAGGTTGAACAGGTCCAGGCTGCCCAGGAACGTGGCCAGCGCCTTGGCCAGGAACCCCTCCGCCTCGCCAGGAGGGAACAGCGCCCCCGGGCCCAGGCTCACGTACGGGTCCTGCCGCGCCCACATCACCGGCAGCACGAGGATCGAGCGCGGGATGTGCACCAGCATGGCGTGCGCGGCCACCGCCAGGGACTGTCTGACCTTGGCCCGGCCCCCGAGCAGGAAGGTGCAAACCGCGTAGAGCAGCAGCCCGGCGATGACCACGAAGGCGAAGTTGGCCGCCCCCCCGGAGAACGAGGTGAAGAACTTGAAGGCCGGGGAGGCGTACAGTTGTTCAGCTTGCGCCAGCGCCTGGCTGGAGAGGTTCTGCTTCTCCGCCTGCTCCAGGATGAACGGGAAGATCACCGGCTCGTAGATCAGGTACCCGACCACCAGGGCGAAGAGGCTGATCACCACCGCCGTCCAGGCCCAGGCGGGTCGGCGCTCCAGCTCCTCGAAAACCGAGCGCGGCGAGGTGACGAGAGCCAGGCTCCGGGCCCACAGCGGCCGCAGCGGCGTTGCCGCCTCGGCGGGCGCGGCAGCCATCGGAAGTTCGGGGCTCGAACCGGTCATCGCGGATCCTCCTCAGGGCGCGGCGGGGCGCGGCGGGGCGCGGCGGCCCGGCGAGGCGGACGGGGCGCGCCACGGCCACCCCGCCCCCCCGCGTGGAGTCTCTACCGCAGCGTGAAGCGCACCGGCACCGCGACCCACACGGCCACCGGCTTGTTGTTGGAGAGCGCCGGCTTGAACACCCACTGGCGCACGGCCTTGACGGCGGCCTCGTCGAGCACGGGCACCGACTTCACCACGCGCACATCCTTGACCTTGCCGTCCTTGCCGACCAGCGCTTGCACCATGACGGTGCCTTCCATGCCCGACTGGCGGGCGATATCCGGATAATCCGGGGCGACCCGAGTGATCGCCTCCGGCAGCTCCTCGACGTAGACGAACTCGCCGAAGGCCGGCAGCTCGTCAGTGGGCGCGGCGATGACGACCGAGTCGCTGCCCGTGTTCTGGGCCGACTGCCCCACCATCTGCGAGATCTCCTCCTGGCTGGCGATGGTGGCTTCCGACGGTGCCTCGGCGTCCGGAACCGGGATGGGTGCGGCCACCGAAGGCGCGGCGGCCGCCGTCGCGATGGCCACCTGCGGCGTCTGGTTGGACGCCAGCGGAGGCGGCGCCGACAGCTCGCGGTAGGGCACCACGATGGTCCTGGGGACCGGCCTGGGGCGCGACATGATCCAGGCCGCCAGCATGCCCGCGCCGACCACCGCCAGGGCGAAGACGCACGCCAGGAACAGCGCCCGGCGCAGATAGACGGGATGGAGGCGTTTCAGCTCGGGGGCGCCGTACTGGCCGACCCGTGCGCCCAGGACCTCCGCTTGCTCGAGCTTCTTGGCGGCGGCGGTCACAGGGCCTCCACCTCCTTCTTGTCGTCAGGCGTCAGCGGGGTCATGGAGAAACGCGTCACCTTCGCCAGATCGAGCTCGTCGATGACGTCCACCATGTAGTGGAACTTGGTCGCCGGGTCGATCTTGATGAGCACCACCAGCCTCGAATTGCGATCCGACTGCGCCTTCAGCACCGGCGGCAAGTCCGCAATGGTCACGCGATTGGGGTCCTGCGAGCCGATGTTCCAGAACATCTTGTCGGGCAGCACGCGCAGGGTCAGCACGTTCGACTCGGGGATCGGCACCTGCACGTCCTTGGGCGGCAGGTTGATCTCCAGCGCCTGCGGCGTCCGGAACAC
>CAYLSO010000291.1:0-7930 GCA_964386525.1 uncultured bacterium
GGGACCGCCCACGCCGCAAGGCGGCACCTTCGGGATCCTCACCGACACGACGCCGACCGACGGCGCGCTCCTGACGGACGTCAGCTCGAAGATCTACGTCTGGGAAAGCACCCTGGTCCCCGGCACCATCGCGCCGTACGAAGGGGCCAACGGCCTTGCGTGGCGGACCAACAGCAAGGGCTGGTTCGGCGCCGGCATCATGTCGATCCAGCCGCTGAACCTGTTCGACTTCCCCGACGGACATCTCAGGTTCATGATCAAGATCCCCGCGAACGTCACGTTCAAGATCGGGGTTATCGATTCCTGGGGCAATCAGTACTACGTCGAGTTTCCCGCGTACCAGACGAAGTACGGCTTGGTCCGCAACGGCGAATGGGGCCAGGCGTCGATCCCGGTCAGCGACCTGCGGGGCACGGCCATCGACCTACGCATGTTGAGCTATGCGTTCGTCATCCTGGAGGAACACGGCACCGGCTGCGAGTTCGCCATCGACGACGTCTACTACGACGGGGGCGAGGTCACTGGAACAGACGATCCCGGCGTCGCTCCCAGGGCCGCCGCGCTGCTGGCGAGCGTGCCGAACCCGTTCAACGCCGGTACGGAGCTGCGCTTCGAGCTGCCCGCGGCCGGCCCCTACGAAATCGAGGTCTACGACGTCGCCGGGAGGCGAGTGACCAGCTTCCGCGGCATCGGCCGGACTGGCGCGAATGCGGTACGCTGGGACGGCCGGGACGACCAGGGGCGCAAAGCCAGCCCGGGCGTATACTACTATCGGATGGTGTCGAGCGGGCGCGCCGCGAGCCGGACAGTCGTGCTGTTGAAGTAGCCCGCGTCTCCTCGCGCCGGCTCGGCCGTGCCCTGAGTGGCGGCCAAGCCGAGAAGATCGCGCGCCCGGGGGCGGAAGATTCGGCGGGGTCCTTCCCGCACGTCGATTCAGCGTGAGTCGCAGTCTTTCGGACTCGACCGGTCTGGGACCAGCGAAACACCTACTCCGGCGCCCGGGCTGGGTGACGATTGGGTGACGCACCAGAGTCCTCTCCTTTCCTCTCCTGTCCGGATCAAGCGAAGGGCCCCCGCCGGTGCCAACCGACGGAGGCCTTTGCGATTCAACGTCTTCCCGGTCGCGGCGGTGGCTTGCAGTCTTTGGATTTCGAGACCGTCCAGTTCAACCGCTCCTGCAGGTCAGGCGATCTAGCCGGTCACCACAGCGAGCGCCCGGAACGCGGCCAGCATGGTGTCGATGGCGAGGGCGACCTGGATGACGCTCAGCGTTTCCCCGAGCAGATGCAGGACAGGCAGCAAGCCCGGAGTGCGCAGGGTCCGGTCGTTGAAGAACATGACGAGGAAGTTGAGCGGCATGATCACGCCCAGCGAGATCGCAAGCGCCTGGTAGATGCCCGGATATTTCGAAGCGCTCATCACGAACATGAGGATTGCGGCGACTCCGGCCGCCGGAACGATCGTCGGCGTCGCCAGCGGCGAGATGGCCAGTTGCACGGGAGAGGCGGCTTCGCCCGGGGAATCCGGAGCGTCGCCTCTGGGGAAGGCCGTACCCAACGCGGACAGCAGCAGGATCAGGCCAGTGCTGAGTAGTAGCGCGGGCAGACTCAACTCATATTTCTCGACCAGGGTTCTGCCCACCAGCGCCACGAACAGGCAGACGGCACTCGTCAGCAGGGTAGCCCAGGCAGCAGCGCTCCGGCACAAGCCCGGCGGCCGCCCCCTTGTCAGTCTCGCGAACGGCCCAATGAGCTTGATCGGCCCCAACAACACGAAGCAAATCGTGAAGATGAATGCGGACTGTTCCCTGGCGGTCGACCTCGCTTTCTCGTGAACTCTGCACCGTCCGCGGACCCGGAATCGTGCACCGACAGGATGTGGGGATGGGTGAGCTTGGCGACGATCTCGATCTCTCGCGGGAAGCGGTCGGAGCCAACAGCCGCAGCGACCTTGCGGCACAGGAACTCGATCGCCACCTGGCCGTGATGCATGAGGTCCTCGGCGAGATGGACCTCCCCCATCCCGCCGACGCCCAGCGGGGCGAGAATCCTGTACGGTCCGAGGGCGCTGCCTGCGGCTGGCATTGGCTCCCTCCCGGCTCTCCTGGCTAGACGGCAGGTCCGCCACGAGAGCCGCCGAGGAGAGCACACCCCGGGAGGCAGGGTTCAAGAACTACGACGGGCTGTGGGGTTCATCAGTGCCGGGCTCGCAGCCAGATCCCTGGCCGAGGGCTGACACATCGTCCTCGTCCAGGGGACCTACAGAAACACCGCCGGGCAGCTGTAGAGCTGGAACCTCGCCGAGGCCATCAGCGCCTGGGTGAAGGCCATCGAACAGTGGTTCTCCCCTGTGCGCACGCGGCCGGCGATCTCGTGTCAAGGGCACCTTCCGGCTTGACCCCCCTGGAACAGACTTCTAGAGTTTCCCACGTCACCTTGGGTGAGGAGGGCGTAGCCATGATCCAGAGGATACTCATCCCCGTCGCGCTGCTCGGTCTTCTTTGCCCCCCCGCGTTCGCTGCCCAAATGGCTGGCTTCACGAGTTCCAAGGCCCCGGCCACTGGAAGTCAGGCCAACATCAGCGCGACCAAGGGGACAGATGGCAATGACGTGGGCGTAATCGAGACCAACCTGGGCACCATTGTGGTGCGCTTCTACGATCAAGACGCGCCCAAGACTGTCTCCAACTTCAAGAAGCTGGCAAGCATAGGGTTCTACACCGGCATGACCTTCCACCGTATCGTGCCGAGCTTCGTCATCCAGGGCGGCGATCCTAACTCGAAGGACTCCGACCGCTCCAACGACGGGCAGGGCGGGCCGGGCTACACGATCCCGGCAGAAATCAAACGCCTGCACAAGCGCGGGGGGGTGGCCATGGCGCGGCTGGGGGATCAGGTGAACCCCCAGCGCGAGTCGAACGGCAGCCAGTTCTTCATCTGTCTCACCGACCTCCCCAGCCTGGACCAGGGTGGTTACACCGTGTTCGGCCAAGTGATCGAGGGCATGGACGTGGTGGACAAGATCGCCGCCGTCCAGCGCGACGCGCGCGATAATCCCATGGCTCCGGTCGTGATGACGAAGGTGACACTACGGGTGCCCACCGTCGCAGACTCAGTGGCTACTTCAGGCCTCGGGGCCGCGCCTGCAGCGATGTGGAAGAAGGCGGGCCCGACGGGACAGTCTGCGGGGTCCAAGTCGGAGACCCCGCCTGTAGGCTCGGTCCGCGGGGTGGTCACGTACTACCTCAACGCAGTCGTCGGAGACATGGCCGATGTCGGCGCGAACGTGTGGCTGGTCCGAGGATCTGTGACAATCGCCCCAGACAGCCTCTTACTGCTTCCGCAGCTCCTGCCCGACAAGTCCGAGACTGTAGCGCACGCCACAGTCGATGCTGCCGGCGCCTATGAATTCAGAGACATCGCGGTCGGAGAGTACACGCTGGTCTTCGTATCCCAGCACCGGACGATGTTGGACAAGCGCTCACCTTCGCCCGGAACCCCGTTGGGATACGTCCACACGCAAGTCGTCTACATCGAGCCCCGCAAGACGATCGCCAGCAGCTGCCGGTTCGGGCTGACCCCGGATGACTGAATCCCAACGGCACTGCGGGCGCGGTCCGAGTCTGACTTGGACGGTGGACGGACGGGAAGCCGCAAGCAGGAAACGGGGAGAAGCGGCTCAGGAGTGCCGCTTCTTCCCGCCGGCCCGCAGGTTGTCTCAACTCTATCGAGGGCGTCGAGGCGGGAAGACCGGGGGCGCCGGAGCCGATCGCCCCGGCGCCCGCCGCACGGTCACCCACCCCACGGACTTACCGATACAGCGCCTTGAGTTGCCCCCAGGTGTCGGGCAGCGTAGGCACGACGTCACAGCATGCCGCGTCCACGTACATGTTCGGGTTCCCGAGCAGGTAGCCGTCGCACAGGTCGACCAGCGCCCCGTCAGGCCAGTAGTTCCACGAAGTGCACGGATCGCAGCCGAACGACACGTAGAGGCTGGGCACCGAGCCGCAGGTTCCCACCTCGCGGAAGGTGATCAACAGAAACGCCTTCTGAGTGATGCAACAGGTGGCATCCAGGGGCATCACGAAGTCGTAGCCGCCAGGATTGCTGACCTCTATGTCAAAATCCACAGGTGCACAGAGGTAGTGCCCGCGCATCGGGACCGGGCACGACGGATTGCTGAGGTCCGCGGCCACGATCGCGACGCTCACGGGGATGCTGCAGGCCTCCGGGAAGTCGAGGATCATGTGCGCCGCAGTCGCGAGCACGGCGCCCTGTTCCGCGCACCCGCAAGTCGCAGGATCGATCAGCGTGTAGTACTCGTCGTCGGGCGGGTAGAGGTAGTTCATCGTGAAATGCGGGTCGTTCACCCCCGGTTGGCAGACCGGGGTCGCTGCCGACGGCCGGATCTTCGTGACCTCGATCTTCTGAATAGGTCCCGAGGGCGTCTCCTCCACCGCCGCCGGCCGATCGGCGTAGCTGGAGGCCACGACAAAGGTGAGTGCGAAGAGGACGAGGATGGAAACAAGCGAGTAGCGATGTCGCATGCCGAGCCTCCTATGAGCCTGGGATCTTCTTCGGGCGAGTGCCCGCTGGCACGTTGCGATCGTCGCGGGGACGAGGCTGGCCGAGCGGAGCCCATCGCTCGCAAGCGTAGATGGCGACCGCGGATGAAGCAACGCTATTCACACCCGCCGGCAGCGCTCTCCCGATGTTTGACGGCCCGCAACCCCTCTCTGCCAACGTGGATGGGACACCCACCCTCTCGTAGTGCTCTGACCTTTGTCGCGTGAGACTAAACCGTACGGGGGTCCCCGCAGGCTCCGCTCTTTGATGCTCTGCCCCGACTGTGATAATCAAGCAGTCATTTGAACAGGTCCTTCCGTGACCTTGAGATCGCAAAGCCGCTCAGCTGGAGTGGCACCGGCAAGTGCCAAATGGGGGCGGCGTTCGTGGTACTCCCGTTCCCACTGCTTGAGCTTCCGGGCGAGATCGGCAGCGTTGGCAATCTTCGCCCGTCGGTAGAACTCCTCTTCGTCCGTGCGATGGCTCCGTTCGCCTTTGCCGTTGCTCTCAGGGCACCCGGGCGGGATGTGTCGGTGGGCGATGCCCAGGTCCAGGAGATGCCACATGAAGTCGGCTCCGAACTCCGCCCCGCTATCGGTCTGGATGCGCTGGATGGCGACCGGGAGGCGCCGGCGCACCTCCTCTACGAAGTCGACGGCGTTCTTGATCGAGAGACGATCGTAGATCTTGAGCACGCGATACCGGGTCGCCTCATCAATGGCAGTGAACCGGTAAAAGCGACCAGGGTCGAACTTGAGATGCTTGACATCCACCTGGACAGACCGGCCGGGACGCTCGAACTCCCGACGACGCCGCGGCCCGGGCGGTAGCGCTTCAAGGAGACCCTGGGCATTCGGTGGCGCTTGAGGATCTTGAAGATCGTGTGGGGGGAAACGTAGGTCTGATGGTACCGTCGCGGATACAGGTAGATTCGCCGAGGTCCCTATGGCCGCTCGTGGCGAATCCGGAGAACCAACGCCACAATGGGTCCCGGGTCGCGTAGGGGTGGTGCTTGGGCCCAGGCGTGCCGTCCCGAAGCCCGGCGACGCCGGGCTCGCGATACCGTCGTAGCCAGATGTAGAACTGGCCGCGGGAGATGCCGAAGAATCGGCAGGTGCGGCTCGCGTTGCGCGCGACCTGCTCAAAATGCTCGATCCGGCGTAACCGGAGTTTGGCCCTGCGGTCCCGATCGAGCTCTCTGATCGGCCGGCGTTTCCTTGCGGACCTCCCCCGTACAGGTCGAACTCCATCACGAACTGTTCAGGGGAAAGCCTACCACCTATAGCGCGCTGAACCCCGAGTGCGGCCATCCCGCACAGACGAAGAAGAACGCTCCAGCCTTGTGCCTGAGGGCCTCCGAGAGGTGAGCGCCGCTGGCAGGAGCGGCGGTTGTCGCTGATCCTGGGGCCTGCCCCCTGGAACCCGTGGCCGAACGTTCTGGCCGCGTAGTCCTGGTCTTCCTCGCTCGCGTTACTTCAACACCGTCACCCGCGCCACCCGTATGTTCGTGCCCTGCTGCAGTCGCACCAGGTAGAGCCCGGGCGCCAGACGACGGCCCTCGCCCAGGTCCAGCACGTGCCGGCCCGCGCCCAGCGGGCCTACCTCGCGCCCCGCGACCCGCCGCCCCCTCACGTCCAGCAGGTCGACCCGCGCCGGCGCCGGGCTCGGCAGCGTGAAGTGCACGGTCAGCGCGCCGCCCCGCGTGGGATTCGGACGCACGGGATCGAGCGCGAACCCGAGGTCGGCCTCGCCCGGGACGTCGGTGGTGCCGCCGCTCATCTTGGTCGCCACATCCAGCTCCGTGGTCCCCGGGCTGACCGTGGACCAGATGCTCGTCCACACCATCACGGTCTTCCCGGCATCGAGGACTCCGCGGGCCGTGCCCCCTCCCGCCAGCGTGACGACACCCTCGGGCGAGATGCTGAAGGTGCCGCTGATCGGGCCACCGCCGCCGTTGCTCTCCAGGGTCGAGCCGGTGAAGCTGCCGTCTGCGGCGACCGTGAAGTGGCCGCGACTCCACCAGGGCGCGCCGGGTCCGGTCGCCAGGCCGTTGATCTCCCACCTGCCGACGAGATCCGCGAGGCTGTACGTCCCCGCCACCTTCACGCCCACGCCCAGGTCGGTCGTCCCGGGACTGCCGCCCGCCCAGGTGCTGGTCATCACCAGGACGGACCGGCCGGCATCCATGGCCCCACGGGCGGTGCTCGATGCCGCCATCGTGACGATCCCGTCCGGGGTGATGCTGAACGTGCTGGCTTGCGGGTCCGGCTCACCCTGGTTGTCGATCAGCGTGCCCGAGAAGCTGCCATTCGCCGCGACCGTGAGGCGACCCCGCGTCCACCAGGGGGCGCCCGGGCCGGAGGCGATGGAGTTGAGCTCCCAGGCACCGCGCAGGTCCGAGAGACCGTACGTCCCGGCCATCTTGAGGGCCACCTTCAGCTCGGTCGTCCCCGGGCTGCCGCTCGACCACGTATCCGTCACCACCAAGACCGTCTTGTCGGCATCCAGGACGCCGAGAAACGTGTTCGACCCCGCGAGCGTGACGATTCCCGTGGGCCACAGGGTGAACAAGCCCTGGAACGTGTCCGCGCCACCTTCGCTGTCGGTCGTGAGGGCGGTGAAGCTCCCGTCGGCCGCGACCGTGGCGCGGGCCCGCTCCCACCAGGGTGCGCCGGGGCCCGAAGCGAGGCCGTTGGACTCCCATATTCCCTGGAGATCGGTCTGCTGGTACGCGGCGGCAGGGTGCGGCAGCAGGAGCGCGAGGCACAGGAGCCCCGCGCAGACGAAGAAGAACGAGCGAGCGCGGTTCATGTGCGACCTCCGAGGCGTGAGCGCCGCCGGCAGAAACGGCGGGTGCAACTGGTCCTGGGGTCTGCGTCGTGGAACCCATGGCCCCGCGTTCTGGCCGCGCGGTTCCGGTCTTCTTGGCTCGCGTCAAGCGGACGGATGAAGTCTCCTTGTGCGCGCCTGCGAGCGTAGTCCCCTCCCGGTTGCCGGGCAATGGCCTTCTCGCCCGCTCGGACCCGCCGCATCGCCCCCGACGCCCCTCGTCGTCCCGAGCGACCCCCGAAATCGTCCATCCTGCGCAACGGACGCCACCGCACTGGAGTGCCCGCCTTCGTGAGACGCGCGATGTCTGCAAGTGCCTGCAGTCCCCGGAGGAAACTCGGCCCCGGGCTTCATCCCCCGCGTCGGGATGAACGCGCGCCGCCTCCGGGTCGCTGTGGCATGGAGGTCGAGCACCGGGCCGGAGCCGCGGCGGGCTCCCGGCGCGTGCGCACCCCGGGTGACGATTGGGTGACACACCAGAGTCCGCTCCCGTCCTCTTCTGTCCTCTCCTGTCCGGATCAAGCGAAGGGCCCCCGC
>CAYLSO010000292.1:0-7444 GCA_964386525.1 uncultured bacterium
ATCGTGGCGGTGGCCGGCGTGGACGAGGCGGGTGTGGAATCCCTGCGGCTCGGGGGTCATCGCGGTCTCCTGGGAGATGGACTTGGGGCGTCTTGCGGGACGCGGGTCGGCCGCAGTCTACTCCATTTCGGGCGGTCAGGAGGAGCGCCCCGGCGGGGCGGTCCGATCACCCGGGTCGCAGGGTGAGTGCGGCGAAGAGCAACTCGATCTCCCGGCGGACTTCTGGCGGAAAGCGGCGCGCACCCATCGGTGCCGATGGTCCGCGCGCACCCGCCAGCTCGCACGTGCCCTTCACGGCATTGACGAGCAGGATCGGCATCCCGCCGAGGACGATCGGCGCCTCGCGCATGGGCAAGTGCTCGCGGATGGCGGTCTCGGCGGTGGACCAGACGCGCGGGCGGTCGCGCGGCACGCACACCGGTCCCTCGCCATCCCAGCCGACCACGGCCGCCCGGCAGGCTTCGTAGATCTCGGAGCCATCCGGCGAGGTGAGCAGCGTCGCCGTGCCCTCGAGCCGCACGGCGTCGTAGAGGCTCGGGGACGCGGGCTTGGGAAACGGCCCCGGCAGGTCGGCCGCCGGCGACGCCACGCACCGCGCGGGCATGCCGTCCCAGAGCTGCGAGCCCGAGCGCGCCTCCGTCCGGACGCCCTGCCCCGGGGCGGCGTGCACCGCCCAGACGCCGACGGCCGCCTCGCGCCCGAAGCGCGCGAACGCCTCCCACTCCGGGCTCTCCAGCGGCAACGCGAGCCGCCGCGCGTGGTAGTCCCAGAGGACCACCCCGCGCTCGGTCACTCGGAGCAGCGTATAGGGCATCCCAGCGCTCCCAGCTTGACCCGCAGCTCGTCGAGCTCCTGTTGCGGGTCGGAGTCGTAGATTACGCCGCCACCGACGCCGTAAACCCAGCCGTCCGTGCGGCGCACCGCCGTGCGGATGAGCAACCCGAAGACCGACCGGTCAGCGTCGCGCACGCCCAACGCTCCACAGTAGGCGCCCCGCGGACCCGGCTCCAGCTCGTGGATCATCTCCAGCGCCGCCGGCTTCGGCGCGCCGGTCACCGAGCCCCCCGGGTGCAAGGCGGCGAGCACGTCGAGCGGCGTGGCCCCCGCTTCGAGTTCCCCGACGACGTCGCTGACCGTCTGGAGCGCGTACGGCAGCGGCACCACCCGGCGTTCGTTCTCGACGCGGATGGTGCGTGGCCGGCACACCGGCGCCAGATCGTTGCGGATCAGGTCGGTGATCATCGCCAGCTCGCAGCGGTCCTTCTCGCTGGCCTCCAGCGCCCCCCCGGCCTCGGGGCGCGCCGTGCCCTTCATCGGCTCGGAGTGGACGTGCCCGCCGCCTGTCTCGAAGAACAGCTCCGGAGATCCCGAGACGAACTCCTCGCCACCGGGCAGCCGGACCCACGCGGCGAAGCGCGGCACGCCTCGGGCGCACAGCGCCGTCAGAAGCGCCGCCCCGCCGGCGCCCGCCAGTCGCGCCCGCAGTGTGTAGCAGACCTGGTAGACGTCCCCGCGCGCGATCGCCTCGCGGATGCGCTCGACGTGGGGCGCGTACGCGCCCGTCGCGAGGTGCGCGTCGAACCCCGGCGCGGCGACCTCCCACTCCACCTCGCACGGCGCCGTGGAACCCGATGCGAAGACCCGCGGCGCATCGCCGGCCCTCTCGAATGGCGCATACACCAGGCCGCCGTCGGGCGCCTCGCGCAGGCCGCGGAGCAGCAGGAACGGCCGGCCGCCGAAACCGGGCCCGAGGAGAGCGAAGCCCTCCTCCCGCTCCAGGTCCGCGAGCTTCACGCCACCACCCGGAAGAAACCCGCGACCATCTCCCGGCCCCGCGGCGTGCCGTACGAGTCGGGGTGGAATTGCAGGCCGGCCATGGGCAGGGTCTCGTGCTCGATCGCCATGGGGATGCCGTCGTCGGTCCGGGCGACGACGCGTAGCGGGGTGGCGACATCGGCGAGTGCGAGCGAGTGGTAGCGCATCACCACCTCAGGGCCTGCGAAGCTCGGGAACAGTCGGGAAGCGGAGAACCGAACCGCCGACAGCTTGCCGTGCGCCGGCCGCACGGGAGTGAGCCGAGCCCCGAACGCCAGCCCGAGCGCCTGGTGCCCGAGACAGATTCCCAGCAGGGGCAGCCCGGCCCGGGCCGCCGCCCGGACCACCTCCACGATCCCGGCCCGCTCCGGGTCGGTCGGGCCCGGCCCGATGACCACGGCGTCGAACCCCCGCAACGCTCCGGAATCGCCCGCCGCCTCGCGGCCGGGGCGGATGACCACGTCCCGGCGCTCGCAGGGCAGGGATTCGATCACGTTCCAGGAGAAGGAGTCGTGGTTCTCGAGGAAGAGCAGGCGCATTGCGGACATGGAAGCGGAAAGCCCGGCCGGCCGCAAGGCGGGGCCGGCCGCAAGGCTGCGCCGGCCCGCATTCGCTTGACACCCCGTCACGCAGGGGCGCACAGTTCTAGGTGGGTAGCCTGCGCCGCGCAGGTCGTGACATCCCCCCGCTGGGTCCCCCACCCCGTCGTCCCGTCGCCGTTCTTCCCCGGGCAGTCTCCTCCGCCACGGAGCGGGTCCGCCTGACGCCGCCCGCCGGCGAGGAGAGGAAGGAGGTAGGGACCCATGACCGCCGCCGCGATCCGCCATCTGCCTGCGGACTTCCTCGGGGCGCGCTTCGGCGACTACGGCTCCGCCGAGCTGAAGCGCCTGCAGCCCGTCTACCTGCGCCGCGCGCTCTTCTTGTCCTGTCTCCTCGCCGTCACGGCCGTGAGCCTCGCCATGCTGGCGGCCGGGATGCTGAGCCGGCCGGACGCCGTGCGCCCGCCGATCGTGTTCTTCACGCACTCCTTCGACCCCCCGCCGTCGGTGGTACAGAACCGATTCACGCCCGTCGTCATCACGCCGGGAGTCGCGCCACCGGCGTTCGCCGCCCCCATCCCCGTGCCGGACGTCGAGGCCCCCGCGGAGCGGACGACCGCCACGCAGAAGGAGTTCCAGACGGTCGGCCCATCCACCTCGACGACGGACGGTCTGCCGGCGGTCGTCGTCGTGCCCGAGGAACCCGATCCCGACCCCGAGGCCTTCATCTATGTCGAGGAGATGCCGGTGCCGATCACTCAGCTCGCCCCCGAGTACCCCGAGATCGCGCGCCAGTCGGGCGTACAGGGGATGGTCACCGTGAGGGCCTTGATCGGCACCGACGGCCGCGTGAAGAGGGTCGAAGTCGAGAAGTCGGTCCCCATCCTCGACGCCGCCGCGGTCAACGCGGTGCGACAGTGGGTTTTCAAGCCGGCGCTGTCCAACAACCGCCCGGTCAAGGTGTGGGTCCGGGTGCCGGTGCGGTTCAGGCTCCACTAGCCGAGCCGCCCATCACCAACCCCCGGGGGGCCGGCGCTCGCGCCCTGGCCCCCTGGCACTTCGGGGGGACCGGCCACGGCCGCCCACCCCGGCCCCCCCTTCTGTGACCCCCGTCATACCACCTCCAACCGAGGAGGCGCAGACTACTCCGGCGTTTTTCCGTGCCCCCACGACGCCGCAGCCCGACCCGGAAACCCCGCGATCCACCGACGGCGTCCGCCCGCAACGACTCCCCCCACGACCGCGCCCGCACCGCGGTCAGGAGTAGCGTCATGGCAACGAGACTCTCTTCGCTCTGCCGCGGGCTGATCCTCGCCCTCGCGGCCGCGGCCCCGCTCGCCGTCAGCGCACACGCGGCGCCGCTAAGACTCTGGTACGACACTTTTGAGGACGGCAACACGCTCACCTGGACACTCAGCTACGTCGGCGGCGCCGGTATCTACGTGGAACCGGGCATGGGATACCTCGGCACTCGCTCGCTACGAGTCGTGGGCAATCCCAACCCGGGCGCCGGCGCCACGGGCATGTCCCGCGAGGTCCCCGTCGACTTCACCAACGACTACGTGGTCCGGTTCGGCTTCCGCTACACCAGCTTCCACTGGGACCAGTTCCTGATCTTCGGGCACATCCGCCTGCTGCTGGACTATCCGTCCCTGCCCATCCTCTACGACCCGCTCGGAACCGCCGCCTACGTCGGGCATCCGCTCTCCTCCGAGCCGGTCCTCAATTACCTCCCGCCGGAGACCTGGGGGCTGGTCACCGTCTTCGTCCGGCCGTCGCAGCTCAAGTACTCCGTCTACGTGGATGGCCGGCTGGTCGGCGAGGTCACCTACGCGCCGACCCTGGTTCCCACGCGGCGGCTTACCTTCGAGGACAACCACTCCTCGAGCAACTACCTGAACGCCCTCTACGACGAGTTCTCGGTCTCGGGCATGCAGGACCAGGGCCTGGCGAGCTGGATCACCCCCGGCGTGGTCGTGGACCTGGAGAACGTGGTAGCGCAGGCCCAGCCGGGCTTGGTGCCCTACCACGGCCAGTACTCGATCCCCGACGTGAGTCTCCTCGCCCTGCACGAGCCGTGCAGCCCGACCATCGCCAGCGGCGACAACTACCGCTGCCTCGTGGCGTGCCTCGACATGCTCTTCGACTACAACGACGTCATCCCGAACCACCAGATCGCGCCGAACCTGCAAGAGGAGGTCTCCGCTTCCGCCAACATCAACGACCGCGTCAACTGGAACAACCCGGGCTGGGTGGGGACGAAACTCGACGACGGGCGCCGGGCGGCGCACTTCTCGTCGGCGACGCAGGCGCTGACGCTGGTGCGGGGCAACTGCCCGCCGGCGGGGCAGCCGAACGCGCCCGGGGCCTGGGCCTACACCTGGCGCTCGCTCGGATACTCGGCGGTCGACAGCCTGTGGTACGAGATGGCCGCGGACGACACGACTCAGTTCACCAACGGCTTCCCGCCGCCCAAATTCCACGGGCTGCTGGCATCGGGCTATCCCATCGTCGCCTGCTTCGACCCGCCCGACGACTACGACTCCGCGCTCAACCCTGACCGGACCAAGGGCGAGGTGGACACCACCGCCGACATCGAGAACACCACCATCGGGCACGCGGTGGTGGTGATGGGCTTCGACAACGTCGGCGGCCAGGCGGGCAATCCCTGGAACGTGCCGGCCGTCTGCGTGCACGACCCGGCGCGGGGACCTTTCATCTGGATCCCGCAGCGCACCTTCCCCGGCCCCCCCGCCATCCCGGGCTTCTACGACAAGATCTGGAAGTTCGGGGAGTTCCTCTTCGCCGCGCCGTGGGAGCTGACCTGGGCGGCGCCGCTCGGCATCACGACCAACGCCAAGTTCCAGGCCAGCCTCTTCGTCACCTACCCCGGCCCGGCGCCGCTGCACGGGCTCTACCCGGTCACCGGCAAGGCCACGCTCACACCCGCCAACGGGCTGGGCTTCCAGGGCGGCGAGCAGGCGACTCACAACCTGGCCAACCTCGTGCACACCGGCGATGTCGATAACACGAAGTGGAATCTGCGGGGGCCGCCGGTGGTGCCCAATCCGCTGCCCGCGTGCACGTACGAGGGATACGGGACGCTCAACTCCGTGGCCTCGACCTCGTACAACAGCTACGCGGACAAGCTCGGTGCCTCCGGGAGCTACGGCTTCGCCATGATCGTGCTGCCGCCGCCGCCGTTCGGCTTCGGGCACCGCGGCTGGCCTTACGGCAGCCGGTGGTGGGGCGCGCCCGGATCCGGGTCGGGGATGAACGTGATCGCGGTCGACGACGCGACCCTGGAGGTCTCGGCGCTCGTGTGGAACGTCGGATCCAACTACCCGCCGGCGGCCACGGCGGTGACGTTCTGGGCCGGCGACCCGACGCTCACCGAGAACTACCCGGGTAGTGTGCCCATCGGCCAGGTGCCCGTGCCCCCGAGCCTCGCCCCCGGCGATACGGTGCGGCTGACGGTCGGCCCGTGGATCCAGCCGCCCGCGAACAGCTACGGCGAGCCCGACTTCTCGATCTGGGCCACCATCGAGTGCCCGGGCGACCCGGCCTCGAGCTCCTGGCCGCAGGAGGAGAACAACCACGGCGTCTTCGCCGAGTTCGGGCGCCGCACCGACATCGGCCAGCCGGTGTCGCTGCGCTTGCGCGCCGAGAACCCGGAGCCGACCTCGATGTTCCTGCGCTACGAGGTGCTCCAGGAGGAGGGCGCGGAGCACTGGACGGTGCAGCTCCAGGACAGCGTCGGCGCACTCGTCCCCACCGGTCTGCCGTTGCCCGTGGGGCCCGGCGCCGGGTTCCCGCTGCGCCTGGTCGTGACGCCGACCACGACGGACACCGTCGGCGCGGTGCACGTCGAAGGGTATCTGCACAGCCCCGGCGGCGGCCTCGTGCGTCAGGTGGGCGGCGTCACCCTGCGCGTCCATTCGTCCGGGACCACGGACGTGCCGCCCGGGTCCCCGCCCGTGACCGCGCTCTCGCTGTCGCCGCCGCGGCCGAACCCGTTCTCCGGATCGACGGCGATCCGCTACGCGCTGCCGCACGGCGGTGCGGTACGGCTGGAGGTCTTCGATCTGGCCGGCCGGCGGGTGCGCACGCTGGTCGCCGCGCCCCAGACCGCGGGCCCGCACGAAGTCTCCTGGGATGGGCGCGCCAACGGCGGACAGCGCCTGGGGGCAGGCCTCTATCTCTGCCGGCTCGAGCTGGCGGGGCAGGGCGTGCGGACGACGAAACTGTTGAAGCTGCGGTAGGCGGCTGCGGCAGCCGGCTGCGGTAGGCTCGGCGGCGGTTCCGGAGGATGGGGACCGCCGCCTCGGCTTTTACTTCTCTTTCTCGAAGATGAGCGCGGCGGAGTTGATGCAGTAGCGGTTGTGGGTCGGCGGCGGCCCGTCGTCGAAGACGTGTCCCAAGTGCCCGTCACAGCGTGCGCACAGAGCCTCCGTGCGCATCATGCCGTGGCTTTTGTCGGTCTCAAAGCGGACGTGATCGGCGGCGACCGGTGCGACGAAGCTCGGCCACCCGGTGCCCGAGTCGAACTTACCGGTCGAGCGGAACAGCTCCAGGCCGCAGCCGGCGCAGCGGTAGGCGCCCTTCTCGTGGCTGTTCCAGAAGCCCCCCGAGCAGGCCAGCTCCGTGCCCTTGCCGCGCAGCACGCGATACTGCTCGGGCGTCAGGATCCGCTTCCACTCGGCGTCCGACTTGACCACCTTCGTCACGGTATCGCTCCTTGCGGCCCGGGAATGATCGGTGGCGGGCTGCCGGCCCACGGCGCGACCCGACAGCGCGAGCAACGCGGCCGCGGCAATCACCACGATCGAAACCGGCCAGTATCTCCTGAGCACGATGGGCCTCCCTCGCGGCCCGAGTGCGGTCCGCGCCCTCTTATGATAAGGGCGCCCGCCCTCTCGGACGCAGCGCCCCCTCAGGCTTTCCCACTCCTTTGCATCCCCCGCCGCGGGCCCCGCTTCGCTATCGCAACCACACCAAGCGTTCCGAGCGAACCCCGAGCGCCGTCACCAACCGCACGAAGTAGAGCCCCGCCGGGGCACGGGCGCCCGTGGCGGTGAGCCCATCCCAGC
>CAYLSO010000293.1:0-16570 GCA_964386525.1 uncultured bacterium
CGACCTGGCGCCGCACGAGACCATCCGCTTCGAGGCGCACCGCCAGCGCATCGTCGCCATCGCCACCGAGTGCGGGGGACGCACCTCGCACTCGGCGATCCTGGCCCGCACCTTCGGCATCCCGTGCGTGGTCGGCGCCGCCGGGCTGATGGCCGAGGCGCAGGACGGCGACTGGCTGGTGGTGGACGGCTTCAGCGGCACCGTCGAGCTGCGGCCGTCGGGGCCGGCGCTCGAGCGCCGCCGCCGCCGCCAGCTGCGCGTCGCCTCGCAGCGCGCGCGCCTCGGCGACCTGCGCGACCTGCCGTGCGCCACCCGCGACGGCCGCCGCGTCGAGCTCTCCGCCAACATCGAGCTGCCGGCCGAGGTCGAGCACGTGCTGCTCTCCGGGGCGCGCGGCATCGGCCTCTACCGCACCGAGTTCTTCTACCTCGACCGCCCCCACCTGCCGACCGAGGAGGAGCAGCTCGAGGCCTACGAGACGGTGGCCCGCCGTATCCACCCCGAGAGCGTCATCGTGCGCACGATGGATCTCGGAGGGGACAAGGTCGCCTCCTACCTGGGCGCCACCAAGGAGGCCAACCCGTTCCTCGGCTGGCGCGGCATCCGCTTCGCGCTGCACCACCCGGGCATGTTCCGCACCCAGCTGCGCGCCATCTACCGCGCCGGCGTGCACGGCAACCTCAAGATGATGTTCCCCATGGTCACCACCTACGCCGAGCTCGAGCAGGCGCTCGGGCTGTGCGCCGAGGTGCGCGCCGAGCTGGCGCGCGAGGGGCTGGCCCACGATCCGGCGCTGCCCATCGGCATGATGGTGGAGACGCCCTCGGCGGTGTGGTCGGCCGACCACATGGCGCGGCGCGTGGCCTTCTTCTCGGTCGGCTCCAACGACCTCATCCAGTACACGCTGGCCATCGACCGCGGCAACGAGCGCATCGCCCACCTCTACGAGCCGCTCGAGCCCGCCATCCTGCGCTCGGTGGACCACGCGGTGCGGGCCGGCCGCGCCGCCGGCATCTGGACGGGGGTGTGCGGCGAGATGGCCGGGGACCCGCGGGTCGCCGTGCTGCTCGTCGGCCTGGACGTCGAAGAGCTGTCGGTGAGCCCCTTCGACGTGCCGCGGCTCAAGTCGGCGGTGCGCGCCGTGGACGACGCGCACGCGCGCGCCGTGGCGCAGGCTTGCCTGGAGATGCGCTCGGCGGCCGAGGTCCGCGCCTACCTGGCGCGCGAGCTGGACCCGCTGCTGCCGCGCGACCTGCTCGGCGAGGCGGAACCCGGGGAGGAGAACCGCGAGGCGGCGGCCGCCGCCGGCGAATCCGACGAGGAGGGCGTCGCGTGAGCGGCGGCGCCGGCGGGGCGGCCGGCGGGCGACTCGGCCCCGAGGCCGTGGCGGCGGGCGACCCGGGCGGGATGCGCCGGCTGATCGCCGCGTGGCCGGAGCAGATCGCGGCGCAGCGGCAGGCGCTGGCGGCGCGGCCGTGGCCGGAGCCGATGCCGGCCGGCCCCTTCCGCCTGCTCGCCCTCGGCGGCCTCGGCGGCTCCGCCATCGGCGGCGACCTGGCGCGCGGGCTGGCCGAGGACGAGCTCGCCCTGCCGTTCCTGGTGGTGCGCGACTACGAGTGGCCGGCGGCGGTGGGGCGGGGGACGCTGTGCGCGCTCTCCTCGTACTCGGGGGACACCGAGGAAGTGCTGGCGCTGTACGACGACGCCGGCCGGCGCGGGGCGGCGCGGGTGGCGCTCGCCTCGGGGGGCGAGCTGGCGCGGCGCGCCGCCCGCGACGGCGTACCGTGCGCTACGCTGGCCCCGGGGCTTCCCCCCCGTGCGGCCCTCGGATATAGTCTGGTCTCCTTGCTGGCGATGCTGCGCGCGCTCGGCTGTGCGCTCGGGGGACCGGCCGCGCTCGAGGAGGCGCAGCAGGTCCTCGCCGCCGAGAATCGCCGGCTGGCGCCCGAAGTCCCGGAGGCCGCCAACCCCGCCAAGCAGCTGGCGCTGGCGCTTCACGGGAAGATCGTCGTGGTCTACACCGCGACGCGCCACCTGTCGGGGGTCGGGCTGCGCTGGAAGGGGCAGATCAACGAGAACGCGAAGACGCCGGCGTTCCACGGCGCCGTCCCCGAGCTGAACCACAACGAGACCGTGGGCTGGGAAGCGCTGCGCCCGCTGCACGCGCACGTCGCCGTGGTCTGCCTGCGCGACCGCGAGGAGCACCCGCGCGTGGCGCGCCGGCTCGACCTGACGCGCGAGCTGGTGGCGGAGGCGGGAGTGGCGGCGTACGCGGCGCACGCGTCGGGCGAGGGCCGGCTGGCGCGGCTGTTGTCGCTCGTCCAGCTGGGCGACTGGGTGAGCCTTTACCTGGCGGTGCTCGCCGGGGTGGACCCGATGCCGGTGGCCCAGATCGACCGGCTGAAGCAGGCGCTGGAGGCGACGGAGTGAGCGGCTCGCAGGGGGCGCTGAAGGCGATCGTGCCGGTGGCGGGCGTGGGCACGCGGCTGCGGCCGCACACACACACCACGCCCAAGGCGCTGCTCTACGTGGCGGGCAAGCCGATCCTGGCCCACATCCTCGACGACCTGGTCACCCTCGGGGTGCGCGAGGCGGTGCTGGTGGTCGGCCACATGGGCGAGCGCATCCGCGAGTACGTGGACGCCCGCTACGGCGGCGGCCCGCTGCGGGTGGCGTACGCCGAGCAGAAGGAGCCCCAGGGGCTGGGGCACGCCATCCGGCTGGCCGCCCCCGAGGTGCGCGGCCACCCGGCGCTCATCCTGCTCGGCGACACCATCTTCCGCGCCGACCTGTCGCAGCTCCTGGCGGCCGGCACGAGCGCCATCGGCGTCACCGAGGTCGAGGATCCGCGGCGCTTCGGCGTCGTCGAGGTGCAGGACGGCCGCGTGGTCCGTCTGGTGGAGAAGCCGGAGGTGCCGCCCTCGCGGCTGGCGATCGCCGGCGTCTACTATCTGTCGGCGGACGCCCCGCTGTTCGACTGCCTGGACGAGCTGGTGCGCCGCGACCTGCGCACGCGCGGCGAGTACCAGCTCACCGACGCCCTGCAACTGGTGGTCGAGCGCGGCCACCGGCTGCGCCCGTTCCCGGTGGCGGGCTGGTACGACTGCGGCAAGACGGAGACGCTGCTCGAGACCAACCGGCTGCTGCTCGACCTGGTGGGCGGCGAGCCGTCGGTGCCGGGTTCCGTGGTGCGCGGGCCGGTGGTCATCGAGGCGGGCGCCGAGATCGTCGGCAGCGTGATCGGCCCGCACGTCTCGATCGCCGCCGGCGCGCGGGTGGTGAACTGCGTGGTGCGCAACTCGATCATCAACCCCAACGCCAGCGTCGAGAACATCCTGCTGGACGCCTCGGTGCTGGGGGAGAATGCCGTGGCCCAAGGCACCTTCCAGCAGCTGAACGTCGGCGATTCCTCGGAGGTACGATTCCTGTGAGCTCTCGCACTCCGCACAGCAGTGCCCCGCACCCGGCCTCGGCCGGAGGCCGGAGCGCGGCGGCGCCCCAGATCCGCAGCTACCTCTTCACCTCGGAATCGGTGACCGAGGGGCACCCGGACAAGATCGCCGACCAGATCTCCGACGGCGTGCTCGACGCGCTCATCGCGCAGGACCCGCACAGCCGCGTGGCCTGCGAGGTGCTGGTCACCACCGGCCTGGCTTTCGTGGCCGGCGAGATCTCCAGCCAGGGCTACGTGGAGATCCCGGGCCTGGTGCGGCAGATCATCGGCGAGATCGGCTACGACAGCGCCGAGTACGGCTTCGACAGCCACACCTGCGCGGTGATCACCGCCATCGACGACCAGTCGGGCGACATCGCCCTGGGCGTCGACAAGGGCGGGGCCGGCGACCAGGGGCTGATGTTCGGCTACGCCTGTCGCGAGACCCCGGAGCTGATGCCGCTGCCCATCATGCTGGCCCACCGGCTGACGCGGCGGCTGGCCGAGGTGCGCCGCAGCGGCCTCTTGCCCTACCTGCGCCCCGACGGCAAGAGCCAGGTGACGGTGGAGTACGAGGGCGACCGGCCGGTGCGCATCGACGCCGTGGTGGTCTCCACCCAGCACCACGCCGACGTCAAGCACGCGCAGATCGTCGACGACGTCACGCGCGCCGTCATCGCGCCGGTGCTGCCGCCGGAGCTGGTGGACGAGCGCCGCCCGGTCAAGCACTTCATCAACCCCACCGGGCAGTTCGTCAAGGGCGGCCCGATGGCCGACACCGGCCTGACCGGGCGCAAGATCATCGCCGACACCTACGGCGGCGTCGGCAGCCACGGCGGCGGCGCGTTCTCCGGCAAGGACCCCACCAAGGTCGACCGCTCGGCCTCCTACGCGGCCCGCCACATCGCCAAGAATCTGGTGGCCGCCGACCTGTGCGAGCGCTGCGAGATCCAGATCGCCTACGCCATCGGCGAGCCCGAGCCGGTCTCGGTAATGGTCAACACCTGGGGCACGGGCGCGCTCCCCGACGCCGAGCTGACGCGGCGGGTGCGCGGGCTGTGGGACCTGCGGCCGCGCGAGATCATCCGCGCTCTCGACCTGCGCCGTCCGATCTACCGCCGCACCGCCGCCTACGGCCACTTCGGCCGCCGGGAGGACGGTTTCACCTGGGAACTGACCGACCGCGTCGACGACCTGAAGCGAGGATAGACCCCATGCCGACCCCTGCCGCCAACCGCGACACCCACGACGTCGCCGATCTCCTGCAAGCGCCGGCCGGCCGCCGCCGCATCGAGTGGGCGGACCGCCAGATGCCGGTGCTGCGCGCCCTGCGCGAGCGCTTCGAGCGCGAGCGGCCGCTCACCGGCCTGCGCATCGCCGCCTGCCTGCACGTGACCAGCGAGACCGCCAACCTCATGCGCACCCTGAAGGCGGGCGGCGCCGAGGTGACGCTGTGCGCCTCCAACCCGCTGTCCACCACCGACGAGGTGGCGGCGTCGCTGGTGGCCGACTACGACGTGGCCACCTTCGCCATCAAGGGCGAGGACCACGAGACCTACTACCGCCACATCGAGCAGGCGGTCGCCAGTCGCCCGACGCTCACCATGGACGACGGCTGCGATCTGGTGAGCACCCTGCACACTCGCTTCCCGGACCTGCTGGCGGGCGTGGTGGGCGGCACCGAGGAGACGACCACCGGCGTCACCCGCCTGCGCGCCATGGCCCGCGACGGGGCGCTGCGCTACCCGGTCATCGCCATCAACGACGCCGACACCAAGCACCTGTTCGACAACCGCTACGGCACCGGGCAGAGCACGCTCGACGGCGTGCTGCGCGCCACCAACATGCTGGTGGCCGGCGCGACCGTGGTGGTCGCCGGCTACGGCTGGTGCGGGCGGGGCGTGGCGACGCGCGCCGCCGGCATGGGGGCGCGCGTGCTGGTCACCGAGATCAACCCGTTGCGCGCCCTCGAGGCGGCGATGGACGGCCACGAGGTGTTGCCGATGGCCGAGGCGGCACCCCGCGGCGACCTCTTCGTCACCGTGACCGGCAACACCTCGGTCATCCGGCCGGAGCACTTCGAGTGCATGAAGGACGGGGCCATCGTCTGCAACTCCGGTCACTTCAACGTCGAGCTGGACCTGCCGGGGCTGGCCGAGCAGGCGGTCGAGACGCGCCCGGCGCGCCCCTTCGTGCAGGAGTATCGCCTGCGCGGCGGGCGGCGCGTCTTCGTGCTCGGCGAGGGACGGCTGATCAACCTGGCCGCTGCCGAGGGGCACCCGGCGATGGTCATGGACATGTCGTTTGCCAATCAGTCGCTGAGCGTGGAGTATCTGTCCCGGCACGCCGGGGCCATCGGCCCGCAGGTGATCCCGGTGCCGGTCGAGGTGGACCGCGAGGTGGCGCGCCTCAAGCTCGCCGCCATGGGAATGCGCATCGACACCCTCACCCCGGAGCAGGAGAAGTACCTCGCCTCCTGGAGTGAGGGCACGTAGGCCCGGGGCGGCCGGCCCGCCCCGCGCGACCGAAAGACCTCCGCGCCCCCGCAGGAGACGGAGTCCCATGTCCTGGTTGCCCGAGCTGTCGGAGCGCAGGCAGCGGCAGGTGCTCGGTGTGCTGCTGGTGGCCTTCGCGGGTCTGGCCACCGCCAGCCTGGCGACCTACCGGGTCCCCATCCTGGGGGCGCGGCCGTGGGCCGAGGCCAACGCCTGCGGGCCGCTCGGCGCCTGGATGGCGCACGCCCTGGTGCAGCTGCTCGGGCGCGTGGCCGCCTGGGGGGTGCCGGCCCTGGCGTTCGCCTGCGGCTGGAACCGGCTCGCCGCCGCGCCCGCCAAGCCGCTGATCATCCGCGGGGCGGTGCTCGCGCTGCTGGTCCTCGAGGCCCTGGCGATTGTCGGCCTGGCGGGACCGGCGGGCGCGCCCTGGGCGGGCGCCGCAGGCCTCGGGATCGCCGGCGCGCTGCGCTCCGTGGCGGGCGGCGTGGGCGGCGGCATCCTGCTCGTCGCCTGCTTCCTGATCACCGCGCTGGTGGCGTCGGAGCTCGGGTTCTCGGCGCTGACGGTGGCGTGGGGGCACCTGGGCGGGTGGCTCGCCGATGCCTGGTCACGGTGGCGCTCGGGGGCCGACCGCCCGCCGGCCGAGACGGTGCGGACCAGGACCGCGCTGGCGGTCGCCAAGGCGGCGCGCCCGGCCGCCGCCGGGGAGCGCGGATCCGACCGCGCGCCCGCTCCCGCAGACCCGCGCATCAACGTACCGACCCCGGCGGCCATCCCGCCCACCGCGGAGTCGGCGCGCGAGCGCCGCATCTCGGTGCGCGGTGCGGCCCCCGCCGCGGGCAAGGACGAGACCGCCGCGCGGCCGGCGCGGGAGGGGGCGGCGACGGCGGTCGGCGCGGCCGCGATCCCCTCCGGCGCGGCTCCGGCCCCGGGACCGGCGGCGGGCGCGGCGGCCGGGGGGATCGCCGCCTCGCTGGCGGGCACCGTGACCAGCGTGCCCTACGCGGGGGCTTTCCCGCCGCTCGAGATGCTCGAGATCCCGCGCGAGACGGTGATTCGTGTCAACCACGACGAGCTCAAGGCGGAGGCCCAGCTCCTGGCCACCAAGCTCGCCGACTTCGGCATTCGCGGCACGGTCACCGAGGTCAACCCCGGGCCGGTGATCACCACCTTCGAGTTCGAGCCGGCGCCGGGCATCAAGGTGAGCCAGATCACCAGCCGCGAGGACGATCTGGCGCTGGCCCTGCGCGCCAGCCGCATCCGCATCCTGGCGCCGATCCCGGGCAAGGGGGCGGTCGGCGTCGAGATCCCGAACCGCAACCCGCGCAAGGTGTATCTCCGGGAGGTGCTCTCGTCGGAGGGCTACGTGCGCCAGACGGGGGCTCTGAAGTTCGCTCTCGGCGTCGACGTCAACGGCCGCCCGGTGGGTGCCGACCTGACCCGCATGCCGCACGTGCTGGTGGCGGGGGCGACCGGCTCGGGCAAGAGCGTCTATCTCAACGTGCTGATCGCCAGCCTGCTCTTCAACAAGGGGCCCGACGCGCTGCGCTTCCTGATGATCGATCCCAAGATGATCGAGCTGACCGGCTACAACGGCATCCCGCACCTGTTGATGCCGGTGGTCACCGACGCCAAGCGCGCCGCCAAGGCGCTGCGCTGGGCGGTGGGGGAGATGGAGCGCCGCTACCGCGTGCTGGCCGCCTGCGGGGCGCGCAACATCGAGGGCCTGAACGAGAAGGTCGGCAGCGCCAGGCCGCCGGTCGGGCCGGCCGGCGAGCCGCTCGGCAAGCTGCCGTACATCGTCATCCTCGTCGACGAGCTGGCCGACCTCATGCTCACCATGCCGGTGGAGATGGAGGAGCCCATCGGGCGGCTGGCGCAGATGGCCCGGGCCGTGGGCGTCCACCTCGTGCTGGCCACCCAGCGCCCGTCGGTGGACGTGCTCACCGGGGTCATCAAGGCGAATTTCCCGTCGCGGATCGCCTTCCAGGTGTCCTCCAAGACCGACTCGCGCACCATCCTCGACATGAACGGGGCCGAGTGCCTGCTGGGCATGGGGGACATGCTGTACCTGCCGGCGGGCCGCGCCGAGCCGCTGCGCGTGCACGCCCCCTTCGTGAGCGACGGCGAGATGGGCAAGGTGGCGGATTTCTGGCGGGAGAACGCCCCCCAGGCGGCGGCCGCCGGTGGGCTCGAGGAGGCCATCGAGCGGACCCAGGAGAGCGACGACGAGGACGACGACGAGCTTGTCGGCGAGGCCGTGCGCCTGGTGGTGTTGCACGAGCAGGGCTCCACTTCGCTCCTGCAGCGGCGGCTCAAAGTGGGGTATTCTCGCGCCTCGCGGCTGATGGACCGCCTGGAGAGTCTCGGCGTCGTGGGCCCGTTCATGGGCTCGAAAGCAAGGGACGTGCTGGTGGACGAGTCCTACCTCGAGGAGCACAACCTACGATGACCCCGCGCGCGTTGACGGGCGCCGCTCTGCTGACGGTCGCCGCCTGCGTCCTGGTCGCGGCCGCGCCGGTGGAGGCGGCCAAGAAACCGCTGCCCGAGAGCAACCTGGCCCTGCTCGACCGGACCCTGGCCGCGGCGGCGCGCCAGCTGGTCGAGGGAGCGCCGCTGGCCCCCGGCAGCAAGGTGGCGCTGGTCAAGGCGGAAGACGCGCCGCTGGCGCTGGGCGTCGAGCGCGCACTGCTCGCCGCACTCACGGAGCGGCGCATCGAGGTTTGGTTGGCGCCCGCCTCGGCGGTGGCCGAGTCCGCGACCGCGGTGCGCGCCGACACCGCCTGGCGCCGGGGGCCGGTCACCGCGGAGACCCTGGCCGAGCTACGGGCCCGCCAGCAGGCGCTGTCGACGCCGGCCAAGCCGCAAGAGATCTTCGACCCGGGCACCGGGGCCGCGCCGCTGGGCGGCGCGCCGGCCCCGCCGCCGGAGATCGACCGGCTGCCGCTGCTCACCGTGCGCGCCGAGGAGGCGCGTGTGGACTACCCGCGGCTCTACCGCTCGGGCTTGTTCGGCGGGCTGCACGTCGAGCGCCGCGCCCTCTCCAGGCTGTCGGCCCGCCTGCTGCGGCCGGAGTCGCGCGCCGTCTACTGGGTGGCCGCCGCCGATACGGCGATCGCCGACCACGTCGCCAAGTCCGAAGTGAAGATGCTCGAGGACCCCGCCCGGGCAGAGACCCGGGGCACGGTGCCGTCGCAGAGCTGGCAGAAGGTCGTCGAACCGATCCTCGTCGTGGCCCTCATGGTGGGTCTCGTGAGCCTGTTCTACACCAACCGCCCGTGACCCCCAGCGCCGTCCCCGCCCGAGCGGACCGCGCCGCGGCGCGGCCGGGGCGGGCGGCCGCCCGCTCGGCGGCCGCGCGCTCGGCACTCTTGCTGATCGTCGCCGCCGCCGCGCTGGGCGCGGCAGGATGCGGCCGCTCCCCGTCACGCCCGCGCACCGACCTGCCGGCGGCCGACCAGTTGACGCTCGGCGAGCGTGCCATCCAGGAGGGCGACAACTATCAGGCGCAGCAGATGCTCAAGGGCTACCTGGAGCGCGAGCCCTCCGGCGAGAAGGCGGACGAGGCGCACTACCTGCTCGGCCTGAGCTTTTTCCGCACCGGCGAGTGGCCGTCGGCGGTCACCGAGTTCGTCATCATCGCCAACCAGTTCGCCGAGAGCCCGCGCGTGCCCGATGCCCAGTACTACCTCGGCCTCGCCTACTGGAAGCAGGCCCGCGGCGCCTCCTACGACCAGGACTACACGCGCCTGGCGCGCGATCAGTTCGACCGGTTCCTCGCCATCTACCTCGACCACCCCAAGGCGGGCGAGATCCGCGAGCTGCGCGCCCAGGCGGACGGGCGGCTGGCGAAGAAGGACTACGAGAACGGGCGCCTCTACCTGAAGATGGGCCTCCTCGACCCGGCGCGCTTCTACTTCCGCGAGGTGCAGAGGAAGTATCCGGGCACGCCGTGGGCCCATCAGTCGGCGCTCGGCGAGGCGAAGAGCTGGATGAGGGTAGAGCGCTGGGCCGAGGCGATCCCCATCCTGGAGGACCTGCTGGCGCAGGCCCCGGCCCCCGAGATCGCCGCCACGGCGCGCCGCCTGCTGGCCGAGGCGCAGCGCCGGGCCGTGCCGGAGGCCGCCCCGTGAAGCGCGGCAAGCGCGTCGGCCTGCTCGGCGGCACCTTCGATCCGCCGCACCTCGCGCACCTGGCGGCGGCGGCCGCGGCGCGCCGCGACCTGGAGCTCGACGAGGTGTGGTTCGTCCCCGCCGCCCGGCCGCCGCACAAGCGGGCCCGCCGTCTGAGCCCTGTGGCGACTCGCCTGGCGCTGCTGCGCCGCGCGCTGGCCGGGCTGAGCGGCTTCCGCGTGCTGCCGCTCGAGCTCGGTCGCCGCGGTCCGTCTTACACCGTGGACACCCTGGAGCAGCTGCGGCGGCGTCACCCGCGGCACGAGTGGTGGCTGGTGGTCGGCGCCGACATGCTCGCCGACCTGCCGAACTGGCGCGACCCCGAGCGCGTGGTGCAGCTGGCGGGCATCGCCGCCGTGCCGCGGCCGGGCACGGCGGCGCGCCGGCCGCGGGGGCTGCCGGCGGCGCGCCTGCGCATCGTGGACGCGCCGGCTCTCGCGATCTCCTCCACCGACCTGCGCGGCCGCGTGGCGCGGGGCGCCTCCATCCGCTTCCTGGTACCCGAGGCGGTCGAGCGCTACGTGCTCCGCCAGGGTCTCTACCGGGCCAGGAACCCGCGGTCCGCGACCCGCCCCGCCGGCTCCTGTCGGCGCCCTCCGGCGGGGAGCCACGGAGGATCCCGCCGTGGCTGAGCCGCGGCCGGCGGGCCCGAGCGCGCCCGCCTACGACCCGCAGGCCTTCTGGCAGGAGGTGCTCTCGACGCACCCGGACCTGCGCGGCACCGGCGAGCCCGGCCTCTCCCTGGCCTACAACCGCGCCATGTACCGTATCCGCGAGCGCGTGCTGACGCGCGAGCTGGCCCGCGAGGGCGTGCGCCTGCCGGGGGCGCGCGTGCTGGACGGCGGCTCGGGTGTCGGCTTCTACGTGGACTACTATCTGCGACACGGCGCCGCGGTGACCGGCATCGAGCTGACCGAGGCCGGCACCCGGCTGCTGCGTCAGCGCTTCCCCGCGGCGCGCATCCTGCAGGGCGATCTCTCCGAGACGGACACCGGCGGCGGCTACGACGTCGTCAACGCCTGGGACGTGCTCTACCACATCACCGACGAGGCGCGCTGGGAGGCGGCGGTGCGTCGCCTGGCGCGCGAGCTGGCCCCGGGCGGTGTCCTGCTGCTGACCGACGTGTTGCGCCCGTGGCGCGGCCGCCTGGCGGCCCACAACGTCATGCGCGAGCTGCCGCGCTACGCCACCCTGCTGCGCGACGAGGGTGCGGCGGTGCGCCGCGTGGTGCCGACCCACTACCTGCTCAATCGCAGCCTCGGCGCGCTCAAGGGGCTCAACCGCCTGCCGTACCTCCTGTACGCCGTCGACCGCTCGCTGCTGGCGATCGGGGCGCCGTCACCCGAGCCGTGCAACCGCCTGCTGGTGGCGCGCCGGGCTGCGGCGGCCGGGGGCTAGCGGGCCGCGCCCCGCCATGCGCTCGCCCCGGCTCTTCCTGCTCGACGGCCTGGCGCTGGCGTACCGGAGCCACTTCGCATTCGTCCGCCGCCCCCTGGTGACCTCCCGGGGAGAGCACACCAGCGCGCTCTTCGCCTTCGCCAACATGGTGATCCAGCTGCGCCAGGTGGAGGCGCCCGACTACTGGGTGCTGGCCTGGGACGCCGAAGGCCCGACGCTGCGCGAGCAGGAGTACGCGGCGTACAAGGCGACCCGCAAGCCGATGCCGGAGGAGCTGGCCGCGCAGCTGCCGCACCTCAAAGAGCTGGCGGCGGCCCTCGGGCTGCCGCTCGTCGAAGCCCCGGGCTACGAGGCCGACGACGTCATGGCGACGCTGGCGCGGCGGGGTCGGCAGGACGGCATGGAGGTCGTGCTGGTCACCAACGACAAGGATCTCCAGCAGCTGGTGCGCCCCGGAGTGAAGGTGCTGGCGCCGCGCGGCAAGGGCGACGAGGACGTGTGGATGGACGAGGCCGCGGTGGAGGCTCGCTGGGGAGTGCAGCCGCACCAGCTCGCCGACGTGCTGGCGTTGATGGGGGACGCCAGCGACAACGTGCCGGGCGTGCCGGGAGTGGGGGACAAGACCGCCATCCGGCTCATCGCCCGCTTTGGCAGTCTCGACGGGGTGTACGCCAACCTCGGACAGGTGGAGCGCGAATCGCTGCGCCGCAAGCTGGCCGCGCACCGCGAGGCGGCCTACTTCTCGCGCCGCCTGGTGACCGTCCACGACACGCTCGAGCTCGATCTGCGCTGGGAGGCCCTGGCGGTGCGGCCGCCGGACGCGGCCGCGCTCGCCGCGCTCGGCGAGCGCTTCGAGCTGCGGCGCCTGCGGGGCTGGGCCGAGGAGGTCCGGCGCGGCAGCGCGGCGTGGGCCGGAGCCGGCGGTACGGCCGCGGCGTCCCCGGCCGTTCCAGCGGCGGCGTCCCCGGCCGTTCCCGCCGCGGCGCTCCCGGTCGTCCCGGCGGCGGCCGCCCCCGCCGAGGAACCGGCGCCGTCGTGGCAGCGCTCGGGCGAACCGCTGCCGCCGCCGGTGCAAGGCGCTCTGGTGTGGGAGGTGGGCGAGCCGGTGGGGCCCTCCGCCTACGGCCCGCCGGTGCGCGTCATCGACACCGAGGCCGCCCTTGCCGGGCTGATCGACGAACTGGCGGCCGCGGCGCACGGCTTCTGCCTGGACACCGAGACCACCAGCGAGGAGCCGATGCGCGCCCGCCTGGTGGGCATCGGCGTCACCGTGGGGGAGCGGCCCGCCTACCTGCCGGTGGGGCACCGCGAGGGGCGCAACCTGCCGCTGGCCGCGGTGCGCGAGCGGCTCGGCCTGTTGCTCGCCGACCAGCGCCGGCCGAAGCTCGGGCAGAACCTCAAGTACGACGTCATCGTGCTCGAGCGCGCCGGGCTGCCGGTCGTCGGCGTCGACTTCGACACCATGGTGGCCGCCTACCTGCTCGACCCCGAGGGCGCCCACGGCCTCGACCACCTGAGCCGCGTGCACCTGGGGGTGGAGAAGATCCCGACCTCCGCGCTCCTGGGGCGCGGCCATCGCGCGCGCACCATGGACGAGCTACCGGTCGCACAGGTCGCCGCCTACTGCGGCGAGGACGTGCACTGCACCTGGCTTCTGGCCGAGCGCTTCGCGCCCGAGCTCGAAGCGCGCGAGCAGCTGCGCCTGTTCCGCGAGGTGGAGATGCCGCTGGTGTCCGTGCTCACCGACATGGAGCTGGAGGGCGTGCGCGTGGACACCGCCCTCCTGGCGGTCATGAGCGGCGAGCTGGAGCGTGAGCTGGCGCGGCTCGAGGGACTCATCCACGCTGCCGCCGGCGGCCCCTTCAACGTCAACTCGGGTCCGCAGCTCGGGCAGGTGCTCTTTCAGCGCCTCGGCCTGCCGGCGCGCAAGCACACCAAGACCGGCTTCTCGACCGACGCCGACGTGCTCGAGGAGCTGGCCCCGCTGCACGAGCTGCCGCGCCTGGTGCTGCTGTACCGTCAGGTGGCCAAGCTCAAGTCCACCTACGTCGACGCCCTCCCGGCGCTGGTCCACCCCGAGACCGGGCGCGTGCACACCGAGTTCCACCAGACCGTGGTCGCCACCGGCCGGCTCTCCTCCTCCAACCCCGGCCTGCAGAACATCCCCATGCGCACGCCGCTGGGGCGCGAGGTGCGCAAGGCGTTCGTGGCGCGCCCGGGCTGGAAGCTGGTGGGCGCCGACTACTCGCAGATCGAGCTGCGCATCATGGCCCACCTCTCGGGGGACGCAGCGCTCACCGCGGCGTTCCGCCAGGGGGAGGACGTGCACGCGCGCACCGCCCAGCAGGTCTTCGCCCTGGCCGACCGCGCGCCGACGTCGGAGGAGCGGGCGCGGGCCAAGGTGGTCAACTTCGGCATCATGTACGGCATGGGGGCGCGCGCCCTCTCGGTGCAGCTCGGCATGCCGCTGGCGCAGGCGGCGGCGTTCATCCGCGAGTACTTCCGCGTGCACGCCGGCGTCAAAGCCTACCTCGAGCGCACCCTGGAGGAGGCGCGCGGGCGCGGCTACGTGACCACGCTCCTGGGGCGCCGCCGCTACCTGCCGCAGCTCGCCAGCCCCAGCCCGCGGGCCCGCGCCAACGCCGAGCGGGCTGCGATCAACACGCCACTGCAGGGCTCGGCGGCCGATCTCATCAAGGTGGCCATGGTGCGCATCCACGAGGGGCTCGCCGCCGACGGGCTCGCGTCCCGTCTCATCCTGCAGGTGCACGACGAGCTGCTCTTCGAGTGCCCGCCGGGCGAGGTCGAGGCGGTGGCCGAGCGGGTGCGGCGCGAGATGGTCGGCGCCGTGCAGATGGCGGTGCCGCTCGAGGTCGGCGTGGGCGTCGGGGAGCGCTGGTTCGATGTCCACTGAGGGGCCGCCAAGCGCCGGCGGGGCTGGGGCCGGGCCGTACCGGGCGCCCGGCCCGCGCGGTGCGCGCCGCAGCCCGGCCGCCGACGGCTGCTACGTGGTCGGGCTCACCGGCGGCATGGCCTCGGGCAAGTCCACCGTGGCCCGCGTCCTGGCGGCCAGCGGCGCCCGCCTCATCGAGGCCGACCGGCTCGGTCACGACGTGCTCGAAGCGCCGGAGGCGCGCTCGGCGCTGGCGGCGGCCTTCGGCCCCGCGGTGCTGGACGCCTCCGGACGCGTGCGGCGCGCCGAGGTGGCGCGGCTGGCGTTCGCCTCGCCCCAGGCCCTGGCGCGGCTCAACGCCATCTCCCACCCCCGGCTGCTGGCCGCCGCGCGGGGCGCGCTGGACGAGGTGCTGGCCGGCGGCTTGCACGGCGTGGTGGCGCTCGAGGCGGCCCTGCTCGTCGAGTGGGACCTCGGAGCGTGGTGCGACGAGGTGGTGGCCGTCGTGGCGCCGGCCGAGCGCCGCCGCGAGTGGGCGGCCGGCGCGCACGGCCTGACCCCGGAGCAGGCGGAGGCGCGCTTCGCCCTGCAGCTTCCGGACGCGGAGCGGGTGCGCTATGCTGACCGCGTCGTGGCCAACGACGGCAGCCTGGCCGACCTGGAACGGCGCGCCCGCGAGCTCGCCGACGCCTTGTAGTCGGCCTGGCGCTCGCGCCAGGCACCCGAGATCCCACGCTGACGGTCCCACGGACCGCGGAGCGGAGAACAGTCATGGAGACGGCCCAGGAGCTGAAGCGGCGCCTCGAGCGCGTCGGGGAAACCCTCGACCAGCTCCGGGGGTATCTTTGAGATCTCCACCCGCCAGAGCGAGGTAGCCGAACTCGAGGCGCGCATGGGTCAGCCGGGCTTCTGGGAGCGGTCCGGCGAGTCCCGCGCGGTCATCGCGCGCCTGAAGTCCGCCAAGCGCGTGCTCACCGCCTTCGCCGGCCCGGCCGCGCTCCAGCGCGACCTGCTGGAGCTGATCGAGGTCGCCGACGGCGACGCCGCGAGCCTGGCCGAGCTGTCCGGCGAGATCGGCGCGCTCGAGCACAAGGCCGCCGACCTGGAACTCGAGAGCCTGCTCTCCGGGGAGAACGACGGCCTCGGCGCCGTGCTCTCCATCCACCCCGGGGCGGGCGGCACCGAGAGCCAGGACTGGGCGGAGATGCTGCTGCGCATGTACATGCGCTGGTGCGAGCGGCGCGCCTTCGGCTGCACGGTGCTCGATCTGCAGCCGGGGGATGAGGCGGGGATCAAGGACGCCACCCTGGAGATCGCCGGCGACTACGCCTACGGCTTCCTGCGCTCGGAGTCGGGCGTGCACCGGCTGGTGCGGCTGTCGCCGTACGACGCCGCGCACCGCCGCCACACCTCCTTCGCCTCGGTCTTCATCTATCCGGCGGTCGACGAGACCATCCACGTGGACCTCGACGAGAAGGACCTGCGCGTCGACACCTTCCGCGCCTCCGGGGCCGGCGGGCAGCACGTCAACAAGACCGAGTCGGCGGTGCGCATCACGCACCTGCCCACCGGCATCGCGGTGCAGTCGCAGGCCGAGCGCAGCCAGCACCGCAACCGCGACTTCGCCATGAAGATCCTGCGCGCCCGCCTCTACGCCTACTACCAGGAACGCGAGCGCGAGAAGATGTCCGGCATGACCGCCGCCAAGAAGGACATCAACTTCGGCAGCCAGATCCGCTCCTATGTCCTGCACCCGTACACCCTCGTCAAGGACCACCGCACCGAGGCCGAGACCTCCGACACCCAGCGCGTGCTGGACGGCGATTTCGACCGGTTCACCGACGCCTACCTGAAACAGAAGCCGGCGTCGCCCCCCCCGCGCGGCGCCTAGCCCGGCCGCCGCGCCACGCAGAGAGGAGATCCATGGACAGCCCTGCCGTCAATCCGCAGATCTTCCGCGAGTACGACATCCGCGGCCTGCACGAGCGCGACCTCGGTGACGACGCGGTGCGGCTCATCGGCCGCGCCTTCGGCACCTACCTGCGCCGCCGCGGCTTGAAGACCGTGGCGCTGGGGCGCGACTTCCGCCTCTCGAGCCCGCGCATCGCCGCCGCCGTCACCGACGGGCTGACCGCGACCGGCTGCGACGTGAGGTTCGTGGGGGAGGTGCCGACGCCGG
>CAYLSO010000294.1:0-12246 GCA_964386525.1 uncultured bacterium
GAACTTGAGCGCGATGTCGCGGTCGAGCCGGGAATCGCGCGCCAGGAAGACCTCGCCCATGCCGCCGGCCCCGAGCCGCCGGACGATGCGGTAGGGCCCGACCTCCGTTCCGGGCTGCAGGCTGCCGGCGGGCGCGGCGCACCCCGCGTCAGAGCCCGGGAGTTTCTTCTTCTGCGGTCCCCTCAACTTCTGCGCTCTCCACCGCTGCCGGCTCCAGCTCTTCGGGCTGCTCCGAATACTCGGCTTTCCCCTGCTTGCGCACCCGGCGCTCCTCGCGCTTGGCGGCGGCGCGGGCAAGGCGCTTCTGCTCCTTCTGGCGCTTGAGGAATGACGGTCTTTGCTTTCCTGGCAAGTGGGACTCCTCTCGTTGGGGCGCGGCGCTCCGGCGTCGGGCGCCGGACGCGGGCCGCTGGCTCGCTACGGAACGCCGCATTATGGCAGATTCCGGCCCGCCAAGTCTCCCGCCAAGTCTCCCGCCACGCCCCCCCCGCGCGCCGTGCCCCCCCACCGCGCCTGTGCTAGAGTCAGCCGAACCCTTCCCAAAGGAGCCTCGCAATGGCCGGTGCGATCGACGGGCTCAAGCCCCCCCTCTTCTGGAAGTACTTCGCCGAGATCTCGCGCATCCCCCGCGGCTCGAAGAACGAGCGGGCCATCTCCAACTACATCGTGGCGACGGCGCGCAAGCTCGGCCTGGAGTTCCAGCAGGACCAGGCGCTCAACGTCGTGGTGCGCAAGCCGGCCTCGCCGGGGCACGAGCGCGCCGGCGGCGTCTGCCTGCAGTCGCACCTCGACATGGTGTGCGAGAAGCTGCCCGCCAAGCAGCACGACTTCCTCAAGGATCCCATCACCCTGGTGCGCAGGGGCGACGTGCTGACCGCCGACGGCACCACGCTGGGGGCCGACAACGGCGCCGGCGTGGCCTCCTGCCTGGCGGCCATGGAAGACAAGTCGCTGGTCCACGGGCCACTCGAGCTGCTCTTCACGGTGGACGAGGAGACCGGGCTCACCGGCGCCAACAACCTGCAGCCCGGCTTCGTGAAGAGCCGCGTCCTGCTCAATCTCGATTCCGAGGAGGAAGGCGAGCTCTACATCGGCTGCTCGGGCGGCATGGACACCGTCGGCGTGTGGAAGCTGGAGCGCGACGAGCCGCCGGCCAACAGCGTGGGGCTCGAGGTGAAGGTCGCCGGCCTGCGCGGCGGCCACTCCGGCCTGGAGATCGACAAGGGACGCGCCAACGCCATCAAGATCGCCAACCGCGTGGTGATGAAGCTGGCGGAGTCGGGCGGGCGGCTGGCGCGCTTCGACGGCGGCAGCAAGCGCAACGCCATCCCGAGCTACGCCACCGTGCTCGTCTGCGTGCCCAAGGCCAAGCTGGCAGAGGCGACGGCGGCCGTGGCGGCGATGCACGAGACGCTGCGCACCGAGTTCGCGATCGGCGAGCCCGACCTGCAGATCGCGGCGACCCAGCCCAAGGGGCGCGCCAAGGTCTTCAAAAAGAGCCTGCAGAAGAAGCTCTCGCAGGTGATCGCCGGGCTGCCGCACGGCGTCATCAAGATGAGCGCCGAGATCTCGTGGCTGGTGGAGACGTCCACCAACGTGGCGGTCATCGCCACGGGCCGAAGCGGCGTAACGCTGATGACCAGCCAGCGCAGCTCGGTGGCCTCGGAGATCCTGGAGATCGCCTACGGCGTGCAGGCCGTGATGGAGCTGGGCGGCGGGATGGTCAGCCACTCGGACGGCTACCCGGGATGGAAGCCGAATCTCGGCTCGCCGATCCTCAAGACCGCCAAGCAGGTGTACAAGGATCTCTACGGCAAGGTGCCCGAGGCCAAGGCGTGCCACGCGGGGCTGGAGTGCGGCATCATCGGCGACAAGTATCCCGGCATGGACATGGTGTCGCTGGGGCCGACGATGGCGGCGGTGCACTCGCCGGAGGAGAGGATCTACGTCGAGACGGTGCCCAAGTACTGGGACTACTTGGCGGCGATCCTGAAGAAGTTGAGTTAGGGAACAAGCAGCCGCTCCGCCGCATCGCACGAACGGCGCCGCTCTCAAGAGCGGCGCCGTTTCCATCGCCTGGCGTTGGCGGGTGACCGACCGGGTTTCTACGCCGCCACCTCGAGGGTCGCGTAGACCTCGATCCGTCGCGCGTCGCGGCGGGGCGTCACCACGCGGCGCCGTGGGGCCGGGATCTTGAGCCCGTCCTCTCGAAGCCCCTGTAAATGGAGGGCGATGGCCTCCTGCATCCGGCGCAGGGTGGTTTCGAGGGTCTTGCCGGTGGCGACGCATCCGGGCAGATCCGGCGCGGATGCGCCCCAGTCGCTGTCGACATCCTTCGAATCGCCGTCCGGCGGCCTCTCGGAGAACTGGCTCCCCATCATCGACTCATTTCGAACTCTGTGTCTGGCGCCGCCGAGGGAGGTTCGGACGGTCTTCGACGACGTGCGGCCGCTGACGTTGGCTAGCTAGGTCGGGCGGGGTCCCGAAATCTCCGCCGGGACCCCATTCTCTCCGGCCGCGCTCAATCGGCGCCCGCGCCCGCCAGGATGGCGAGCCCAAGCGTCGCCAGCACCGCCGGAGGGGCGAGGAAGGAATCGAACCGCAGCCCGATGCTGAAGGAGTTCCGGGCCGGAGCAGAGTCTCGGGTGAACTCGTAGTCCCAGCCGCCCGTGATCGAGAACAGGTCCCAGAAGTTGACTGCGGCCGACGCCGCCAGGCCCTTGAGGCCCATCGGGGGGTCCCCCGGACCCAGCAGCGCGACCCCGGCGCCGGCATCGATCGCCACTCCCGATCCAAGCCAGCAGCGGGCGCGCGGCATGAAGGTCACCAGATAGGTCCCGCCCTCGCTGCTCGTCGTCGCCTGGGCCGCGAGCCCCCAGCCGATCTTCCCCGGTGGCGCGTTCCGAACGAAGCCGAGCGCCACCGCGTAACCCAGCGCTTCGTGATCGATCTCGTCGGTGCCGACGCGCGGACCAGCTTCCGTGATCAGGCTGACCGTGCACTTGGGCGGCGGCGCACCGCGCCAGCGGAAACGCTCGTCCGCATCCGCCCGGAAGGCCCAGAGCGTGGCCGCAAGAACGCCCAGGGCCGGTACCAGGGACCGTATGGCGACCGACGGACGCGGCCTCATGGGCGGCCTACCTCTTGCGGGCCCGCTTTGCGGCCTGACGTGCCCGCGCATTCTCCCGGTTCTGACGCACGCGCAGTCGCGCGATCCTCGCGATCAGGCCGCAGGGGAACCTCTGGGCGAGCGGGAAGCGCAGATTGCTCTTGGGTCCCACGTACCGGGCGAGCTGGGCCCGAAGCGCGGCATCGCCGCGCCTCTGGCCTGTCGATCCCTCCGGCGGCTCGGGTAGCCAGCAGCGGTCCGCCGTACGCCGCCACGTCAAGCAGGGACCTGCCCGGCGCGCAGCCGCACGCCTCGCCGGCGCCTAGTAACCGAAGCCGACACCCCAGGTGAGCAGGAAGTCGTGCGGGCCCGACGTTCGCCACATCGCCAGCCGCGCGCGCGCTCGCGACGCAAGCGATCTGTGCTTCCACGCCCGCATAGGTCCGGTCGACCTCCGCCGCCCAAGGAGTGCCCCAGGTCCGGAGCAACGACGCCTTGAGGCTCATCCCGGCCCCCTGGGCGCCGCTCTCCGACCGCAAGTTCCACCAGGTGTAGCCGAGGTTCACCCGCCCGCCTCCGATGCCGCTCTCGAACTCGAGCACGGGACCGTGGGAGTCGAAGAAGCACATCCAGCAATTGCTCGATGCATAGTCGAGCATAGCTCCGGCCGTCAGCGCCACCTTCTCGGGCGTGCCCGCGTGCACCCCCCAGACGGGCACGAACTCGCCGCCGGCCGCCACATCGCCGACGCAGAAGCCGGCCATCAGGGCCACGGTCGCGAGCCCCGCGCAGAGGGCCTTGAATGCGACGTCACGCCCTAGCCCGGTTTATTCGTGAAGTCCAAGTCTGAGGCCCTGGGAGAGTACACGCAACGGCATGGGGAGGGCGGAGTGGGTTCACTGGGCTGCCCAGAGTGTGCTCCGGGTGGTCCACTTGTCGATGACCGGGACGCTCTGGTTGGTCGGCGAGCCATCGAGGCGGACCTTCCCCGAGGGGGTCGGCAGCGGAGTGGAGGGGAGGAGGCGCGGGCGCGGTCAGCCGACGGCAGCGCCGAGGCTGGCGGCGATGCGTTGCCAAGGAACGAGGAAGGGGAACGAACGCGGCAGGTGCAGGACGACGCGGCGCACGGACACCGTGACTTGGACGCCGATCTTGAGCAGGTGCTCGCGCAGGGTGGCGACCTGAGCGCGAGCATAGGAGGTCCGGGCGGCCCGGCGCCGCAGCTCCTGCAGGAGCACGTAGGCGGCGGCGATCAAGAGCACCCGGAGTTGGTTGGCCCAGAAGCGCGAGCAACTGGTGCGTCCGAGGGCCAGGCCGTGGTCGAGTTCCTTGATGCGGTTCTCGACGTCGCCGCGCCGGCAGTAGGCCCGCCGGTAGACCCACTCGGCGAGGTGGGGCAGGTTGGTGACCAGGAAACGGGGGTTGTCGCGCGGCTTCTTGCCGGGAGCGCGCACGACTTCGGCCTTGAACACGACGCGACGCCGATGGGGCCAGGTGCGGGCCGCATACCAGAAGCTGGAGTAATGCCGCTCGCTGCGGCGGCTACGCCGGGAATGCTGCCGGACTTTGCGCAGGGCGGGAGCCGCGAGGCGCCGGAGCACGGCATTGGCGCCCATTCCCACCACGTAATCCGCGCCCTGGTCCTCGAGCAAGTCGAACAGTTCCGGGCTGGCGAAGCCGCCGTCGAGACGGACGAACAGGCGCGCCTGGGGAAACGCTCGACGCAGGCGGGGCAGCAGGCGGCCGAGGAGGCCGACCACGCCCCGTTGCGTGGGGGCATTGCCGGGACGCAGCACGGCGGCGACCAGGTACTGTTCGGGCTCCTCGTCGAAGCTGACGAAGCCCAGCAGCGGCAAGTAGCACCAAGTGTCGTAGAAACCGTTGAAGAAGCTGAGCTGCTGGGCCCCATGGGTGGGATCATCGGTGACGTCGAGATCGACGCTGATGGTATGGGCCCGGCCGCGACGCCGGCGGCGATGCCCCTCGATCACGGTGTCGGCGAGGGCCTCGCTCATGCGCAAGAGGGCCTGGCGTCCAACGCCGTTCTCGAAGCGCGACAGCGTCGGTTGCGAGGCCAGCGCGGCCCCGCTCACCGGGTCCCGGCCCACCAGCAGCTTGTGGATGGGATCATCGGCCAGGCGGGCGGCATCGTTGGCGTCGGGGTAGCCCAGGGCGATGGCGAAGATCCGCTGCCCGAGAAGTTCCTCGAGTTCGTGGGTGACCTTGCTCGCCTGGCGGCGGTCATCGAGAGCGGCGCGCAGGCGCTCGATCAGACCCAGCCGGCGATCGGCGGCGCGCAGCAGCACCGCCCCGCCATCGGAGCTGCCCCGCGGCTGGTCGAAACGAGCGACGATGCGCTTGGGAAAAAGATCCTGGAAGGAGACACAGGCTGTTGTGGTAGAGTCGCGCATGCGAAGGCCCTCTCGTGTGGGAACAAGCGGCTACAGACAACCGCTTTCTACCACACAGGGGGCCTTCGTACTTCAACCTTCATGAATAATCCGGGCTAGCCGCGTATCGCGAGCGCGATACACCTCGCCCATCCCGCCGGCGCCTAGCGGGGCGAGAATCTTGTAGGGACCGAGGGTGGTGCCTGCAGTTAGCATCTGACTCAGCGCCTCCTCACTTCAGCCCCTCAACCAGGTAGAGGTCAGTGAATGAGCGCGCGTAGTCGAACGCGTAGGACTGGCCATCTGGGCTAATGGCCACATTGGCGTTTACAAGCGTGAGGCCTGCGGGATCGGCAAAGCTGATGGCCTTCCAGGCCGACCTCCTTCCAGTCTCCAAATTCAGGCTCCTCTCACAATTCCGTGGGCTCATAGCACGATGCTCGCCCAGGGATTGTGTGGCAGCGAGCAGCGCTGAAAGATCTTGAGCTTGAAGTACTCCGGGTCGCGGTAGCCGCGCGCCTGGTAGCGCAGCGCCGCGATCTTGCTGTTGATGGCCTCGGCCAGGCCAAGCGGCACGTCATGCTGGTGGCCGGCGATCACGGCCTCGAGATGTTCAGCCAGCCGCAGCGCCACGCGCTCGAGTTCCCGCAGATCGGTGCCGAGCACCGCCACGATCCAGTCATGGAGTCGGTCGCGCATCACACCGAAGTACTTCCACGGATGGCGGAGGATCCCGCGGAGCTGCTCCTTGAGCAAGTAGGCCTGGTAGAGCGGCTGGTTGAGCGCCATCAGCTCGTGCAGCAGTAGCTTGTCCTTGTGCTTGAGGTTCTCCCGCGCCGACAGCAGCAGCCATTTCTTGACCTTGAGGGTCCGTCCCAGCTCGTCGCGGGGGGCGCCCGAGAACAAGCGCCGCCGAATCTGATTCAGCGCCTCGTTGACCCACTGGACGATGTAGAAGCGGTCAAGGATGTGAACCGCGTGTCGCAGCCGGCGGGCCAGGATCGGCTGGTAGCCCAGGTCGCTGACCACCCCACGGATCTTCCGCCGGCCGCGTGGGCCCAGCGCCCGCAGAAACGGCAACAGCCCCCGGCGGCCCTTGCCGTCCCCTATCCACACCACCCGTCCGCTCTTCAGGTCGGTGACGATGGTGAAGTACACCCGGCCGCCGGTGCGCGACACCTCGTCCACCCCGATCCAGCGCAGCTTCCGAAGGTCCAGCGAGCGATCCCCGAACGCCAACTCGATGGCTCGCCCGTCCACCTTGGCCACCGTCGCCCACGACAGCCGCGCCATGGTGGCCACCGCCTGCACCGGCAGCCGCGTGCACAGCGCCGCCAAGCGCCCGAAGAACCGCCGGGTCATCCGGAACCCGGGCATCGCGAACGGTAGCCGCTCCACCCGCGTTCCCCCGCAGCACGCCAGCCGCATCGGCCGCACCTCGAGATAGGTCTCCCAGTCACCGATCGAACAGTCCCGCAGCCAGATCGGCTTGGCTTCCGCGAACTCCCCGGTGGCGTGACGGCGCCCACAGTCCGGGCACTCATGCCGGCCCTCCTGCCGCCGGATCCGCACCACCTTCACCCAGCCCCGCCGCGGGTGCCGCACCCGCTCCACCCCCGTCACCTCGAACCCTTGCAACCCGAGGTAAGTCGCGACACAATCGTCCTGCCTCTGGTTCATCCCTCTGCCCCCCTCTCTCTTCGCAGGAAAGAACGGGGTATGGATGGACCAGGGGCTTCAGCTCGTCAGGGCCACCTCAGGCCCCACGGAAAGTTGAGAGGAGCCGGATTATTGACCCAATGGCAGCATGTCGCTCACCCGGACGGGCTCTCCGGGTTGGCGTCCCTCTCCAGCAGCGACTTGAACCGCGGGTGCTCCCGGATTGGGTCCCAGCACGGGTCGATGCGCACTGCCTGGGCCGGCTCCTTCATGGGTGCCAAGAATCCTCTCTGGCTTGTTGCCGGTCGTCTTTCGTCCCCGGGTCCGTCCGTGCGGCGGTCACCGTTCCTGGTGGCCGCCACCCGTCAAGAATCCATGTTGATCGCCTACTGCCGGGCCATCGCGATGCGGAGGGCGTCCTCCGGGTTGACCATGTGATCCGCGCCCTCAGCGGCGTCGGCGATCGCGAGCACCACTCCCTTGACTCGGCCGTTGAAGGCGTTCCCCTGCGGGCCGTAGTCCTGGGAGACGGGGGCCCCGCTGTCCTCCCCGACGTCGCAGCCGTCGTCGGCGGAGAAGATCATCGCCTGCGTCATGGGGATAGCCCCTTCGCCGACCTTCTTGCCGTCGGTGTACAGGGTCACCTTGCCGCCCTTGCCCAGACCGCCCCCGGCGTAGGCGAACTCCATGCGCACCTGATGCTCCCCCGCCGGGATCGGGGTGTTCCCCTCGACGTAGAAGTGATTCACGCCTGCCACGTTGTAGCAGTACTTGAGCTTGCCGTTCTTCGCGTACAGGCTCCAGCCGCCGATGTTCGCGCCCTGGGCGATGATGACGCCCTCGGCCCCCATCTCCGGCACCACGATCTCGGCCGTGACGGAGTGCGACCTGTTCTTGATGTTCAGGACACAGTTCTCCGACAGGCGCCCCATGCCACCGAAGAGGAGCTGGGTCTTCCCCCTGACGAGCACCGGCCGGCCGGCGTTGCCCGCGTCAAGCTTCTCGGTAACCCGATCGTCGATGGGCAGCACCTTGTAGCGCGTTGCCTCGATCAACCACAAGCGCTGCAGCTCGTGGAGCTTCTGCGGCATCTCCTTGGACAGATCCTTCGCCTGGCTCCAGTCCTTGTTGGTGTCGTAGAGCTCCCAGACGTCGTCGTCGAGGGCGATCGTCTTCTGGCCCACGAGGATCCAGGGCGTCCGGTGCTTCGTCACCGCGGTCCACCCCTTGTGGTAGATGCCGCGGTTTCCGAACATCTCGAAGTACTGCGTCTCGTGCCGCTCGGGCGCCTTGGCGCCGTTGAACGAGTAGAGCATGCTGACGCCCTCGATCGGGTCCTGATGCACGCCGTTCACCGAGACCGGTTCGGGCAGCCCCGCCGCCTCGAGGATCGTCGGCGCCACGTCGATCACGTGATGGAACTGCGAGCGGATCTCGCCCTTGGCCTGGATCCCCTTCGGCCAGTGGACGATGGTGCCGTTGCGCGTTCCGCCCCAGTGCGAGGCGACCTGCTTAGTCCACTGGTAGGGCGTGTCCATCGCGTGCGCCCAGCCCACGGCGTAGTGGTTGTAGGACTCGGGCCCGCCGAGCTTGTCGAGCCGGGCCATGAGGAATTCCGGCGTCTCGAGGGCAGCCAAGCCGTTGAAGTTGGCCATCTCGTTGTAGGCGCCGTTGAGCGTCCCCTCGGCGGAGGCACCGTTGTCGCCGATGATGTAGTAGACGAGCGTATCGTCGAGGATGCCGAGCTTCTGAAGCGACTCGACCAGCCTGCCCACGTGATGGTCGGTGTACTCCATGAAGCCCGCGTAGACCTCCATCTGCCTCCGCAGCACCGGCTTCAACGCCTCCGGCATGTCGTCCCACGCCGGGATCTCCTCGTGGCGGGCGGTGAGCTCGCAGTCGGCCGGGATGACCCCGAGCTTCTTCTGCCGGGCGATGGTCTCCTCGCGCAGCTTGTCCCAGCCCTGGTCGAACTTGCCCTTGTACTTGTCGGCCCACTCCTTCGGCACGTGGTGGGGGGCGTGGGTGGCGCCGGGCGCGAAGTAGATGAAGAACGGCTTGTCGGGCGCAAGGGCCTTCTGCTGCCCAATCCAGGCCACCGCCTTGTCGGTCATATCTTCCATGAGGTGGTAGCCCTCTTCGGGCGTCTTCTCCGGCTCGACCGGCGTAGTCCCCTCGTAGAGCGTTGGGTACCACTGGTTGGCCTCGCCGCCGATGAAGCCGTAGAAATATTCGAAACCACCGCCGCCTGTAGGCCAGGCGTCGAACGGGCCGATCGGACTCGTCTCCCACACCGGCACTTCATGGCACTTGCCGAACTGTGCCGTGGAGTAGCCGTTGAGCTTTAGTGTCCGCGCTAGCGGCGACATGGAGTTGGGCAGCACCGAGCAGTAGCCCGGCGCGCCGGTCGCGACCTCGGTGATGCCGCCCATGCCACAGGAGTGGTGGTTGCGCCCGGTCAGCAGTGCCTGCCGCGTCGGCGAGCAGAGGGCGGTGGTGTGGAAGCGGTTGAACTTCAGGCCGCCGGCCGCCAGCTTCTCGGCGTTCGGCGTTTGGCAGGGGCCGCCGAAAGCGCTGGAGGATCCGAATCCCGCGTCGTCTATGAGGATGATCAGCACGTTGGGTGCGCCCTTGGGCGGGCGCAGCTGTTCGATCGACGGGAACTTGCTGTCCGGGTCCCTCGCGTCGTAGGCGATGAACTGGGGTCGCAGGGTGTTCGGCATTGGGAGATGCGAACGGTGCTTTCTATCTTCGCTGCTCATGGCTTCTTCTCCTCCGCATGGGCGCACCTGAAAACTGCCATCAGAATCTCATTGTTCAGGAACATCGGGTTACCCCTCGTTTCAGTTCTTCAACCCCAGCCTGCGGATCCTTGCCCTGCGGCCTTGGCTCCGCTATTACGATCGCCAGCGCCCCCACCGGGCCACCGGCGGTGATCCCGGCGGCGGTTCAAGCCACCGAGAGGATCGCTGCTTCCCTCGAGACCCCCGATGCGGTGGTAATGGATCCAGGCCGATCGCGTCGGCTGCAGAAAAGCAACCTCTTCGTCGTGGTCACGCCCCTCACCCAATCACGGGCCCTGCTTGCGGTAGCCGCTGTTCTGGACATCGACCTTGAGCTTCTGCGCGCTGATCTCCAGGACTTCCTTCGCCGGGTAGAGCGTGCCGTCCGCCAGCGCCGCGTAGCTCACCTTCGCGGAGACCGGGCTCTTCTCCTTCGCCAGCTCGACGTACGACGTGATCGAGACCACCTGCAGCGTGTTCACGGCCGCGTCCGCTTCGACACCTACCTCGTCCTCGGGCTTCAGATAGTTCTTGATCGTGATGCGGACGCGTCCGTCCGCGCCGGGCAGGGAAACGCTGACGTTCCCGGCCGCTTTCGCGGCCTGGATCCGCGCTGGATCGAGGGGCGAGTATTGGTGCAGCAAGTCGACCGCAGCTTTGAGCGAAGCCTGGAGCTCGGCCTTCTTGGACTCGGCCACTTTGCCTCGGACTCCCCGCTTCTTCGCCTCCTGCGCGTCTGCGGCGAGCGGGACTTTCTGGAGCGCACCCTCGGCGCCGTAATAGCACCGATACTGCTGGCGGACCTTCTCCTCGCCGCTCAGTGACAGGGCGACCGTCTCGACCCATTCGTACTGCTTGAGCGCCGCCTTGCTGGCCACGAGCGACTGCTTCACCATCTCGACCCGATCTTGGGGCGAGGGAGCAGACTCCTGCGCCACTGCAACCCCCGCCAACGAACCGAGAAGCACCCCGCCTACCAGACTCATCCGAAGCCACATGACCCGGTCCTTTCCGTGGCTGCTTTGCCCCCTATCGACCCAGACGCCGGTGACCTGCTCCAGATCAAGGAATCGGAACTTCCTGTCGCGCCCCAAGCGACGCCTTCGCGCCTGCCGCAGCCGGGTCGCGGGCAACCTCGGCGTGGACGACCTTGAGAGCGACGTCGCGGCCTAGGCGTGTATCACGGGCGCGATACACCTCTCCCATCCCGCCGGCTCCCAGCGGGGCGAGGATCTTGTAGGGTCCGAGAGTGGTGCCTGCGGCCAGCATCGGCTCCCTCCGGGCTCTTCGAGCGGGAAGGACGACCCGCCTGGAAAGCCGCAAACGAGAGTACACCCCCGGGGGGAATCTTCAAGGTTGCAGGTTCCGATGAGTCTGGCCGCGGCCGGAGTGAAGTTCCGCTGTATCAACTGGGGTCTTAATCCTTCGAACTCGAAACCCCCTGCACCAGAGCGCGATGCAGAAGGTTCTCAAACTGGCTCCCCATCGTCGACTCATTCCGAACTCTGTGTCTGATGCCGCCGAGGGAGGTTCTCGCGGTCTTCAACGGGTTGCGGGAGTTGGCGCGGGCGAGGTGATTGCCTGAGGCTCCAGGTAACACGCTCCCGGGCTGGGAAGTGGGAGATGTGAATCACGGGGGTCCGGAGTCCATCAGCCCTGGCAGGAATCTCCGCGTGTCCTGGGCCGCCCCCTGTGCCAGCAGCCGCGCCTTGCTCTCTCTAGGCCCGCGCGGACAGCGCCTTTCGCCCTCCCCCCAACGTGCGAGGCGGCCAGGAATCCCCGACCGCCTCGCGCGCTCCATGTTCCTGCCCGCCCTTATTGGAGAATCACGATTCTCCGCGTGATGTCCTGCCGGTCCGCGGTGAATCTGACGAAGTAGACGCCCGCCGCCGCCCCCACCTCGCGGCTCTTCCAGGTGGCGACGTGATTCCCTGCCGGGAGTTCGCCGTCCACAAGCCTGGCTACCCGCCGTCCGCTGACGTCGTAGATCGAGAGCGCCACACGAGCCCCGGCCGGAAGACCAAAGCGGAAGTCCACCCCGCCCGCGGCCGGGTTCGCTCCGGCTAGCGCGAACGAGATCTCGGTCGGGGCTTCCTCCGCCACATCGACGACCCCGATCGCGAAGCGCTGCTCCGGGCCGAACGGTGAGCCGGCCCAGGCGCCATCCACCGCCTGCACGCTCCAGTAGTAAATCCCCGGCGCCACGTTCACCGTCCACTCGGTGCGTTGCTGTGCGTTGCCCAGTTGCACGAGCCGGCGATAGCCGCCGGTCACGTGTGCCATGCCCGAAGCGACCTCGCTGCCC
>CAYLSO010000295.1:0-2749 GCA_964386525.1 uncultured bacterium
ATGGCGGCGCTGACCCTCGACTACCTGGTGGGCGAGGGCGCCGTCGTGGACCTCTCGGACGCGGTCGGCGACTACGACGTCTACACCTCGAAGATGGTGGAGGACCGCGTCGAGGTGCGAGACGGCGACATCCTGATCGTGCACACCGGCTACCATCACTACGGCTGGGACCAGCCCACGGCCGACGAGATCGCCTACATGGTCAAGCACCCCGGGCCGGACCGCGAGTTCGCCGAGTGGGCCAAGCGCAAGAAGCTCCGCTGGATCGGGGTCGACTGCGGCAGCGCCGACCACCCGATGAACACCATCATCCGCGACTGGATGCCGCGCCAGGCGAGGGCCGCCGACCAGCACTTCCGCCAGAAGTACGGCCAGCCGCTGGCCGAGTTCTTCGACGACTCCAAGTACCAGCTCATGCACATCGAGATGTTCAGCGTCGGCATCATCCACGCCGAGTGCCTGGGCGGCGACATCGACCTGCTCCTGAACCAGCGCGCCGAGATCGGCTGCTTCCCCTGGCGGCTGGTGGACGGCGAGAGCTGCATCTCGCGCATCGTGGCCTTCGTGGACGACCAGCGCCACGCGGAGCTGATGAAGTCGAAGGCCAAGTGCCGGCTCACCAAGTGGGGCGACATCGCCGGGGCGCTGGCGCCCGAGCTGCACGGCCAGCGGCGCTGAGTCGAGCCCACGACACCGGGCGGGTGGGGCGCGCCGGACCGCTCGCGGCCGGGGCGCTCGCGTCACCGGCCCGCGGCCGCGTGGCGGCCGTGCACCGGCGGGCCGCGATCCTCGAGCTGGAGGGCGGCCCCCTCGTCGTCCTGCTGCCGGAGAGCACCCCGCTCCACCCCTGGGCGTTGACCGCGGCGCTCACCCTCAGGCCGGTGGCCGAGGGGGCCGAGTTCCGCGTGACCTGCGGGGCGCTGCACATCGGTGCGGAGCGCGTGCCCCTCGACGGCGCGCGGGTCGCCGACCTCCGCATCCGCAACCGCCCCGCGCGGCCGGACCCCGCCCCCCTGCCGCTCCTCGAGCCGGCCGCGCCCGGCGACCCCTTCGAGCCGGCGCTCGGCGAGGCCCTGGCCGCGTTCGCCGCCGGGGCCGAAGTCGAGGCCCTGGGCGCCCTCGTCGGCCTCGGTGCCGGACTCACCCCTTCGGGGGACGACGTCCTCGTTGGGGTCCTGGCGGCGCTCGACTGGGGCCGCGACCTGCAGTCCGGGGCGGCAGCGCTTCGCCGCCGGCTCATCGCCGCGCTGCCCGCTCCCCTTGGTGCCCGCACACCGCGCCTCTCGGCGCAACTGCTATGGGCAGCGGCCGACGGCCTCTACGCCGAGCCGATCCTGGATCTGCTCGATGCGATGACGCTCGACGAGACCGCCCCCGAGCGCGCCGGGCGGGCGATCCGGGTCCTGCTCGAAGTGGGACACCGCTCCGGGGCGGACACGCTGCGGGGGATCGCAGCCGCCCTCGCCCGGCTGGGCCTCGCGGGGGCCGGGCCCGCGGCGGCCGCAGGCTTCCCGAGGCCCCCGCCGGCGGGTTAGTATGCCGGCGGCCGCGCAGCGTTTCCGGGCTTTGCCCACCGGCGCCTCGGGCCGGCCGGCCCGGACGCCGCTGCGGGCCCGTCGGAGTCCCGTGGCACAGCAGATCCCAGTCGATGCGCAAGATCTTTCCCAGGGCGGGAGCGGGCCAGGGCCGACTGCCTGATCCGCTCCCCCGGTTTCCCCGGCTCCTGCCCGGGGCGTGAGGCGAGGCGGACGCGATGACTTCGAATCCCAAGCTGGAAGCGTGGATCAAGGAAGTGGCGGCCCTGTGCCAGCCGGACCGCGTCGTGGTGTGCGAGGGGGGCGACCAGGAATACCAGGCGATGATCGACCTGATGGTCCGCACCGGCACCGCCATGCGCTTGAGCCCGGAGAAGCGCCCGGGCAGCATCCTGGTCCGCTCCGACCCGGGCGACGTGGCGCGCGTCGAGCAGTTCACCTTCATCTGCTCGGAGCAGCCGGAGGACGCCGGACCCACCAACAACTGGCGCGCCCCGGCGGAGATGAAGGAGACGCTACGCAAGCACTTCGCGGGCTGCATGAAGGGGCGCGTCCTGTACGCGATCCCGTACAGCATGGGCCCGATCGGCTCGCCCATCGCCAACATCGGCGTCGAGATCACCGACTCGCCCTACGTCGTCGCCAACATGCACATCATGACTCGCGTCGGCCGCCGCGTGCTCGACGCCCTGGGTCCCGACGGCGACTTCGTGCGCGGCCTGCACTCGGTGGGCCGGCCGCTGGCCGACAACGCCCCCGACTTCCCGTGGCCCTGCGACCCCGACCACAAGTACATCTGCCACTTCCCCGAGACCCGCGAGATCTGGTCGTTCGGCTCGGGCTACGGCGGCAACGCCCTGCTCGGCAAGAAGTGCCACGCCCTGCGCATCGCCTCGGTGCAGGCGCGCGACGAGGGCTGGCTCGCCGAGCACATGCTCATCCTCGGGCTCACCGACCCCGCCGGGCGCAAGATCTACGTCACCGGCGCCTTCCCCTCGGCGTGCGGCAAGACCAACCTCGCCATGCGGCAGCCGACGCTGCCGGGCTGGAAGGTGGAGACGGTCGGCGACGACATCGCCTGGATGAAGTTCGGCGCCGACGGCCGCCTCTACGCCATCAACCCCGAGGCCGGCTTCTTCGGCGTGGCGCCGGGCACCAGCGACAAGAGCAACTACAACGCCATGCGCACGGTGGGCAAGAACTCCATCTTCACC
>CAYLSO010000296.1:0-8336 GCA_964386525.1 uncultured bacterium
CGGCGGCGGCGCCGCGCGCCGCCGGAACGAAGCGCTCCAGATTGCGGGCCACGGTGGAGCGGCGGCCGGGCTGGACCGCCCAGCACAGCAGCCCCAGCAGGCGCCCGGTGCCGCGGGCGACGGGCTCGGGCAGGCCGCAGGCCAGGGCCGCGCCGCCGCGGTAGGCGATGCCGGCGAGGGCTTGCGAGAGGTCGCGGATGAGGGGCTGTGCCGATGCTCTCATGACCCGGTCATGCGACCGCCCCGGGGCGTCGCCTCCGGGGCGGTGCGGTAAGGATGGTCGGGGCGACTGGATTCGAACCAGCGACCACTTGCCCCCCATGCAAGTGCGCTACCAGGCTGCGCTACGCCCCGACGTGGGCTGCCAAAGCGAGGGGTGCGATCCGTCGCAATGCTAGGCGGTCGGGGGTATTCCTTCAAGCCCCCCATGATGGGCTCAGAAGACCGAGGTCTCCGCGGGCCGGGACGCCGCGTCGGCCCGCTCCCGCAGCTGGCGGGCCAGATCCTTCAGCGCATCGCGCACCTCGGCCACTACCGCGGCGCGGGCGCTCTCGCGCGCCGCCGCCGCGGCCAGCGCCGAGCGCAGGGCCTCGTCCTCGCCTTCGGCCGGGGCGGCCGGCGGCGCCTTGGCCTCCACGGACGACTTGGTTTCGCCGGGAGCGGCGCCCGCCGGGCCGGCGCCGGCGGCCACCGCCACCCGCTTACCTCCCGCGGCACCCGCCTTCTTGTCCTCGGTCAGGCGCTGGCGCGCCCCCTCGATGGTGAAGCGCCGCGTGTAGAGCAGCTCCTTGATGCGCTTGAGCAGCTCGATGTCCTCGGGTCGGTACATGCGGTTGCCGGCGCGGTTCTTCTTGGGGCGCAGCATGGCGAACTGCGTCTCCCAGTAGCGGACCACGTGGGCCTTCACGTCGAGCGCCGCGCTGACCTCGCCGATGGAGTGGTACAGCTTCGGCTTGGCGGCGGACTTGGTCGGCTTGGCTTTCACGCGGTCACCCCCGGGCGGGGCCGGCGCGCGCCGGCTGCGCTCACTCCCTGCGCGGGTCGCGCGCCAGCAGATCCATCAGCGCCGCCCGCGGAGACTTGCCCTCGAAAAGCACGGCAACCACCTGCTCGATGATCGGCACCTCGACGTCGCGCTCGCGCGCCAGCTCGAGCGCCACCCGCGAGGCGGGGACCCCCTCGGCGACCTGCGTCATCTCGCCGAGCACTGCGTCCAGCGCCCGTCCGCGCCCCACCTGCTCGCCGACGTGGCGGTTGCGGCTCTTGCGGCTGAAAGAAGTGGTAACCAGGTCGCCCACGCCTGTCAATCCAAAGAAGGTCTCGCGGCGACCGCCCAGGGCGATGCCGAGGCGGCTCATCTCGGCCAGGCCGCGGGTCACCAGCGCCCCTTTGGTGTTGTCCCCGAAGCCGAGCCCGTCGGAGAGCCCCGCCGCCACCGCCATGACGTTCTTAAGGGCGGCGGCGTACTCGGCGCCCACCGGGTCGTCGTTGGTGTAGACGCGCACGCTGTCGGCGTGGAAGAGCCTCTGCACGCGCCGCGCCACCTCGAGATCGGCGGCGCAGGCGGCCACGCTGGTAGGCACGCCGCGCGCCACCTCCTCGGCGAGGCTGGGGCCGAGCAGCGCGGCCACCGGCCGGCCGGGGACGGTTTCCGCGAGGATCTGCGTGGGGCGCAGGCGGGTGCCCGGCTCCAGCCCCTTGGCCACCGAGACGCAGGCCGCGGCGGGCGGCACCTCGGCGGCGACGCGCTCGGCCACCTCGCGCAGGTAGCGCAGCGGGATGGCCCACACGACGGCCCCGGCGCCGGCCAGCGCCTGGCGGGCGTCGGAGGTGGCGCGCAGCGGCGCGGGGAGCGGGATCCCCGGGAGGTATTTTGGGTTCTCGTGGGCCTTCGTGATGCGCTCGGCGACCTCGGCCTCCACGGTCCACAGGACCGTGTCGGCGCCGCCCTTGACGAGCAGCGCGCCCAGGGCCGTTCCCCAGGAGCCCGCGCCCAGAACGGCGACCCGCGTCTCGCTCATGGCCGGTCCTCCCCGCGTCGGGACGGGCCTCCCGCCCCGCCGCGCAGGGCGATGCGAGGCTCCTCGCCGCGGATCAGCCGCCGGATGTTGGGCACGTGGCGGTAGACGATGAGCGCAGACACGAGCAGCCCGGCGGCCAGAAGCTTGCCACGGCCGGGCCCGTGCACCGTCCCGGCGATGCCGAGAGGGTAGACCAGCGCCAGCGCCAGCGAGCCGACCGAGACGCGGCGCGTCAGGGCGAAAGCGACCAGGAAAGCGGCGAGGCCGAGGCCCATCGCCGCCGGCGCCAGGGCCAGGAACACCCCCACGGTGGTGGCCACGCCCCGCCCGCCGCGGAACCCCGCGAAGACCGTGAGCACGTGGCCGGCGATGGCCGCCAGCCCGGCCGCCAGCGCGGCCCACTCGGCGCCGCCGGGGAACGCCGCGCCCCACGGGCCCAGGTGCGGCGAGGCGACGGCCAGTGCCCCCTTGGCGGCGTCGAGCGCCAGCACCAGGAGTCCGTAGCGCGGGCCCAGGGTGCGGTAGACGTTGGTGGCCCCGAGGTTCCCGCTGCCGTGCCGCCGCACGTCGAGGCCGCGCGCGTAGCCGACCCACAGGCCCCACGGCAGCGCGCCCAGCAGGTAGGCCGGCGCGAGGACCAGCAGGGCGGCGGGCGCGGCGCTCACTTGCTCTTCTTCACGTCGAGCTTGACGGGCGTGCCGGTGAAGCCGAAGCGCTCGCGCAGCCGCTTGAGCAGGAAGCGCTGGTAGGTGGCGTGGATGGCCTCGGGCTGCGAGGCGAAGATGGTGAAGCGCGGCGGCCGCGTCCCGGTCTGCGTGGCGTAGTAGATGCGCGCCGCTCGGCCGAGCCGCGTCGAGGGCGCCTGGCGCTCGGCCTGCACCTCTGCGAGCCAGCGGTTCAGCTCGGAGGTCGGGATGCTGCGGCGCGCCTCCGCGCTCAGCTGCCGCCACTCGCCCGGCAGGCGGCGCAAGTTGGAGCGCGTCTGGGCCGAGACCGGCAGCGCCGGCAGATGCGCCAGCCACGGGTGGAACTCGCGGCAGTGGCGCTCCAGCTCCAGCCAGCGCTCTTCCTTGTTCTCGATCAGGTCCCACTTGTTGTAGGCGATGAGCGCCGGGCGGCCGGCTTCGACCACCGACTCGATGACCCGCAGATCCTGGCGCTGCAGTCCCACCGGGGCCTCGACCACGACGGTGACCACCTCGGCGCGCTCGATGGCGCGGGCCGAGCGCAGGGTGGCGAAGAACTCGGCGTCGTCGGCGAAGCGCGCCTGGTGGCGCAAGCCGGCCGTGTCCACGAGCACGAAGTCCTCGCCGTCGCGGCGGAAGCGCGAGTCCACGCTGTCCACGGTGGTCCCCGGCTCGGAGTGCACCACCATGCGCTCCTCGCCGAGCAGGGAGTTGACCAGCGAGGATTTGCCGACGTTGGGCCGGCCGACGATGGCGACGCGCAGTCCCGGCGGCTCGTTCGCGCCAGGGTCGGCGGGCAGCAGCGCCAGCAGCCGGTCGAGCAGGTCGCCCACGCCGTAGCCCTGGGCGGCGGAGATGGAGTACGGCTCACCCAGGCCGAGCTGGTGGAACTCGGCGGCGCGCGGGTCGCCGTGGCCGGGGCGGTCCATCTTGTTGACGACCAGGAGCGCCGCCTTTTCGCGGCGGCGGATGAGGCGCGCCAGGTGCTCGTCGAGATCGGTGGGGCCGGTGGACGCGTCCACCATCATGAGCACGACGGCCGCCTGCTCGATGGCCAGCTCGGCCTGGCGGCGCACCGCCGCGTCGAGGCCCTCGCGGGCGGCGGGCAGGAAGCCTCCGGTGTCCACGATGAAGAAGTCGCGCCCCGACCATTCGGCCACCGCCACGTGGCGGTCGCGGGTCACCCCGGGGCGGTCGTCCACCACCGCCAGCCGCTCGCCGAGGATGCGGTTGAACAGTGAGGACTTGCCGACGTTGGGGCGGCCGACGATGGCGACCAGAGGCAGCGGCATGGGATCCCGGAGTCTGCGGCGCGTAGCGAAATGGGTGGAGCGGGCAACGGGATTTGAACCCGCGACCTTCAGCTTGGGAAGCTGACACTCTACCGCTGAGTTATGCCCGCTCGCCCTTTTGCGTGTGGGCCCACGGTAGGCGGGGCGGGCGCTCATGTCAAGGCGCGCCCCGCCCCGCCTACGGCGGGCTCCCCTGCGCTCCCCCGGGACCCGTCCCCGGCGCCGGCGTGGCGGCCCGCGACCGCCAGAGCTCCTCGACGCTCCGCGCCAGTGCGCCGGGCGATTCGCGATCGAGGGCGTCGACCCAGGCGAGCCCGACGCGCGGTCCCTCCTGCCGCCACCACGTCCACTGGCGCTTGGCGTAGCGGCGCGTCTCCCGCTGGGTGCGCTCGACGGCCTCGGCATACGGCAGCCGGCGGAGCACGTGGGCGATGGCCTGGGCGTAGCCGAGGCTGCGCAGGCCGGGGGCGTCCGGCGGCACGCCGGCGTCGAGGAAGGCGTGGACCTCGCCCAGGAGCCCCTGCTCGAAGAACCGCTCGGCGCGACGGTCGAGCCGCTCGTAGAGCCGCCGGCGGTCACCGGTGAGGCCGACGAACCGCCAGCCCTCCACGCCGCAGTCCGGGGGGCGCGCGGCGCGCTCGTCGCGCAGCCAGGCGGAGAGCGGCCGGCCGGTGGCGCGCGCCACCTCGAGGCCGCGCGCGACGCGCTGGCGGTCGCGCGGCGCCAGGCGGTCGGCCAGCTCCGGGTCGAGCTCCGCCAGCGCGGCGTGCAGGATCTCCGGCCCGCGCTCCTCCAGCTCGCGGCGCACCGCGGCGCGCACCTCGGGCGCGATCTCGGGGACGGGCGCCAGCCCGCGGACCAGGGCCCGCAGATAGAGCCCGGAGCCCCCCACCACCAGCGGCACGCGGCCCCGCTGCACGATGCCGCGCAGCGCCGGGGCGGCCGCCCGAGCGTAGAGCCCCGCGCTCGGCGCCTCGGTGACTTCCAACCAGTCGAAGAGGTGGTGCGGACAGCGGTCGCGCTCGGCCGCGCTGGGCTTGCCGGTGGCGACGTCGAGGCCGCGGAAGATCTGGCGCGAGTCGCCGCAGACGATCTCGGCCCCGAGGCGCGCCGCCAGCTCGAGCGCGACGGCGGTCTTGCCGGTGCCCGTGGGCCCGACGAGCGCCAGGGCGTCCACGCGGCTCAGTCCGTCGGCGTGCTGCGTCCGAAGCGCGCGTGCAGCTCGCGCAGATCGACGCGCACGAAGCTCGGCCGGCCGTGCGGGTCGCCGTGCGGCAGCGACGTGGCGAAGAGCCGGTCGACGAGGTGGTTCATCTCCTCGAGGCTCAGGGGCTGGCCGGCGCGCACGGCGGCGTGGCACGCGTACGATTTGGCGAGGCGGTCGGTGAGCTCGTCGTCGGGCAGCTGGCGGCCGCTCTCCTCGCCGATACCGTCGAGCAGGTCGCGCAGGAGCTGCACCGGGTCGCGTCCGGAGAGGCCGGCCGGCACGCCGCGCAGCAGCACCGACGGCGGGCTGATGGGCGCCAGGTCGAAGCCCAGGCGCGACAGCGGCTCGAGCACGTCCACCACCAGCTCGAACTCGGCGCGCGTCAGGTCGATGATCTGGGAGAAGAGGATCTGCTGCGCGGTGGCGGCCTGGCCGCGCATGCGCTCGAGCGCCTCCTCGTAGAGGATGCGCTCGTGGGCGGCGTGCTGGTCGACGATCACCAGGCCGCCGCTCACCGGGGCGAGGACGTAGGTGTCGTGCAGCTGCCAGAGGTTGGCGAAGCGCGGCCGCTCCCCCGCGCCGAGGGGCTCGCGGACCTCGGCGGGGCCGACCCCGGCGGCGGCGCGCGGGAAGAAACCGGCGCCCGGCCCGGCGGACCGGTCCGCCGTAGCCTCCGCGGCCGGTCCCCGCGCTCCCCAGAGCGGCATCTGCCGCTCTGCATCGCGCACCAGATCGACCAGCGAGGGGTGCTCGCCGGCCCGGGGCGCGGCGCCGGCGTCGTAGCGCGGCGTCAGCCGGGCGAGCGGCCGGGCGGCGGCCTGGGAGACGAAACCGAACAGCCGGTCCTCGCTGGCGAAACGCACCTCGCGCTTGGTGGGGTGCACGTTGACGTCGATGACGGCCGGGTCGATGCGCAGATCCACGATGCAGGCCGGATGGCGTCCCGGCGGGATCAGGTTGCCGTAGGCGTGGCGTACGGCCTGCGACAACAGCGGGCTCTGCACCCAGCGGCGGTTGACCAGGAAGATCTGCGCCTCGCGCGTGACGCGCGCCAGCTCCGGGACGCCGAGCAGCGCGGTGACCCGCACGCCGGGCCGCTCCTCCTCGGCCGGCAGGCACTGGTCGAGGAAACGCTGGCCGAAGACGGCGGCCACGCGCTCGGCGAGGGTGCGGGCGGGGGCGGCGGCGAAGCGCTCGCGGCCGTCGACCGTGAAGCGGAAGGCCACCTCGGGGAAGGCGATGGCGTACGCCGAGACCAGCCGGGCCGCGGCGCGCAGGTCGCCGGCCGTGGAGCGCAGGAACTTGCGCCGCGCCGGCACGTTGAAGAAGAGGTCGCGCACCGTGACGGTGGTGCCCGGTGGCCGGCCGGCGGGCCGCAGCTCCCCCACCTCGCCGCCCTCTACGGTCACCGTCGAGCCCTCGTCCTCCTCGGCGGCGCGGGTCGCCAGCGTCAGGCGCGCGGCGCGGGCGATGGCCGGCAGCGCCTCGCCGCGGAAGCCGAGGGTGGCCAAGCGCTGCAGGTCGTCGATCTCGGCGAGCTTGCTGGTGGCGTGCGGCTCGAGCGCCAGCAGCACCTCGGCGCGCGGGATGCCCGTGCCGTCGTCGGCCACCTCGAGGTCGTGCTCGAGGCCGCGGCGCACGCTGATGTCGACGCGCCGGGCGCCGGCGTCGAGTGCGTTCTCGATGAGCTCCTTGAGGGCCGATACCGGGCGCTCGATCACCTCGCCGGCGCGGATCTGCGCGGCGGTGGGTTCGTCGAGCCGGCGGATGGGCGCGCGACGCCCGGGCGGGGCGGGGCTCATGGGCGATCGTCGCCGGCGGCTCCGAAGAGCTCGTCGAAGGCCGTGTCGAGGCGCCGGGCGGCGGCGCCGGTCGGCGGGGCGGCGTCGGCCGCGGCGTGGGCGCCGTGGGCGGGAGGCAGCACGGCGGCGCGCGCCCCGGTGAGGGAGGCGATCGCCAGGGCGTCCTCGCGCCGCGCCGAAGCCCCGCCCACGGCCACGGCGTCGGCCACCACGGCGCTCAGGCGGCGCAGGTCGGTGGTGCAGGGATAGCCGCCGACCTCGGCCCAGCGGGCGACCGGGGCGCCGGCATCCGGGACGACCACCAGCGCCACCTCGCAGCGGCCACCGGCGAAGCGGTCGAGGTGGTCGCAGTCGGCGAGCGACACGTCCACCAGCGCCAGGAGCAGGCGCTTCTCGCGGGGCTCCGTCACGTCGGCCGGTTCCCTGTTGGCGCGGCGTCCCGGCCCTAGAGCTCGGGCGGCGCCGGCAGCTCGGTGCGCAGGTCGGCGCGCAGGATGCGCACCGGGAAGCGCTTCTTCAGCTGCTGGAAGTAGTCGTAGAACGAGCGCTCCATCATCGCCTCGCGGTAGGCGTCGCGCTCGGCGGCGGCCAGCGCGGCCGGCGCTTCGCGCTGCACCAGCTGCAGCAGGGTGGCGCCGCGGCGTCCCGGGAACACGGCCGCGTCGCGGTCGCTCAGGCGCACCGCCGGCGAGCCGTAGAGCGCCGAGTCCACGGCGGCCGTCTCCTCGATCCCGGGCAGCCCCGATCCGCGGCGGTGGGCGAAGCCGAGCCCCCCGCCCCACGGGGCGGCGGCGCTGTCCCACGGCACGCCGGCCGCAAGCTCGGCGCGCACCGCCGCCAGCGCCCGCTCCGCCTGCCGCGCCAGCTCGGTGCGGTAGTGATCGACGAGGGCCCGGTCGCGCGCCATCTCCCAGGTGGCCGGACCGGGCGCGCCGATGCTGTCGAGGAAGACCAGGTAGTAGCTCGTCGCCTGGAGATACACGCCGGGCAGCAGGCCGGGTTTGCCGAGAGCGCGCGCGTCCTGCTGCAGGCCGGTGTGCCCAAACGGCGGCATCGCCGCGGTGCCGGGCAGCCAGGAGACGGTACCCGTGTCGTAGCCGCGCTCGCGGACGTAGCGGTCGAAGTCGCGCGGGCTGCGGGCGCGCGCGTGCAGCGACTCGGCGCAGGCGTAGGCCAGGCTGTCCGCCCACTGGCGCGCCACCTTCTCGCCGGCGGCTCCCTGCACGAGATAGAACGGCGAGAGGCTCTCCTCCTTCTTGTCGTAGCACTGCACGATGCCGTAGCCGACCGGCAATCGGATCGGGCCCGCGACCTCGCCCGGCCGCAAG
>CAYLSO010000297.1:0-7361 GCA_964386525.1 uncultured bacterium
GGCTGCGCACGGGCGACCGCGGGTGCCTCGAGCGCGCCGTCGAGTACAACTCCGACGACTGCCGCGCCACGCGCGTGCTGAAGGACTGGCTGGCCTCCGGCCCGCACGGCGTGCCGGAGGAAGAGACCGCGGAGAGCTCCATCCCGGCTGCGGTCTGAACCGTCGGGCGCTCCGCCCTCCCCCACGGAGCCGCCAGGGAGACAGGTGATCGCCATGCGGCAACCAGCGTCTACCCCGCGTCGAACCCGAGCCGCCCTGCGCGCCGTGCTGCACGGCGCGGCGGCCTGGGGCCTGGGGCTGGCTGTCTGGCCGGCGGCACCGGGCGTGGTGGACGCGGCGGCGGCCGCCGCGCGCGCTCCCGGCGCGGTCGCGCCCGCCGCCGCGCCGGGTACGCGCCTCGTCGAGGGGCGCGTCGCGCGGCTCGAGTCGCGTCTCGGCGATGGCGGCTACCCGGTGACCGACATCGTGCTGGAACCGGGCGGCGAGCGCTTCACCATCCTCGGCGGCTACCGGGACGGCGTGCTCTGGGTGGCGGAGGAGGAAGGGCGCTTCACCCCGGGCCAGCGCGTGCGCGTGCGCCTGGAGAGCGCGCCGCGCGGCTGGCGGCTGGCCGGCGGGCGCGACGGGGTGGAGGTGCTGGAGGGCGCGTCACGGGCGGCGCCGGCGGCGTTGGCGGCGCCGGCCGTCACGCCCGCGCCGCGCGTCACGGGTGCGGAGCCGTCCTCCGGGCCGGCGGTGGCCGACGACAGCATCGCCGTGGAGGTGACGGGCACGGGCTTCGGCGACACGCAGGGCCCGAGCGGCGTGTTCTTCCAGGGGTTCTTCGAGCGCGTGCGCGCCCCGATCGTGGCGTGGTCGGACACCCGCATCCGCTGCCTCGTGCCGGCGCCGGGGCGCGACGGCTCGCCGCAGGTGCTGAGCGGCGCGGTCAAGGTGTGGACCCCGGACGGCGGCTGGAGCGACGGCGATCCGTGGTACGGCGGCGCCGAGTATGGCGTCCTCTTCCAGTACGCCGGCGACTCGTGGGCCGAGACCCGCCTGCCGATGGTCTTCCGCGTCAACCCGGACGGCTTCCCGTGGGCGGGCGAGGTGACGCGCGACATGGTGGTGAGCGCCGCCGAGGCGTGGCACGCCGCGCCGTTCTCGTACGGGCGCTTCGTCTTCGGTGGTTTCACGGACCAGCGCGCGGCGCGCGACAAGGACAGCACCGACGTCATCGGCTGGACTTCCCCGTGGCCGCACAACCCGAACTGGATCGCGGTCACCTGGTCGGGCATCGACTCGCTCAGCGGCGAGCGCCTGGAAGCCGACATCGAGGTGAACGGCGACAAGCCTTGGTCCCTCGACGGCTCGGAAGATCCGGGGTCGTACGACCTGCCGACCACGCTGACCCACGAGTTCGGCCACTGGTTCCGGCTCGGCCACGTGCAGGAGCAGCAGCACGTGATGCTCGCCTACCAGGACGAGGGCGTGGTGCGCCGCTCGCTGCAGGAAGGCGACCGGCAGGGGGCGGCGTGGATCTATCCGACCTTCGGCACGGCGGCGGCCTCCACCGACACCGTGTACCTGGGCGGCGAGGCGCCCGACACGCTGGTGCTGGCGGTGCAGATCGCCGACCGGCGCGGGCGGCCGCGGGCGGGGCTCGCGCCCGGCGACGTCTACGCAGTCGCCGAGTGGCTCGACGGGGAAGCGGGTCCCGTGGCCTCGCTCCCGGCCGCGCCGCCCGGGGTCCTCGTGCTCCTGCCCGATTCTCCGACCGACGCCGACGGGCGCGCGCGCATCGTCGTGCCGGGCTTCGAGGGTCGCGGCCGGGTGCGCTTCACGGTGGTGGGCGACGGCCGCTCGGTGCGCGAGCGGCCGGTGGTGTTCGTCACCGGGGCGGAGCGCGGCAGGCCGATCCCGGCGCTGGCGCTCGAATCACCGCGGCCGAATCCGGTGGTCGCGGGCGCCGTGCGCGCGCTCGTACGCTTGGGCGTCCCGGCGCCGCGGCTCACGGCCCGCGTGCTCGACGCTCGCGGCCGGCTGGTGCGCGTGCTGCACGACGCGCCCGCCGCCGCGGGCGAGTTGTGGCTATCGTGGGATCCGGCCGGGGGCGGGGAGGGCGCCGGCCCCGGGCTCTACTTCCTGCAGGTGCAGGGGGCGGGGCAGACCTCGACCCGCAAGCTCATCGTGCTCGGGCGCTGAGCGGCGCGCGGCCGCCGACCACCGGCCCGAAGCCGCACTGGGCCGGGTCGGGGATGGCGGCGAGAGCGGGCGAGGTCGTTTCATGCACGAGCCCTCAGGCCGGGACAGAGCTGGCTCCGGTGGGGTTTCCCATGATTCCCACGCCGGGGCCAGAGCACGTCTCAAGGAATCCGTGGTTTCCTCCCCGCGAACTCCTGGCTAGACTCCGCGCATGATTCGCCGATCTGCCTCCCCAGGTCGTGCCGGGAGCGCTCGGGCCGGGATGCCCCGCGCCCCGACGGTCCTGGCCGCGGCGCTGGTGTGCGCGGCGCTCGTCTCCTGCGCCGGCGGGGGCGGGGACGATCATCGCCGCCACCCGCTCAACTCCGGCGCGCTGCGCACCGCGGACGCGCTGGAAGCGCTCGGCGTGCTGGAGCGCTTCCTTCACTCGCTGGCCGCCGGCGACTTCTCCCTGGCGGCCGAGGACTTCTCCGGTGATCTCAAGCCGCTGCGCGACCTGATCCCCTCGGTGGCCCCGGACGACGCGGCAGAGCTGCTCGAGAAGTACTGCACGCAGCAGCGCGGCGCCTGCCTGCCGGCGAGGGTGACCGGCGGGCGCGCGCTCAGCCGCGACAGCTTCGTGTTCGACCTCGATCTCCTGGAGAGCGGCGAGCCGGTGGCGGTCGGAGACCCGCTGATCCCGCAGTCGCGCCGGACCAGCATCGTGTTCCGCGTGCAGCGCATCGGCACCCGCTTCTACGTGCTCGACCTGCCGCCGCGGCGCCTGTAGGCGTCCGGGCGCGTGGGCGGGCCCGCGGCGCATTTGCCGGTTGCCTGGCGCGGGCGCCTCGGGGAAACTGACCCCGCTTGCGCCGCGGCCTGTCCCGCCGGCCAACCTGCGAGGCTCACGATGGACCTGACTCCCGAACAGACCCGCGCCCTCATCGAGAAGGTCACGAGCGAGCTGGCCGCGCAGGGGCTCCTGCCCGAGTCCGCGCCGCCGGACGCGACCCGGACGGCGCCGCCGCGGGCCGCCGCCGCGGCCGCCGGCGATGCCCCGACCTGCGGCCTGGCCCCGTCCGATTCCGAGACCTCGCGTCACGTCGGCCGGGCCTTCGGCTCGCGCTCGCCCGACGGCTGGCTGGGGGCGCCGGCGCGGCCCGCCGGCCCCGCCTCGGCAGGCAGCGCGGCGCACGTCGCCGGCGCGGCGGTGCGGGAAGCGGCGGCGCGCCAGGCGGCGGCGCAGCCCGACCGAGCGCAGAACCTGGGGCCCAAGCAGATGCGCGGCGTCTTCCCCGACCTCGAGCCGGCGGTGCGCGCCGCCGCGGCGGCGCACCGCCAGCTGGTGGCGCTGCCGCTGTGGGTGCGCGCCGCGTGTCTCGAGAACGTGCGCCGCAAGCTGCGCGACAACGTGCGGCTGTTGGCCGAGCTGGCGGTGAGCGAGACCGGCATGGGGCGCGTCGCGGACAAGATCAGGAAGAACCTGCTGGTCATCAACCAGACGCCCGGCATCGAGGACCTCGAGCCGCACGTCTACTCGGGCGACCACGGGCTGACGCTCACGGAGTGGGCGCCCTACGGCGTCATCGGCGCCGCCGGCCCGTCCACCAACCCGAGCGAGACCATCATCAACAACGGTCTCGGCATGGTCGCCGGCGGCAACACCGTGGTCTTCGCGCCGCACCCGTCGGCCAAGCGCGTCTGCCAGATCACCATCTCGCTGTTCAACGAGGCGGTGGCCGAGGCCGGCGGTCCGGAGAACGTCATCACCACCGTGGCCGAGCCGACCATCGAGTCGGCGCAGGCCATGATGCGCCACCCCAAGACGCGGCTCCTGGTGGTCACCGGCGGTCCGGCCGTGGTGAAGGAGGCGATGGCCTCGGGCAAGAAGGTGATCGCCGGCGGCCCGGGCAACCCGCCGGTGGTGGTGGACGAGACCGCCGACCTCGTGGCCGCCGGGCGCGACATCGTCGCCGGCGCCTCGTTCGACAACAACATCATCTGCACCGACGAGAAGGAAGTCTTCGCGGTCGAGCGCGCGGCCGCGGCGCTCAAGGCCTCCATGCTGCGCCACGGTGCCTGGGAGGCCTCGGCGCTGCAGATCGAGCAGCTGCGCCGGCTGACGCTCGAGAAGGACAACGGCCCGCGCCACCACTCGGTGGTGAACCGCGAGCTGGTGGGGCGCGACGCGGCGGTGATCCTCAAGCGGATCGGCGTGGCGGTCGGCCCCGAGGTGCGCATCATCCTGTGCGAGGTGCCGCCCGACCACCCCTTCGTGTGGACCGAGATGCTGATGCCCGTCCTGCCGCTGGTGCGCGCGGCGAGCGCCGAGGAGGCGATGGAGTGGGCGCAGGCGGCGGAGCACGGCTTCCGCCACACCGCCAGCATCTACTCGAAGAACATCGAGCGCCTCTCCGCCATGGCGCGGCTCATGGACTGTTCAATCTTCGTCAAGAATGCGCCCAATTACGCCGGCCTCGGCATGGGTGGCGAGGGGCCGACCTCGTTCACCATCGCCTCGCCGACCGGCGAGGGAATGACGACGGCGCGCACGTTTACGCGCAAACGCCGCTGCGTGCTGGTGGACTACTTCCGCATCGTGTGAGCCGGGCGGCGGGGGCGCGCGTCCCCGCCGCCGCCTCCCGGCGTCCGCGGACCGCCGCGCCATCGGTTATAATCAGGTGTCGAGAGATCGCGCGCCGGACGCGCCGGCATCGTCTTCGATCGGAGAGCCGACCATGGTCGAGTGGACGCACCACGGGACGGGCGAGACGGGATCCCGTCTGGTCACGGGGATCCTGCTGATCGTCGTCACCGGATTCGCGCTGGGCGTCGCCTACAACGCGCTGCAGCAGCAGGCCAACCCGTCCAAGGCTCTGGCTTGGGTGCGCAAGGACGTCGCCCTCAAGAGCCTCGAAGAGTTGCAGGGTGCGCGGCCGCCGGCCGAGGGTCCCACCGGCGGCGCGGGCGTGGCGCCGGCGGAGCCGGCGGTGGTCAGCGGGGGCGCGGATGGGCCGCCGCCGACCGGGCAGCCGCCGCAGCCGGGCGGTCAGATCGCCGCTGCGGCGACGGACCCCGGGGCGCAGCCGGCGCCGGGGCCGGGCGCGCAAGCGCCGGCCGAGAAGCCGGTGGCCGTCGTGGCCCTGCCGGCGCCGGCGCTCAAGCCCGCGGACTCCCCGCCGGCGCCGCCGTTGCCCGCGATCCCCGATCTCAAGGAGCCGCTCGACGCCAAGCTCGCCACGGTGAAGCAGTTCTTCGACGCCGGCGCCGCGGTCATCGTGGATGCCCGCACGCCCGAGGAGTACACCGAGGGCCACATCCAGGGAGCGGTCAGCCTGCCGTTCGATGAGGTGGCCCGCGACCAGTCGCTGCTCAAGCGCTTCGCCGCGGGCGGCAAGCCGGTCATCGTCTACTGCGGCGGCGCCGACTGCGAGCTGTCGAAGGACCTGGCCTCGCTGCTCATCGACGCCGGGCAGCGCAAGGTGCTCGTCTACATGGGCGGCTATCCCGAGTGGCAGGGGGCGGGCTATCCGACGGTCAAGGGTGCGGCGGGAGGGGCGCGGTGATGGGCGCCATCCGCGGTTTCCTCGCGCACCGCATGACCGTCCGGCTGGCCCAGCTCGCCATCGGCGTGCTCTTCCTCGTCGCCGCGCTCGGCAAGATCGGCGATCTCTCCAACTTCGCGCAGCAGGTGCACAACTATCGGCTGGCCCCGCTGTGGAGCCAGAACTTCATCGCCATGGCGCTGCCGTGGGTCGAGCTGCTGGCGGGGCTGGCGCTGGTGCTGGGCGTGCGCCCGCGCGCCGGGGCGGTGATCCTGTTGGTGCTCATGATCGGCTTCACCGTGGCGGTGGGCGCGGCCTGGGCCCGCGGCCTCGACTTCGAGTGCGGCTGCTTCGGCAAGGCGAGCGCCTCGCGCATCGGGGCGCAAAAGCTCATCGAGAACCTCGGCTGGCTGGTGGTGGCCGCGGTGGCGGCCGCCCGCCCGCGTTCGAGCATCTAGCGCCCCGCGGGTCCCGGGTGCCCGGGTGCCCCGGTGCCCGGGTGCCCCGGTGCCCGGGTGGCCCGGCGCCGGATCCACGCGAATAGACGCGGCGCGTCCGCCCGCGTACAATGCGCCGGACGGCGGCCCTTCCGGACCGCCGAGCCTCGCTTTCCCGCACCCAGGATCCACCATGCATCCCCAGGGCGCCGCAGACAGGAGCGTCGTCGTCCCCTCGCCAGGGATCGCATCGCTTTCCCCCTCGCGCCCGCTTCGCCCGGCGAGCGGCAGACCCGCCCCGGCGGCGCGTCATCCATCCACGAAGGAGAACGGAACATGACGGATAACAAGTCCGGCAAGGTCGCGGATCTGGCAGGTCCAGGCGTCAGCACGTACCCGGAGGTCGAGAAGATCCTGCCGTCCGACTACCGCCCGCTCCTCGACAACAAGGAGACGGCGAAGGCCACCCACCTGCTCAAGACGTACATCATGGAGAACCTCAACCGGGAGCTGAACCTGTTCACCGTCGAGGTGCCGCTCATCGTCACCCAGGAGAGCGGCGTCAACGACTACCTCGACCGCGACGGTTCGCGCACTCCCATCGACTTCCCCTGCGGGCTGGGGCTCGAGAAGCGCATGGAGTGCCAGGTGGTGCAGGCCGCGACCAAGTGGAAGCGGATGGCGCTCAAGACCTTCCTGTGTGACGTCGGCGAGGGCATCAACACCGACATGCGCGCGGTGCGCAAGGACTACTTCCTCGACCACGACCACTCGTCCTACGTGGACCAGTGGGACTGGGAGAAGCGCATCACCGCCGACATGCGCAACCTCGACACCCTCAAGGACACGGTGCGCCGGATCTGGAAGGTGATCAAGGGCGCCGAGACGTTCATCCTCAAGGAGTTCCCCAAGCTCAAGGACCCGCGCTATCCGGAGCTGCCCGAGGAGCTCAAGTTCCTGCACGCCGAGGAGATCCTCGAGATGTACCCCGACCTGCCGCGCAAGCAGCGCGAGAGCAAGGTCATCTCCGAGCACTACCCGGCGATCTTCATCATCGGGATCGGCTGGGTGCTCAAGGACGGCTACCCCCACGAGATGCGCGCCGCCGACTACGACGACTGGTGCACGCCGGCCAAGGACAACGGCAAGGACTTCCACGGCCTCAACGGCGACATCCTGGTCTGGAACCCGGTGACCAAGCGCCGCCACGAGCTGA
>CAYLSO010000298.1:0-2079 GCA_964386525.1 uncultured bacterium
TCGAGGGTCGGCTTGGCGGGGCGCGGAGCGGTCAAGAGAGCGATCAGACGGGTGGCGTCGAAGCTGCGGCTCTTGGCCAGCACCTGGGTGACCCCGGAGGCGATCACCGGGTTGGGTGAGGAGAGCGCCTCGACGTAGGTATCGAGCGTTTCGTTGCCGACCAGCCGTTCCAGGACCCGGAGCGCGGGCTTGCGGGCCTCGCCGTGGGACAGGCAGCGGAGCATCGGCCCGATGGCCGCCGGCCCCATCGCCGCGAGCTCGTCCTCGACGCGGCGCAGATCCTCGGCGTCCAGCCGGTTCGCCGTGCGAAGTTTCTGCACGCGGCGCTCGGCCTTCAGCTGGCTGACGAGATTCATCGGGACCGGGTCAGGCCCGGCCGCCCGCGGCCGGCGAGGGAGCCGCACCCGAGAAGCGCACGGCGGGCAGGGTCCTCATCGGCAGATGTACCACATGCTCCCCGCACCGAAGAACGATCCCAGAGCGAACGCGAAGAGCAGGCCGAGCACGATGAAGACCTGCGCCCGGTGCGTCAGGGCCGCCACGGCTGCCGGGGCGGGCTCCGGTTTGGGGTCCGGTGGCGGGGCGGGCTCGGATTGCCGCGCGGCTTCCATCATCTCGCGCAGCTCGGAGGTGGTCAGGACGGTGGTGCCGCCCATGGTCCCGGGTTGGACCGCCGCCTTGGTCGCGGCACCCGCCCGCCGGTCCTCTTCCACGCTCAGCCACAGGGAGAACTTCCCGATCCGGATCACGTCCTCGTGCTGGAGGTACTGCCGCTTGATCGGGCGGTCGTTGACGAATGTCCCGTTGGCGCTGTTTAGATCCTCGGCGAGGAACCCCCCGGGGGTCCTCTCGATCTTGAGGTGGTCGCGGGAGATCCCCTCGTTGTCGAGGTGGACGTCCGCGTCCGGGTTGCGCCCGACCATGACGCAATCCTGATTGAAGACGTACGTGCGGATGGGTCTGCCTTTGAGGGAAAGGCGGATCTTGAGCAGCGTGTTCTCCCACATCGGATCCGTGGCCTCCGTCGTGCCTGAAAGAAGGGCACCCGGCCGGTGGGGGGCCGAGAGCGACAGCGCGGAAAACCCGCAACTCGTTATCGGCAGAGGGACCCAGGGGGTTGAACGTGAGGTTGGGTCCCGGGCGGGTCGGCGCGAACGCGCCCTCCCGCCCGCCGCCCGCCTCGGCGCCCGGCTGGCCGGCTCCCGCTAACCCTTTGGCTGGGCGTTCCTTTGCAGCTGGATCCTGACGATCAGGCGCGCGGCGAGCCGCCCCACCTTTCCGGTCTTCTCGAGCTCGGCGCGCAGGGCGGCGAGGTCGGCGGTGCGCGCCCCCTCGGTCGTCCGGTCGCGCAGCGGCAGGCCCGCCCGCTGAGCCAGCCACGCCCCCAGCCGCCGGGGCACGACCGGGTCGCGGATGGAGTGCGCGATCGGGCGCCGCGAGCGGGTCGCCCCGCGCCGACGCGTCCACGGCGCCACCGGCTCCGGTTCGGCGGCGGCGAGGGCCTCGAGCCCATACCAGGTGTCGCCGTCGCCGTCGGAGGAGACGACCAGCTCCAGCGAGCGCGCTTCGAAGACGTCGCGCAGCCGCGGCCCGAAACGGCGCCGCAGGGTGATGTGGCCGCTATCGAGATGCCACTCCAGGCGCCCGCGCCACAACCACAGCGCGCCCCAGGCGAGACCCGCCGCCGCGGCACACACGATCGCCGCCGGCGGCACGATGGCGAGATCGCTCGTCGCTTTCAGCACGAGCCAGAGCGCCCCGGCGCCCAGCGCCATGGCGGCGCCGGTCGCCACGCGCGCTTGCCGCCGCCGCCGGGCGGGATCGGGAACCAGCGCGCAGCCGCCCTCGGGCACCACGGCCTCTTGCCAACCCTCGGGCAGGGCGCCGGTCTCCTGCGCCGCGTCGCGGGTCTGGCCGAAGCCCAGCTTGGCGCGCAGGGTGGCGGCCAGCTCTTCGCGCTCGAGCGGCGTGCCGAGCTTCGACAGCTCGACCGTCGCGGTGGCCGTCTCGGCCGTGAGCGCGCGGGTGCGCGGCGAGGCCTGCACCCAGCGCAGCTGATCGCGGGGAACGCCGCGGCGC
>CAYLSO010000299.1:0-8191 GCA_964386525.1 uncultured bacterium
CCGACCTGCGCGATCACCGGCGAGCTCGAGATCTGCGAGGGCGCCAGCACCGAGCTGTGCGGTCCCGACGTCGCGGGCCTGACCTATCTGTGGTCCACCGGCGCCACCACCCGCTGCATCACGGTGAGCCTGGCCGGCACCTACACGCTGCAGATCACCGACGCCAAGGGCTGCGAGAGCCGCTGCGAGGTGGTCGTGACCACCAAGCCGTGCGGCACGAACTGCCCGCGGACGGTCGGCTTCTGGGGCCAGCAGTGCGCTCAGAAGGGCAACGGCAGCACCAAGTTCACGAAGGACCAGGTGACGCAGATCGCCGCCTGCATCGACGCCAACTCCACGGCCTTCAACTGGAGTGACGACTTCGGCGGCTTCTGCGCCAACATCAACCCGCCGCGGCCGATGGACTGCAAGAAGCAGGCCCACCGGCAGTTCGCGGGTCTCCTGGCCAACTACTGCACCGGCACGCTGGAGCTGATCGCCAGCAACGGCGCGAAGATCTCCCTCGACCCGAACACGCCGAACCCGTGCAAGGGCAGCTTCCCGGATGCCAAGAACCTGGGCGAGCTGATCGAGGACATGGATGCGCTGCTGGCGCAGCTCGACGCCGAGAACGCCGACGCGCAGGATCACCGCTACTGCATGATCAGCGACTGCTCCGACGGCATCAACAACGGCCGCGGCATCCCCATCGACCCGGCGTGCGCCGAGGAGTACTCGACCTCCAAGAGCACGCCTGGTGAGGTCTCGACTTCGGGCGACGGGAGCAACGACGTGTTGGTCGGCGCTCTCGAGCTGTACCGTCCGACGCCGAACCCGTTCACGGCGACCACGACCATCGCTTACGCGGTCAACGCGAGCGCGGGCGCGGACGTCCAGGTCGGCATCTACGACGTGGCCGGTCGCCTCGTGCGTAGGCTCGTGAACACCTTCCAGACCGCGGGCCGTTACACGGCGGTCTGGGACGGTCGTAGCGACGGCGGCGTGTCCGTGACGCAGGGAGTCTACTTCCTGCGCGCCATGGTCGCCGGCCAGTCGGTCGGCCAGTCGCGGGTGCTGTACGTGCGGTGATATGCAACGAGCCTAGGTCAAGGCACAGTCTCTAGCCCTGGGTGGCCACCTCTGCGAAGCGGAGGTGGCCACCCGCTTTTGTCCGGTCGCCCGGTCGCGGAGAGGGCCGGAGGTTGCGGAGCCCGTGGGCCCGGGGCCGTTCTCAGTCGTCTGGCTGGCACGCGGACACATCGGGCGTTCTTCACGATGCCCCCGCCGTAGGCAGCGGCCCCGCTCCATCGGGGAGCGGGGCCGTCGGCTCTGCGAATCCGGAGCCAGGGTCCATTCGCGGTCCGGCCGGCGATTCCCCGGCCGCGGGTTCAGTAGGTGGGCGGGGCCGCGACCTACACGCTCGAGATCACCGACGCCAACGGCTGCAAGAGCACCTGCGAGCACGTGCTGACCACGAAGCCGTGCTTCTGCTGCTGGCTGACCATGGGCGGCTTCTTGAACGGCAACATGAAGTCCGGCCACAAGGAGAGCAGCTTCGGCGGCAACGTCGGTCCGCCGCCGAGCGGCTCGTGGCAGCACATCGAGCGCATCGGCAAGGAAGAGGTGTTCAACTTCCACAGCCATGACGCGCACGTGCTGGCTTGTGGCAACGACGGCACCGAGGGTCCGTGCTCGCCGAAGGGTGATAGCAACTGGATCGAGTTCGGCGGGACCGGCGCGTACAGCCTCAACGGCGGGAAGAAGACCAGCGCCGCGACGTTTACGGCGCGGGCCGAGGACCACGGCGAGCCGGGCAACCAGCCGGACCGCAGTGGCGGCTGCGGCACGCCCGACTTCTACTGCATCGAGGTCCGTGACGCGCAGACCAACCAGGTCGTGTTCGCGACCGAGGGCTTCATGGACGGTGGCAACATCCAGATCCACGAGTGCAAGCACGCGAAGGACGCGCCTTCCGGTACGGATGGCGGCCTGCAGCAGGGCGTCCCCGGCACGTCGCCGGACGGCGGGGTCGGCTCACAGCTCGAGCTCTACCAGCCGACGCCCAATCCTTTCGCGCAGACCACGACCATCGCCTATGCGGTGAACCAGGCCGAAGGCGCGGACGTGCAGATCGGGATCTACAACGTGGCCGGGCGCCTGGTCCGCTCGCTGGTGAGCGGTTACGTGGCCCCGGGCCGCTACGAAGCGTCCTGGGACGGGCGGACGGACGACGGCGCCTCGGCGACGCGTGGGGTGTACTTCCTGCGCGCCACCGTGGGCGGCCAGCGAGTCGCGACCGTGTCCCGGGTCCTGTATCTGAAGTAGGAACCCCAGCCTCCCCCGGACCGGGTCAGCCCGACCCGGCCGGGGCGGAATAGCGACGGCCCCGCTCCTCCACGGAGCGGGGCCGTTTGCATTACCCGGGGTGGGCCCTCATCGCAGGCGGCGGAGGCGATCCGCGCGGGCCTCACCGATAGAGAGCCTTCACCCCGGCCCAGGACGCGGCCGTCTCGGTCGGCATCCCGGAATCCTCATCCGTCTCCCCCGTGACGTCCACGGACATCGGCGGGACCGGGACGTCCGGGCTCACGTACTCGGCCTCGACGCGGCCGACGGTGCGCAGAAGGGCGCGGTCCACGGCAACCAGGTGATAGGGCGTGTGGACGCCGTAGAGATACCCGGCGGGCTCGACGGCGACGCGGACCACCAGCCGCCTCCCGTTCCGCATCACCCGCTGCACCTCAACCGCCCCGTAAGCTCCCTCGCCGGCAGCCACAAGGACGACGACATGCCGAGTCCAATCCACGCTCGGGGCCGCAGGTCCGGGCAGCACCAGGAAGGCCCCCTCGGCCTCGAGCCGCGCCATCGCCGTGTTCCATTCCCTCGCGCTGCGCGCCAGGACCAGCGCCGGACGGGACCAGTAGCCGTCGCTATAGCGCTCCAGAGTGTGGAATCCGACAGCTCGACTGCCGACCATCTCCGGCAGCGAAGCCATGCCGGCCGCCGCTGCCCCCGCTCCGCACACGGAAGCGGACAGTGCCACCAGCATCGCGACCGCCCCCCGCCCCGGATTCGCCGTCCGTGCCTTCATGACCGCACCCCCCTACCCGGTTGCCTTCCCGCCCGTGCTCTCCAGCACTTGAAGTCGATCCTCCGGCGGGAAGCCAAGGCACACCTCATGCCGGGTAGCGGGGGTCGCAGAGGATAATCGTATCCGGTTGTGAACGCAAGGCTTGGGCTGGGGGGGCGCCCGCACCCAGGGACGGCATGCCGGTCGGATCTCGGGGGATTCCTCAGAATCTGCGTATCCCCGTGGATACAGGGTGGGGAAGTCCGGGGGCCGTGGGCCGGCAGGCATGAGCCCCGGGGTGGGGTTCGCCGGGAAAGGTCAATCTCAGGCGGGACCGGCCGATAACGGGGGAGAATCCTTACGAGGAGGCCCTCACGCAATGGCTCAGAAGCCTGTTTTGCCCCCGACCCGCACCCGTCAGCCCCGGGAAGCCCCGGAGAGCTTTCTTCTGTTCCTGCTGGTGGTCTGCCTGATGGTCACCATGGCGTCGCTGTTCTGGGCGCACAACCCGGCGGCGAACATCTTCGCGCCCATCACCGAGAGCCAAGCCCAGACGACTCGCTGAGCCCGCCGGGCGGCGGGCCCGCCGGCCCCCGCCCTACTCCCGCGGCCCCTCTTCCTGCCGCTCCTCGTGATGATGCTTGATGATCCGCGCCTCGGCGATGAACACCACCTCCTCGGCCACGTTGGTGGCCATGTCGGCGACCCGCTCGAGGTTGTGGGCGACGCGGATGAACTCGAGGGCGCGGCTCACCGTGGACGGGTCCTCGATCATGTAGGAGACCAGCTCCCGGAAGAGCTGCCGGTTCATGTTGTCGACGTCGTCGTCGCGCAGGCAGATGCGCCGCGCGGTGGCCGAGTCGCGGTGCACGAAGGCGTCGAGGGCTTCGCGCAGCATGGCCAGTGCCAGGTCGGCCATCCGGGGGATGTCGACCAGCGGCTTGAGCTGGGGCATGCCCGCCAGGGCCACCGCCCCCTCGGCGATGTTGACGGCGTGGTCGCCGACGCGCTCGAGGTCGTTGGAGATCTTGAGCGCCGCGGTGATGAAGCGCAGGTCTCCCGCCATCGGCTGCTGCAGGGCCAGGAGGCTCACGCAGCGTTCCTCGACGTCGATCTCCATCTGGTCGAGGAAGCGGTCGTCCTCGAAGACGGCGTGGGCCAGCTCGACGTCGCGCCGCTTGAGGGCTTCGACCGCCTTGTTGACGATCGCCTCGGCGCGCCCGCCCATGCGCAGGAGTTGCTCCTTGAGGGTCTCGAGTTCCTGATGAAAGTGCCGTTCCACGCGTGTCTCCCGTCGGTCCGCGGCGGCGGCAGCGACGCCGGCGCCGCCAGCGGCGCCCACTCCGGCTGCCCCCGCCACCTTCAGACTACCCGAATCGCCCGGTGATGTAATCCTCGGTGAGCTTCTCGCGCGGGCTGGTGAACATGCGGTTGGTGGTGTCGTACTCCACGAGCCGGCCGGAGAGCAGGAAGGCGGTGCGCTCGGAGATGCGCGCCGCCTGTTGCATATTGTGGGTCACCGCCACGATCGTATAGCTGGCCTTCAGCTCCTGGACGAGCTCCTCGATCCGCGCCGTGGCCGTCGGGTCGAGCGCCGAGGCCGGCTCGTCCATGAGGATCACCTCCGGCTCGACCGCCAGGCAGCGGGCGATGCACAGCCGCTGTTGCTGGCCGCCGGAGAGCTGCAGCGCCGAGCGCGTCAGGCTGTCCTTCACCTCGTCCCACAGGGCCGCCTGCCGCAGGCAGCTCTCCACCCGCGCTTCCAGCTCGCCGCGGTCCCCGAGCCCGAGCATGCGCAGCCCGAAGGCCACGTTGTCGAAGATCGACTTGGGGAACGGGTTCGGCCGCTGGAACACCATGCCGACGCGGCGGCGCAGCTCGACCACGTCGGTCTCGGGGGCAAAGACGTCGAGGCCGGCCACCCGGACCTCGCCCTCGACCCGCACGCCGGGGATGAGGTCGTTCATGCGGTTGAAGGAGCGCAACAGCGTGCTCTTGCCGCAGCCCGAAGGTCCGATGATGGCGACCACCGTGCGCTCCGGGATCTCGAGGGTGACGCTCTTGAGGGCCTCGCGCGGGCCGTAGAAGAGGCGGTAGTCGCGGGTGCTGAGGGCCGGAGGGCGGGCGGCGGGCGCGGCCGGGCCGGGGCTCGGGGCGGCGCCTTCCGGGATGGGGGCCGTGGCGGCCCGCGGTGGCTCCACGATCGCGGTCTCCATGAACGGTTACCTCCTCCCCGCCAGGCGGGCCCGCATCCGCGAGCGGATGAGGATCGCCGTCAGGTTGAGCAGGAGCGTGAGCAGCAGCAGGACCAGCACGGTGCCGTAGAGCAGCGGCTTGGTGGCGTCCACGTCGGGCGACTGCGTGGCCAGCACGAAGATATGATAGCCCAGCTCCATGAACTGATCGGTGGGCGACGCCGGCAGGTACGGCAGGAAGTAGGCGGCCCCGGTGAAGAGGATCGGCGCCACCTCGCCGGCCCCGCGTGACACCGACAGGATCGCGCCGGTGAGGATGCCGGGCAGGGCTTGCGGCAGCAGCACGTGGCGCACCGTCTGCCAGCGCGTGGCGCCGAGCGCGATCGACGCCTCGCGCATCTCGCGCGGCACGGCGGCCAGCGCCTCCTCGGCGGTGACGATCACCACGGGCAGGTTGAGCAGGGCCAGGGTCAGGGCGGCCCACACCAGCGCCGGCTGGCCCCAGACCACGTCGAGCCCCAGGCCGCGGTCGATGCCCCGCCCGAGAAACTGCACGAAGAAGCCCAGCCCGAAGAGCCCGAAGACGATGCTCGGAACGCCGGCCAGGTTGTTCACCGAGAAGCGCACCAGCTGCGTGAAGCGCGATGTCGGCCGCGCGTACTCGCTCAGGTAGACGGCTGCCCCGACGCCGAGCGGCACCAGTGCGACGATCATGAGGAAGACCAGCGCCACGGTCCCGAAGATGGCCGGGAAGATGCCCCCCGCCGTCATCCCCTGGCGCGGCGCCGCGGCCAGGAACTCCCAGGTGACCGTGCGCCAGCCGAAGATCACGATGTTGCCGACGATCACCGCGACGATGCCGACGATGAACAGGGCGGCCAGGCCGGTCAGCACCGCCAGGGCGCGGTCGAGGCCGGCCCCGGCGCGGCGACGCGGCAGAGCCGTGGGCCCGGCGGCGCGAGCGGTGCCCCCGCCGGACGCCGGAGCGGCGAGGGTCCGCGTGCTCATACCCCGCGCAGCTTGCGGCGCAGGCGGGTCACGAGGACCGCGGCCGCGGCGTTGATGACGAAGGTGACGAGGAAGAGGATCGCCCCGAGGAAGAAGAGCACCGAGTAGTGCGGGCTGCCGACCACCACCTCGGCCAGCTCGGCGGCGATGGTGGCCGACAGCGTGCGGGCCGAGTCGAGGAGGCTGGGCGAGACGATGGCCGCGTTGCCCGAGGCCATGAGCACGATCATGGTCTCGCCGATGGCGCGCGCCAGGCCCAGTAGGATCGCCGCCGTCACGCCGACGCCGGCCGCGGGCAGGGTCACGAACCAGGCGGTCTGCCAGGGCGAGGCGCCGAGCGCCAGCGACGCCTCCCGGTAGGAGCGCGGCACCGCCGCCAGCGAGTCTTCGCACAGGCTGTAGATGGTCGGCAGGACGCCGATGCCCACGGCGACGCCGGCGTTGAGCGCGTTGAGCCGGGAGACCGCCCCGGTGAGCGCCTGCAGCCAGGAGGCCAGCACGATGAGGGCGAAGAAGCCGAGCACCACCGAGGGGATCCCGGCCAGCACCTCGACCACCGGCTTGAGGGCCTCGCGCAAGCGGTAGGGCGCGAACTCGGAGGTGAACACGGCGGCCATGACGCCGACCGGGACGGCGAAGAGCATCGCCACCAGGGCCACCTTGAGCGTTCCGATGAACAGCGGCAGCACGCCGTACTTGGGCACGTCCCCCACCGGCTGCCACATCGCCGTGGCGGTGAGCGCGTGCAGGCCGGCTTCCTTGCGGGTCTCCGGGTCGAACAGGACCGGGAACGCTTCGCGCAGCACGAAGACCAGGATGAGGACGATGCCGGCCACCGCCGCGACGGCCGCGGCGCGCAACGCCCCCTGGATGACCGCCTCGCGCACGCGCAAAGCGGACCGTCCGGAGGCGCGCAGGCGGCGCAGCGTGGCGCTGTGACCCGGGGCCGCGGGCCCCGGCTCTGTCAGGGGGCCGGCGCTCACCGGACCGGGAAGTACCCCACCTCGGTGACGAGCTTCTGGCCTTCGGCCGAGAGCACGTAGTCGATGAACCGCTTGGCCGCCCCCTGCGGCTCGCCGCGCAGGTAGAAGTACAGGTCACGGGAGATGGGATAGCTGCCGTCGCGGATGGCCGCCTCCTTGGGCAGCACGCCGGGGGTGTCGGCGTCCCGCTTGACGGCGACTTCCTTGACCCCCTTGGCGTAGGCGGCGCCGCCGTAGCCGACGCCCCCTGGGTCCTTGGCCACCGCGTTCACCACCGCCGCCGTGCCCGGCAGCGTCTGCACGGCGGCCGCGAAGTCGGCCTTCTCCAGCACGTGCTCCTTGAAGTACTCGTAGGTCCCCGAGCTGTTCTCGCGGCCGTAGAGCGTGATCGGCGCCTTCGGTCCGCCAACCTGGCTCCAGTCGGTGATCGTGCCCGTGTAGATGTCCCTGAGCTGGCCGAGGGTCAATTCGGCCACCGGATTCGTCTCGGCGACGTAGATCGCCAGGCCGTCGCGCGCCACCACGATCTCGGTGACCTCGCGGCCGTACTTGTCGGCGATCTGCTTGCGCTCCTCGTCCTTCATGGGGCGGGAGGCCTGGCAGATCTCGGTGGTGCCGTTGATGAGCGCGGCGATGCCGGTGCCGGAGCCGCCGCCGGTCACCTGGATCGGCGCCCCCGGGTGCGAGGCCATGTAGGTCTCCGCCCAGCGCTGGCCGAGGATGACCATCGTGTCGGAACCCTTGACGGTGACCGCGCTGGGGCGCTGGCCGCCGCAGCCGGCAGCCGCGAGAAGAAACGCGGGAAAAAGGAGAAGGCGGATTCGGGCGCGGGTCATGATCGCTCCTTCACGAAGAGGAACCGGAGGCTGGCCTGGGGGGTCGCAATCGGTCGGGATCATCCGCCAGGAGAAAAGCACAGCGCGTGTTACGGGGGCGTTACGGGTGGGAGGGGACAG
>CAYLSO010000300.1:0-4587 GCA_964386525.1 uncultured bacterium
CATCCCGCTGCTGGCCTTCCCGTTCTACATGCTGCCCATCAAGCCCGACCGCCACTCGGGCCTGCTCTTCCCGCAGGTGCAGATCGGCTTCAGCGCCCAGGACGGGCGCTTCATCCGCAACCTCGGCTACTACTGGGCGCCCAACGACTTCATGGACCTGACGGTGTCGGGGGACTACTACGAGAAGGAGCCGTCGTGGATCGCACGCGGTGAGGGGCGCTACCGCTACCTCGACCGCGTGTACGGGCAGATCGACGGGCGCTTCACCAGCAGCGAGGCCCTCTACGCCTCCCGCCAGTACGACATCAACCTGACCCACAACCAGACGCTCGACCCGGCCACGCGGCTGACCGCCGAGGGCCACTTCACCTCGAGCCGTGACTTCACCCGCGACCCCCGCACCGGCCAGCCGCTGGCCAACCGCGTCGATCGCTTCCTGGTCTCGACGCTGGCCCTCAACCGGCGGCTCCCGTTCGGCACGCTCAACGCCTACCTGAGCCGGCGCGAGGACCTCGATACCGACCCGGTGGCCTCGCCGCTGCCGCGCCTCACCGAGGACCTGCCGACCCTGTCGCTGGCCGTCTTCCAGCGCACCATCGGCCGCGCCGCGAGCGGCGGGCGAGCCGCCTTCCTGCCGGCGCTGTCCACCGTCTACTACAACTTCAACGTGCGCGCCGTGAACCGCCGCGAGGCGCGCACCGTGTTCACGCCGGAGTGGGACACGACGCTGGTGAACGGGGTCCCCGTCGCCGAGCGGGGCACGCGCGACTCGTCGAGCACCCTGAGCGTGATGGCCACCCAGGGCGGGCTGTCCGACAGCCGCCGCCTCTTCGGCTTCCTCAACGTCAGCCCCAACGTGAATGCTGCGGCGGCGCTCTACAGCGAGGACCTGCTCGGCAACCCCTGGCAGCCGGCGGGCGTCTACAACCTCGGAATCGGCACGTCGACGACCTTCTACGGCGCCTTCCACCCGCGCGTGGCCGGGCTGAGCGGGATCCGCCACATCCTCTTCCCGCAGATCTCCTACAGCTACCAGCCGGACTTCCCGGGGCTGACCTACCGGGACACCCTCGGGAACCTGCGCAACCGCTTCCCCACGGTGGGGGGCGTGACGCTCTCCGGCTTCCGCTCCTCGCTGCTCAACTACTCTCTGCAGCAGCGCCTGCAGGTGCGGCTGCGCCGGGCCGGCAGCACCATCGACCTGCCCAACCTCTTCACCGTCGTCACCGGCGGCTCGTACGACTTCCTGTGGCGCGAGCGCGGCTATCCCACGCCCTGGCGGCCGATCAGCACCACCTTCCGGCTGCAGCCGCCGCGCTTCGTGACCGTCAACGGCACGCTGACGCATTCGCTCGACGCCAAGCCGTACTTCCGCACCTTCACGTGCTTCGTGGACTTCCGGCTGTCGGGGGCGGCGGGCACGTTGCCGGTGGGGGAGCTGCCGCTGGACGGCAACGAGGCGCTGGCGCGCGGCGACGACTTCGGCACCGGGCCGTGGAACTTCAGCTTGACCTACTCGTACACCTCCGGGCGCAACTCCCTGGGGGGCTGGAACACCAGCCGGTCGGCCAACTCGTTCGTGTCGTTCAGCCCGACCCCCAAGTGGCACCTGACCTACTACAACACGATCGACCTCGACAACCGCAAGATCCAGGCGGAGGAGTACGCCGTGGAGCGCGACCTGCACTGCTGGCGGGCCCGCTTCGTCCGGCGCTTCACGGCCGACAACGAGTCCGAGTACTTCTTCCGCATCGCCATCGTGCAGCAGCCGGAGGTCAACATCGGCCTCGGCTCGCGCGGGCTGGGGTCGTTCTCGGGGTTCTAGGCCCACCGCCGCCCCGGGGCGTTCCCGGACGGGGCCCCGGCCGCCCCGGTGGCCGCCGGAGCGGGCCTTGATTCGTCGCGCGGCGGCCCCTAAACTGTCTGACGACACCGGGGTGCTTCCTGGCCGTTCCGGCCGGGAGGTCCCCCGGACGATTCTTGCCGGATGGCCGCGACGAACCGCAACCCCTAGCTGCTCGCCCCTCGCCGGGCGAGACGGAGTCCGTACATGCGTTCAGGCAGAAGGCCCGCTCTGGTGCTCGCCGTGGCGGCCGCGCTGCTCCTGGCGTGGGCGCATCAGGCGCTGACCAAGGACAGCAAGAAGACGGTCGTGGTGCTCAGCACCACGGACGTCATCGGCTACACCGGCCCCTGCGGCTGACACACGCCCAAAGGGGGCCTGGCCCGGCGGGCCAGCTATATCGACAGCATAAGGACCCGGTACTTCGAGGCGCTGGTGGTGGACGCAGGCGACTGGTCGGGGGTGGCCTCGACCGAGCAGCCCAAGTCTCCCTTCATGCTCGACATGATGCAGCTCATCGGCTACGACGCGATCACTCCCGGCGAACGCGAATTCGGCTTTGGCTACAAGTACTTCCTCGACCTGGTGCGCCAGCGCAAGCTGACCGTGGTCAGCGCCAACCTCTTCGACAAGGCCAGCGGCAAGGCGCCCTTCAAGCCCTATGTCGTGGTCAAGAAGCAGGGCGTCAAGGTCGCCATCGGCGGGCTCATCGGCAAGGCCATCCCCATGGGCGCGGCCCAGGACAGCGTTCTCATCCAGGACCCGCTGGTGGTGGCGCAGAAGCTCGTGCCGGAGATGCGCAAGAAGGCCGCCGTGGTCGTGCTCCTCGCCCACATGGGGCGGGTGGACGCCGAGGACCTGGCCGCGCAGGTGCCGGGCATCGACGTGCTGGTGATCGGCCACCACCCGGGCCTGGTGCTCACCAGCCGCAAGGTCAACCAGACGATCTCGGTGGCCAGCGGTGAGCAGGGCCAGAACGTCGGCGAGACCCACGTCGACATCGAGGGCAAGCTGACCGAGGCGCTCGAGGGCAAGGTGCTGGTGCTCATGCCCGAGGTCGGCGAGCGGGCGGACATCGCCAAGCTGGCGAAGGACCTGGAGGACACCCTGTCGGCCCGCCAGCGCAAGCAGCAGCAGGAGGCGGCGGCCACCTCGAACAACACGAACCGGCCCGGCCAACCGCGCTTCCTGGGTCAGGACGCCTGCGTCAGCTGCCACCCGGCGCAGTTCGAGCAGTGGAAGAGCTCGCCCCACGCCCTCGCCTTCGAGACTCTGAAGAAGGCGGGCAAGGAGGCCACGCCGGAGTGCGTGAGTTGCCACGTGACCGGCTTCCAGCAGCCAGGCGGCTTCCAGAGCGCGGCGACCACCGCCAGCCTGATGAACGTGCAGTGCGAGAGCTGCCACGGCAAGGGCACGGCCCACAGCATGTTCGCCGGCGCGCAGGGAGCCGTGGCCGAGAGCGTCTGCGTGGCCTGCCACAACACCGCGCAGGACAAGGACTGGAACTACGCGGTCAAGCTTCCGAAGGTCACCCACTAGCGAGAGGCCCGGCCGCCGCCGTCGCGGCCGGGCCCTTCGTGTGCCCTGCGGCGGCGTGGGCGACCCCACCCGTCGGCCACCCCCAACGAGGAGCCAGGCTTCCCAGCGAGCGATTCGCTTCCCGCCCGGCTCCAGGGCGTCCGCGGCTTCGACTCCGTCCTGGGGACCATCGGTGACACGCCGCTCATCCGGCTGCGCTCGGTCGCCAAGCGCGTCGCGCCGGTCGTCCTCGGCAAGATGGAGTCGCGCAACCCTGGCGGGTCGGTCAAGGACCGCATCGGCCTCTCCCTGGTCAAGGCCGCCGAACGCGACGGATCGCTGAGGCCCGGGGGCACCATCGTCGAGTGCACCTCCGGCAACACCGGCGGCGGCTTGGCCCTGGTGGCCGCCCTCAAGGGCTACCGGGGCGCCTTCTGCATGCCCGACAAGGTGCCGCGGGAGAAGGTGCACCTGCTCAAGGCCTACGGGGCGGAGGTGGTGCTGGCCCCGACGCCATGCTGGCCATCGACCTGGGCGGTCTGGAAGCGGCCGACCGCTTCCTGAGCGGGCTGCGCATCTTCACGCTGGCCGAGAGCTTGGGAGGGGCCGAGAGCCTCGCCTGCCATCCGGCGACCATGACCCACGCGTCGGTGCCCCGGGAGATGCGCGAGGCCGCGGGGCTGACCGACGGCCTCGTGCGACTGCCGGTCGGCTGCGAGGACCTGGAGGACCTGCGGGGCGATGTCGAGCAGGCGCCTGGCGTCTTGTGAAGCGAGCCTCCGGTGGCGGCATAGCTCGACATATAGGACATAATCTGTTATCTATGACGCAATGGAGGGAGAACAAGCCGACGTCGGCTCCCCCCGAGGCGGTCCCTCCGGGCAGGGCGAGCGGCCCCTTTCGGAGGGCGAGAGGCAGGTCCAGCGCGGGCGATGCGGCCGACCCCGTGAATCTGGCCTTGACGCCGGGGGTTAGGTCTCCTAGTGTGCCCGATGATTTTGCAGAACAAACCCGAACCGGTCGCAGTATGGTTTGGCCAAGGATCGCGGCGGCTCGTCGGGGTGGCCGCGCCCAACGAGGGGGGTGAAGTAGACGATGCGTAAATTGCTGGCCCTTTCGCTCGTGGCTTGCGTGGCCGTGAGCATGGCGTTCGCGTTCGAGGGCTGTGCGAAGAAGGAGGCTACGGAGGAGCAGCCCGCCACCGAGCAGCCCGCGCAGATGCCCAC
>CAYLSO010000301.1:0-26002 GCA_964386525.1 uncultured bacterium
CTCCCCCACCGTGGCGTCGGGGGCGACCTGGGCGCCGGGATGGATGCGCGCCGTGGGCGCGATGTGGGGGGCCTCCGGGCCCCGTTCTGCGGCACTCATCTGCGACCTCCGATCGGATCAGGGAGAGAGCGATTCCACCAGGGAGTCGAGGCGCACGGGGCGGCCGCCGTCGGCGAGCGAGCGGCTGGCCGCCTCGAGCACGCGGATCACCCGCAGGCCCTCGCGGCCGTCGGTGCGCGGGCGCCGGCGCGTGCGCACGCACTACAGGAAGTGGCGGCACTCGAGGGTCAGCGGCTCGCTCGGGTCGAGGTGCGGGATCCAGATGTCGCCGCTGCGCAGCGCCATGGCGCGGGCGAAGTCCACGACCTGGCCGGCGTCGACCCCCTTGTCGTAGACGCGCAGCTTCTCGGTCGGCTCGGCGTCGTCGAGCACCGCCATCTTGCCGGCGCCGACGACGGTGAGGCGCCGCACCTTGTGGGGGTCGAGCCACGAGACGTGCACGTGGGCCAGGGGCCCGCGGGGGAAGCGCAGGTAGAGGAAGACGACGTCGTGGATGCCGGGCTGCAGGAAGGCCTCGCCGCGCGCGCTGACGTCCTCGGGGTCGTCGCCGAGGAGGTGCAGGATGACCGCCACGTCGTGCGGCGCGAACGACCACAGGGCGTTCTCGTCGGGCCGCACCTTGCCCAGGTTGGTGCGCTGCGCGTAGACGTAGCGCAGGTCGCCGAGCGCCCCCTCCCGCACCAGCTCGTGCAGCTTGACCACCGCCGGGTGATAGAGCAGCAGGTGCCCGACCATGAGGATGCGCCCGCCGGTCTCGGCGCGGCGCACCAGGTCGGCGGCCTCGGCGGCGCGCAGGGTCATCGGCTTCTCGACGTAGACGTCCTTGCCCGCGTCGAGGAAAAGGCGCGCCAGGGGGTAGTGCGACGCGGCCGAGGAGGCGATGGCCGCCGCCTCGATCTCCGGGTCGCGGGCGACCTCGTCGGGGTCGGCGACGCGGCGCGCCGCGGGCGCGAAGCGCGCGGCGCGCGCCAGACGGCTGGCATCGGAGTCGCAGAGGACGCGGAGTTCGCAATCGGCGAGCGCGGCGAAGTTGCGCGCCAAGTTGGCGCCCCAGTCGCCGGTGCCGACCTGGGCGAGCACGATGGGCTTCAAGCAATCCTCCAGGATGACCCGCGGCTGCGGCGGGCGCCGGGGGTGGAATCGCGAGGTGATCGCTTGTCAATCTATCGGGGCGGGGCGCGGCGGTCAACCAGCCGCGGGGACGGCGTGAGAGCGGTGGGCGGGCGGCCGCGTCAGGCGGCTTCGAGTCCCGGCAGGATGAGGCCGGTAGCCTCGACGGTGCAGTTGCGGCCCTGCTGTTTGGCGGCGTACAAGGCGGCGTCGGCGGCGGCGATCAGGGTCGCGGGCTGGATGCCGTCTTCGGGGAACACGGACACGCCGGTGCTCACCGTCATCTCACCGGGCTGGCAGCGCGCGAAGGCGAAGCTCTCGACCGCGGCGCGCAGGCGCTCGGCGACCGCCAGGCCGCCGGCCCGCGGCGTGTCCGGGAGGATGACGGTGAATTCGTCGCCGCCATACTTGGCCACCAGGTCCATGCCGCGCACCTTGCGCGCCAGCACGCGGGCGAGGTCGCGCAGCAGGCGGCTGCCGCGCAAGTGGCCGAAGCGGTCGTTGTAGTCCTTGAGGTGGTCCACGTCCACCATGAGCAGCACGAAGGTCTGGCGCGAGCGCGCGGCGCGCTTCATCTCGCGGCGCAGGGCGGTGCGCAGGAAGCGGTAGTTGTAGACCTGCGTCAGCTCGTCGGTGACCGCGACCCGCTTGAGGGTGCGCGACAGGCGGCAGTTCTCCAGAGCCAGCCCGAGGGCCCCGGACAGGAGCATCAGCTCGCGCAGCGGGGCGCCGGTCTCGGCGCGCGGTGCGGCGACGTTGAAGGCGGCCAGCACGCCGGCGTCCTGGGTCCGCACGCGCAGCGGCACGGCGAGCGCATTGCGCACCGCGACGTCCGGCGGCGCGTCGGCGGCCGCCATGCGGTGGTCGCCGGCGGCGTCGGCCAGGAACACGGGCCCGCCCTCGGCGAGGGTGCAGCGCACCAGGCCCTGGCTGACCCGCGGGGCGGGCCGGGCCGGCAAGGACTTGCCGTGCACCTGCAGGTGGCGCGTCGGACTGCGGCCGTCGAGCAGCGTGAGCGAGGCCGCCTCGGCCTCGGTCAGCACGCAAGCGCAGCGCAGGGCCTCGGCCACGGTGGCCGCGCGGTCGCGCAGCGTGCCGGGGGCGATGAACGCGTTGACTGCGCTCCAGACTCGATCCGACGACGCCATTTCCCGTCCCTGGTTGAGGGGTGACACGGGGGGCTGCCCTGGCTCTTCAGGTGCAAGCCCCACCAGCTTGGCTTGCAAGACAAGTGCCACGGGGGCCGGGAGGAGACCGCGGCGCGGCCGGCTAGATGAGCCCGGCGACGCCGGTTAGAGGCCGCGGGGGCTAAGTGCTCAGTCCTCCGCGTCTTCCTCGGAGGCCGGCGGCTTCGGGGCGCCGGGCCGGGCTGCCCAGAGGTCCGCCCCGATGCGCAGGGTGCGTGCGCCAAAAAAGGCCACGGAGACGGCGATGCCGGCAAGAAAGGCGAACTCCTGCCATGGCTCGAAGTCCAGGCGCGGAAGGACGCGCAGAAGGGTCCAGAGGCAGGTCCCGAGCGCCACGAGGAGCGCCAGGTGCAGGGCGAAGAGCAGCGCCTGCGCCCAGCGGGCGCCGGGTCCGCCCAGCCACGGCGACGGCGGCCGGCGGCGGATCATCGGTCCGGCGCGGCGGCGGCCCGCGCAGACGGCACGGCGCCGGCTCCAGGGGTTGCGTTTCGCAACGGCGCGGCGGGGACCGCCGGGCGCCGCGCGCGCCAGACGGCGGCGGCGCGGCAGAACAGCGTCACCGGCGGCCGGCACTCGAAGCCGGCGTCGGCCAGGCGCGCGGCGACCTCGCCCGCGGTGCCGAACGCGATCACCGACTCGGCGAGGTAGCGGTAGGCCGCCGGGTCCGCCGAGAGCCGCCCGAGCAGGGGCACGACGCCGCGCAGATAGGCGCGGTGCGCGGCGCCGAGGAAGCCCGCGGGCGGTGTCGGGCTGTCGAGCACGTGCAGCCACCCGCCGGGCCGCAGCACGCGCCACAGCTCGGCCAGCGCGGCCGGCTCGGGTGCGAGGTTGCGCAGCCCCCACGCGACGGTGAGGGCGTCGAAACCGCCGTCGCGGAAGGGCAGGCGGAAGGCGTCGCCGCGCACCGGCGCGAACCCGGTGCCGCACGCCGCCGCGTGCGCGCGGCCGCCGGCCAGCATGCGCGCGCTGAGGTCCACTCCCACCACGACCGCCCCGGTCCGCCGGTGGACGGCCACGGCCGAGCGCGCGCTGCCGCAGCAGAGGTCGAGCACCCTCTCCCCCGGCCGCAGCTCCCGCGCCAGCTCGCGCCGCCACGCCGCGTCCCGCCCGAGGCTCATGAGCGAGTTCAGGATATCGTACCGCGGTGCGGCGCGGTCGAACATGGGCGAGAGGGTCGAGGGCGTGGGTCTCATTCTCGCTGAGAGGGTGGCGCGCGACGGCGCACGACAGCGGGCCCGCCCAGCCGGGCGGGACGATTGGTGCGCCCGACAGGATTCGAACCTGTGGCCTACAGCTCCGGAGGCTGTCGCTCTATCCAGCTGAGCTACGGGCGCACGCGAGCCGCACTGTAGCAAAGGCGTCGGGGGCGGACAAGACGAGGCGCGGCAAGCGATTCAGGCGGGGGCCCGGCCGCCTCTGCTATACTCGAGACGGTTTCCCCCAGTCTCCGGTCCGCGCCATCTTCCGTACGGGAGCGCCGATGCCACCCGTGGTCACCCGCCTCCAGCCCGTCGCATTGCTCGTTCCCGTCTTCCTGCTCCTGGCAGGCGCATCCGCGGCCCGTGCGGCGACCGCGCCGCCGAGCGCCGTGGGCGTGGTCGAGATTCCGCGCCCGGGGCGCGGCTGGGTGCCGGACGGCTACCGCGCCACGCCCGAGTCGGACCGCCTTGGCGCGCTGCGGGCCGGCGGCTTGGCGCCGGCGGAAGCGCCCGCGGCAGTCCGCCCCGGGGCCGGGCTCGGCGAGGACCTGGACACGGCGGCGGCGCGGCGTCACGCCGCCCGGGCGGCGTGGGCGGAGTTCGCGGCTCGGCCAGCGCTGCGCGCGGACGTGGTGTGGGACGCCCGCACCGGGATGCCCCACCGCGTGCGCGTTGCCGGTCTGCGGGCCGCGCCCCGGCGTCTGGAGACCGCGGCGGCGGCCGAGGCGGCGGCCCGCGACCTGGTGCGACGCGAGGCCTCGCTGCTCACCGGCGGCGAAACCCCGGGGCCCGCCGAGATGCCGCTCGTCAAGGCGCGCCGCGTCGGCGACGTCTGGCTGCTCGTCTTCGGCCAGCGCTACCGCGGGTTCGAGGTGCTCGACGGGCGGGTGGACGTGCGTCTGCGCGTCGACGGCTCGGTGCCGGTCATCGGCTCCGGATGGTGCGCCGGCATCGACGTGGCAACCGAGCCGCGCGTGCACCGCAGCGCGGCCGAGGCGGTCGCGCGGGTCGGCGTCGGGTTCGCCGACGGCCGCGACCGCGAGCGGGGCTCGGACCTCGTCGTCCTGCCGGTGCCCGCCGGCGACGGCGTCGGCTACCGCCTCGCGCACCGCGTGCGGCTAGCCGTGCAGGATCCGCCCGGCGTGTGGGCCACTTACGTGGACGCCGCCGACGGGCGCGTGTGGGCGCGCGAGAACGAGGTGCGCCACCTCGACGTCGGCGGCACCGTGCTCGGCTACATCCTGCCGGTCACGTACACGGATCCCCAGGTGCAGCGCCCCTTCCGCTTCGCCCTGGTGTGGCTCGCCGGCGATTCCACGTACGCGGATGCGGCCGGCGCCTACCGGCTGCCCGGCGGGACGGCGGGCGAGCCGATCTACGCCGAGCTGCGCGCGCCCTTCGTGGCGGTGGTCAACCAGGCCGGCCCCAGCGTGCGGCTCTTCGGCCTCGCCCCGGCGGCCGACCCCCTGCCCTTCGTTTTCTCGCCGGCCGCCGGCGACACCGCCGAGCGCAACGGCTTCTACCAGACGCTGGCGGTGCACGACTACGTGAAGGACCTCGACCCCGGCTTCACCGCGCTCGATTTCCCCCTGCCCTGCAACGTCAACATCAACGCCACCTGCAACGCCTACTGGGACGGCGCGAGCATCAACTTCTACCGCTACGGCGGCGGCTGCGCCAACACCGCCAACATCGCCGACGTGATCTTCCACGAGTACGGCCACGGCGTCACGCAGTTCACCTTCGCGCCCTTCGACGCCAACGGCGGCATGCACGAGGGCTTCTCCGACTACCTGGCCGCCACCATGACGCGCCAGCCGCTGGTGGGCATCGGTTTCCGCGGTCCGGGCACCTATCTGCGCAGCGTGGAGAACGCGGTGGCGCTGCCGGCGCCGGAGTGCGGCGGCAAGGTCCACTGCCTGGGCACGGCGGTGTCGGGGGCCCTGTGGGACCTGCAGCAGAACTTCATCGCCGCCCTCGGCGACTCGGGGGCGGCGCGCGCCCAGGCCGACTCGTTGTGGCACTACGCCGGCTACGGCGGTGCCTACTGGTACGACGACTACCTGGTGGATCTGCTGGTGGTGGACGACGACGACGGCACGCTGGTCAACGGCACGCCGCACTACGCCGACATCTGCGCCGCGTTCGAGGCGCACGGCTTCCACTGCCCGGAGGCGGCGAGCGGCGCGTGGATCGCGCACGCCCCGCTCGGTGACGCCGACTCCTCCCCCGCGCCCTTCGCCGTCGTCGCCGAGATGGGCTCGACGACCTCCGGGCTGGCGCCGCTCGCCCAGCGGCTCTTCTTCCGTCTCCACTCGGGGCCGTGGGAAGAGGCGCCCATGGGGCCCGCCGAGGGGAGCACCTTCGTGGCGGCCATCCCCGCCCTGCCGGCCGGCGGGCGGGTGGACTACTACCTCGAGAACCGGGACGCGGACGGCTCGGTGGCGACCTCGCCGCCGGGCGCGCCGGCGGCCACCCACACCTTCCACGTCGGTGGGCTCGAGACGGTCCACGCCGACGACTTCGAGGCCGGCAATCACGGCTGGACGGCCAACGCGGGCAACACCGCGGTCAGCGGCTTCTGGGAGCTGATCGACCCGCACGGCACGGCGAGCGACGGCTACCCGTTCCAGCCGGAGGACGATCACACGCCCTACCCGGGCGCCATCTGCTGGGTCACCGGGGATACCACGGCCGCCTTCCCGCCGCCGGCCGGCGCCCACGACGTGGACGGGGGCTGCGTCCACCTGGTGTCGCCGGCGTGGGACCTGTCGGCGCTCGACAACGCGCGTCTCGAGTACTGGCGCTGGTACACGGACGAGACCAGCCTCGACGACACCCTGCACGTGGAGATCTCCGCCGACGGCGGGGTCACCTGGTCGCCGCTCGAGGAGCAGCTCTTCACCCAGAACGCGTGGCGCAAGCTGTCGTTCGACCTCGGCAGCCGCGTGCCGCTCACCAGCCAGTTCCGCCTGCGGCTGCGCGCCTGTGACCTGGGCGGCGGCTCGCTCACCGAGGCGGCGCTCGACGACATCGCCGTCACGACGCGCCGCTCCGCGCTGGTGGCGGCGGACCGGCCGCCGCCGCCGCGGGTCCTGGCTCTGCGCGCCGCGGTGCCCAACCCGACGCGCTCCGCGACCGCGATCGCCTTCGACGTGCCGGGCGCGGCGGGGGCCGCGGCGCGGGCCGTGACGCTCGGCCTCTACGACGCGCGCGGGCGCCGGGTGCGCACGCTGGTGCGCGGCGTCCTGCCGCCGGGCAGCCACACGGTGCGCTGGGACGGCCGCGACGCCAGCGGCCGCGCCGTGGCGGCGGGGACCTACCTCTGCCGGCTCGAAGCCGAGGGGCGGCTCCTTACCGGCAAGGTGGTCGTCCTGCCGTGAGACAGGCGGGCTGCGGCGCGGGGTCCGGGGGCGGGGCCGGCCCGCAGTGGCTCGCGGCGGTGGCGCTGCTCGCCGCTCTCGCGGGACCCGCCGCTCTCGCGGGACCCGCCGCGGCACCGGCCCGGCCGGCGTCCGGCCGCGACTCGTCGGCAGTCCCCGCGGCAGATCTGGGGGTCCTTCAGGGCCGCGTCGTCGCCAGGCTCGACCGCCGGCCACTGCCGGCGTCCGTCCTGGTGCTCGGCACCGGCCTGGCGGCGCAGACCGATGCCGGCGGGCACTTCCGCATCGTCGGCGTGCCACCGGGCCCGCAGCGTATCTCCGCGCAGTCCCCCGGACATTTCCCCGAGAGCGGCGTGGCCGTGATCGAGGCGGGCTCGGTGGCGGAGATCGAGATGGTCTTGGCGGTGCGCGCACCGCCGGCCCGCGGACGGTTGGCCGGGCACGTGACGCGCGAGGGCGGCGCGGCCCCGGTGCCGCGCGTCTATCTCTCCCCCACCGACGTGGAGAACGCGGTCCGCACCGACGAGGACGGCAGCTTCGAGATCGAGACGCTGGCTCCCGGCTGGCGCGAGATGCGCGCGGTGGCCCTCGGCTACGAGGAGCAGCGCTTCCGGGTCCTCATCGAAAACTCCCGGACCACGCTGGTGGCGATCGACCTGGGGGTCTCCCTGGCTCAGCCGCCGGGCGGCGGGCGCAAGCCGGTCGCCAAGGACGGGACGCAGCGCGCGCCGCCGCCGCCGGAGCCCTTCGTCCCCGTGCCTGCCCCGGCCGACACCGCCGGCGTCGAGCCCCAGGCCACGGGCACGCCGCTGGCCGGTGCCGTGCCGATCCGATTCACGGTGCCGGGCGGTGCGCCGGACACGCTGGGGGCGCGCCCCGTGGCCGTCGAGATCGCCGACGGCGCCGGGCGCCGCCTGCGTGGGCTGATCGCCCGCGCGCTGGCGCCGGGCGTCTACCTGGTCGGCTGGGACGGCAAGGACGAGGCCGGGCGCGTCGTTTCGCCGGGTTTCTATCGCGTCCGGATCCGCGTCGAGGGTGCAGCGGAAGTGGAGTCCCTCACGCGCACGCCCTAACGGGCGACGGGTCAGGCGACAGCCGGCAGGGTCGGGCCCAGGGCGACGAACGCGGCGGTGAAGGGGATGCGGTCCTCGCCGAAGGGCAGGCCGGGCGTGTAGGCGACGCCGACGGGGACGGTGGCGATCAGAGCGGCGACCGCGTCGGCCTGCGGGCCGAGACCCGCCAGCCAGCGGGCCGGGGCGCTGGCGGCGTCGGCCGAGAGGACGCCGGCGATCACCAGCGGCGCGACGCACAGCGCCCGGACGAGCGCGGCGGGGGCCGCCTGCCGGGCGTCGAAGGCCGCGGTGCCCGGCGTGAGACCTACGAGGGCGGCCTCGGCGGCGGCGGGTGGCACGGCGATCACGACCCCCTCCGCCTCGCGATGACGGTAGGTCGGGGTGGCGGCGGCGAGCAGCACGGCCCCGGGACGGCGGCGCACGACCTGGGCGACGAGGGCGTTCAGGAGACGCTCGACGGCGTCGAGCGTCGGCGCGGCGGCGAGGACGACGCCCTGCGGCACATCGAGCATGGCGTTGAGGCGGTCGAGCGGGCCGTCGAGCAGCGACGGATCCGGTGCGCTGAGGTGGGCCAGGCGCACCCACAGCGCCTCCTCCCCGTCGTGCACGACCCGGCTCACCGAGACGGTCGCTCCGCTCTCCAGGGTCAAGGTGCGGCTGGCGGCGTCCGCCGCGTCGGGGCCGCGCGTGCCGTCCCCCAGCCGCTCGCGCAGCTCGGCGTAGATCTCCGGGCCGAGCGGGCTCTCCGCCGCGACCAGCCAGCTGCCGTCGTGGAACAGGCGCGGCGGGCGGCCGGGGCGGCAGAGCAGGCGGTCGTCGGCATCGCGCAGCGCGGCCAGCAAGAGGCTCGCCGGGACCGCCGCGGCTTCACCCGCGTCGCTCGCCGCCTCGCGGGCCACGCTGCGGAAGACCTCGCGCAGGGCGTCCATGGCGCCCTGGCGGTCGAGCAGCTTCTCGGCCTCGCCGCGTCTGCCACCGCCGGCCGCTTCGCTGGCCTCGTCCATGCGCCGCGCGGCCTCGAGCATGAGGGCCTCGGTGCCCTCCTCGATGACCCGCGCCTCCCCCACCGGCTCCGGGCGGAACTCGAAGCGGCCGGTCTTCCAGGTGAAGATCTCGTAGGCCGCGCCCTCGCCCTCGTGCTGCCGGTCGTCGACCGCGTTGACGATGCGCCCGCCGTCGAAATGAAGGTACCCGCGGCGCCCCTCGTGGTTTACGACCAGGCAGCCGGTGGCCCCGTTGAGCAGCAGCAGCTGCCCGAGGTCGAAGAGCCCGAGGAGTCCGAGCTCGCCCGCGAACTGGCCCTTGCCGGACGGGACCCCCGGGGTTTCGCTCACGCCGCCTCGCGCCGCGGCAGCGGCGTCGCCGCCAGCGGCACGGCCTCCAGCAGGTCGCGGTTGACGAGCTGCGGCATGGCCGTCTGCGCGTCCACCGTGCCGTCGCGCACCAGGGCCATCACCGCGTCGTCCATGGAGCGCATGCCCTCGCGCTTGCCGGTCTGCATCACGGTGGTCAGCTGGAAGGTCTTGCGGTCCCGGATCAGGGAGGCGACCGCCCCGTTGCCGAGCAGGATCTCCACCGCCAGGGCCCGCCCGCGGCCGTCGGCGCGCGGCAGCAGGCGCTGGGCCAGCACGCCCTTGAGCGACTCGGCGAGCATGAGGCGCACCTGCGATTGGCGCTCGCCGTCGAAGGAATCGAGGATGCGGTCCACGGTCTGCGTCGCGCTCATGGTGTGCAGCGTCGCGAAGACCAGCTGGCCGGTGGCGGCGGCGGTGATGGTGAGCGCCATGGTCTCGGGGTCGCGCATCTCCCCCACCATGATGACGTCCGGGTCTTCGCGCAGCGCGCCGCGCAGCCCCTGCGCGAAGCTCGGCGTGTTGCGCCCCACCTCGCGCTGCGTCACCAGCGAGCTGCGGTTCTGGTGGCGGAACTCGATGGGGTCTTCGATGGTGAGGATGTGCTTGCGTCGCGCGCGGTTCAGGTGGTCGAGGAGGGCCGCCAGCGTGCTCGACTTGCCGGAGCCCGGCGGCCCGGTCACCACCACCAGCCCGCGGTGCAGGTCGGTGAGGCTCTGGACATGGGCCGGCAGGCCGAGCTGCTCGAGCGTGGGGATCTGGTTGGGCAGCATGCGGAACGCCCCGGCGACCCCCTGGCTCTGCTCGTAGATGTTGCAGCGCACCCGCATCACGCCCGGGACCTCGTAGGAGAAGTCCACGTCCTTCACGTCCTCGTAGCGCGAGCGCACCACGGGATCCATGATCTCGAAGAGCAGCAGCTCGTTGACCTCGCGGGTCAGCTCCTCGTAGGGAATGGGCGTGATCTCGCCGTTGATGCGCACCATGGGTGGCGCGCCGGTGGTCATGTGCAGGTCGGAAGCGCCCTGCTCGCGGACCAGCTTGAAGATCGCGTCGATTCGGGCCATGGAGTGGCAGCGGTCCTCGGGTGAACGGGGCTCGGCCGAACTCTCTCCGCGCCGGCCGGGCGCGCGTGCGCCGGCTCCCCGGCCGGCGGCGCGCCGCCCTCCGGTGTCCGTGTGACCCCGCCTATAGTCATCGGACGGCGGCGGCCGGCTCTGGAGGGCGAAATCCGCCCCCCGGCGCCGCCGCGACGGCTCCGGAGACGACTTCTAAACCCAAGCTCAAGGGCGGCCGATACCTAGGACCGGCACCAGCGAACTGCATTCAGGGAGGAGCCGTCCGCCATGCCGTCCTTCATCCACAAGTTGCGCGTCCATCTGGACATCTCCGAGCCCGGCCGCGAGCCCATGAAAGGGATCGTCGCCCTGGCGCCGCACGCCGGCACCCACTCGGGCCCGGAGACGGTGCTCGACCTGCTGAACTCGAACTCGCGCGTCGTGCCCGTGACCCGCCCCGTCGACGGCACGACCGTGCTCTTCACCCGCCTGCAGATCGCCTGGGTGCTGGCCGGCACCGAGGTGGGGCAGGAAGTCGTGTGGCCCGGCACCTACCGGGTGACCAAGGAAGAGCGCGTGCTGGTGGAGATGGAGGACGGGGGTCTCTTGGCGGGCCGTATCCAGATGGAGCTGCCGGAGGATCTCAACCGGGCTTCCGACTTCCTCAACGGGGAGGAGGACTTCTTCCCGCTCATCGCGCGGTCCGGCATCTACATCATCAACAAGGCGAAGGTGCGCGCCACGCAGCTTTTCGAGGCCTCTCCGCTGCCCGTCAAAGCGGCCTGAGGCCGGGCGACGGCGGCCCGGCGTGGGCCGCCGCCGCACCGCGCCGGCCGGATTTCTCCGAAGATCCCTAGGGACTGCGCCGCAGGGGGCTGCCCTGCCAGCCCAGCTTGGCGCGCAGCGCGAGCCCCGGGCGCGCCGCGGCGGGACGCAGGAAGCGCGCCGTCTCGCGGGCGTGGGTGAAGCGTACCGCGTCGCGGTAGCCGAGAGCGATGCTGCCGCTGCCGTCGAGGGTCAGGGTGATGCCTGCGTCGCGCGAGGTGACCCACGCGGTCAGCGTGCGGGAGCCGGCGAAGACCAGGGTCCGGCTGCCCAGCGTGTGCGGGCAGACCGGCGTGGCCAGCAGCACGTCGAGCCCGTCGAGCAGCACGGGCCCGCCGGCCGAAAGCGAGTAGGCGGTGGAGCCGGCCGGCGTGGCCACCACCAGGCCGTCGGCCAGCAGGTGGCCGAGCGGCTCGCCGTCCAGCTCGAGGTCGGCGCGCAGGGCGCGATAGCTGAGGCCGTGACGCAGCACGGCATCGTTGACCGCCAGGCCGGCGCGGCGCGCGCGGGCGCGCCGGGGCACGACGGTGGCGCGGAGCAGCCGTCGCTCGTCCACCACCCAGCCGCCGTCGAGCGCCTCCCCCACCGCCGCCAGCGCCTCCCCGCGCTCGGCGCTGGCCAGGAAACCGAGCCCGCCCATGTTCACGGGCAGCACGGGCACGCGGCTGCCGGCCACGACGCGCGCCGCCGCCAGCACCGTCCCGTCGCCCCCCAGGGAGATGACCAGGTCGGGCCGGAACCCGCGCACGCGCGGCTGCAGCTCGGCGTCGGGGGCGGAGAGGAACACCTCGTGGGCGAGACGGCGGCGCGCCAGCAGCGCGGCCAGCGGCCGCAGGCGCCGCAGCAGGTCGGGGCGGTGTGCGTGCAGCACGACGGCGACGCGCCGCACGCGGGCGGTGAATCGCGGTCGGGCCGGCGCGCGGCCGCCGGGGCTCACGAGTACTGGTGCAAGGCGGAGGCCAGGAAGGCCCTCACCTCGGCGGCGATGGCCGGAGCCGTCAGCCCGATCTGCTCGAGGAGCTGGGCGCGCGAGCCGTGGTGGATGAACTCGTGCGGGACGCCGAGGCGCCTCACGGGCACCGGCGGCGCGCCGGCCTGCTCGAGCGCCTCGACCACGGCGCTGCCGAAGCCGCCCGCCAGCTCGTGCTCCTCGACCGTCACCAGCCGCCCGGTGAGCCGCGCCAACTGGGCGATGGCTGCCGCGTCCACGGGATGGGCGAAGCGCGCGTCGAAGACCGCCGCCCGGATGCCCGTCTTGGCCAGCTCCTGGGCCGCCTCGAGGCTCGGCTGCACCATGCTGCCGAGGGCCACCAGCGCCACGTCGGTGCCCGGGCGCAGCAGCTCGCCGCGCCCGATCTCGAGCACCCGCGGTGCGGCGCGCTCGACCCCGGCGATGGCGGCGCGCGGGTAGCGCACCACCACCGGGCCCTCGTGGTGCGCCACGGCGGTGTGCAGCATGTGCACCAGCTCGTTCTCGTCGCGCGGCTGCATGACCACGACGCCGGGGATCTGGCGCAGGGTGCCGATGTCGAAGACGCCGTGGTGCGTCGGCCCGTCCTCGCCCACCAGCCCGGCCCGGTCCACGCAGAAGACGACGTGCAGCCCCTGCAGGGCGACGTCGTGCACGATCTGGTCGAAGGCGCGCTGCAGGAAGGTGGAATAGATGGCGACCAGCGGGATGGCGCCGGCGGCGGCCAGTCCGGCGGCGAAGCAGACGGCGTGCGCCTCGGCCATGCCGGCGTCGAAGAAGCGCTCCGGGTAGCGCTCGCGGAAGCGCGCCAGGCCGGTGCCGTCGGCCATGGCGGCGGTGATCGCCACGAGGCGCGGGTGCTGGGCCGCCAGCTCGAGCGCGGTCTCGCCGAAGACGTTCGTGTAGTTGGAGCTGGCCGACTTCTCGGCCTTGCCGGTGACCTTGTCGAACTTGCCCAGCCCGTGGAAGGCGCAGGCGTCCATCTCGGCCGGTTCGTAGCCCTTGCCCTTGACGGTGCGCACGTGCAGGAAGACGGGGCCGGGGATGCTCTTGAGCTCGCGCAGGATGGAGACCAGCCCGCGCAGGTCGTGGCCGTCCACCGGGCCGAAGTACTGGAAGCCCATCTCCTCGAAGAACACGTCGGGGATGGTCAGCCGCTTGAGCCCGCGCTTGAGCCGGCTGGCCGCGTTGCGCGCCTCGCGCCCCAGCGCCGGCAGCTTGCCGAGCAGCTTCCAGGCGTCCTTCTCCAGCTCGCGGTAGACCGGCGCGGCGGTGATGCGCGTCAGGTAGTGGGCGATGCCGCCGACGTTGGGCGAGATGGAGAAGCGGTTGTCGTTGAGGATGACCAGCAGGTTCTTCTTGAGGCCGCCGGCGTTGTTGAGGCCCTCGTAGGCCAGGCCGCCGGTCATGGCGCCGTCGCCCACCACCGCCACCACGTGGTGATCCTCACCCGCCAGATCGCGCGCCGCCGCGAAGCCGAGCGCCGCCGAGATGGCGGTCGAGCCGTGCGCCGTGCCGAAGACGTCGTAGGGGCTCTCGACGCGGCGCGGGAAGCCGGAGATGCCGCCGTACTGGCGCAGCGTGGCGAAGCGGTCGCGTCGCCCGGTGAGGATCTTGTGGGCGTACGCCTGGTGGCCGACGTCCCACACGATGCGGTCGCGCGGCGCGTCGAAGACCGTGTGCAAGGCCAGCGTCAGCTCCACCGCCCCGAGGCTCGGGGCCAGGTGCCCGCCATTCTCCGAGCAGGTGTGCACGATCAACTCGCGGATCTCTTCCGCCAGGCGGGGCAGGGATTCCGGTGGGAGCTGCTTGAGGTCCTGCGGGCTGTGAATCCCGTCCAGAAGTGCCATTCCGTTCCCCGGTGGTAAGGACCGCGGCGCGCTTTACAGCGCGTACCAGGCGAGGGCGAGCGCCACCCCGAAGGCGGCCCCGACGAACACCTCGAAGGGCGTGTGCCCGAGGAGTTCGAGCAGGCGGCGGTCCCTGAGCTCGCGGTCGTGGTGCTCCTCGAGGAGGCGGTTGAGGATCGTCGCTTGACGTCCGGCCGCGCGCCGTAAGCCCGCAGCATCATACATCACGAGAAGGCTGAAAAACAGCGTCACCGAGGCCAGCGGCCCGGGCCCCTGCTCGCGCAGGACGGCGGTGCTGAGCGCCGCCACAGCGGCCGAATGGCTGGAGGGCATGCCGCCGGTCTGGAAGAGCCGGGCCAGGCGCAGCCGCCCGGTCACCGCCCAGTGCGCGAAGAACTTGTAAAGCTGCACCAGGAGGCTGACGGCGAGGGCGACGAGCAGGGGCTTCATGGTCGGGCCGCCGGGTTCAGGCCTCGCGCTCGGCGATCAGACGGGCCAGATGGGCGAAGTGGGCGGCGCGCCGCGGGAAGGCCCGGGCCCGCTCCAGCGCCCGCCGCACCAGGCGGGCCACCGTCCGCTCGGCCCCCGGCTCGCCGGCCGCGGCAGGATAGGTGGCCTTGCCGCGCGAGCGGTCGTGCTTGACCGACTTGCCGAGCACGGCCGCGGTCGAGCGCTCGTCCAGCAGGTCGTCAACGATCTGGAAGGCGAAGCCCAGGTCCAGGCCGATGGCGTTCAGCGTGCGGCGGCGGGCCGGTCCCGCCCCGCCGATGACGCCGCCGACTTCGAGGGCGGCGGCGAACAGGGCCCCGGTCTTGTGCACGTGGATCCGCCGCACCTGGGCCGGGCCGGCGGGCGGGCTCTGTCCCTCGGCCTGCATGTCGAGGTACTGCCCGGCCACCATGCCGCGCGCGCCGGCGGCGTCGGCCAACAGCCGCGCCGACTCGAGGGCCCGCGCGGCCGGCACCCCGCGGCGCGCCAGAGCCGCCATCTCCTCGATGGCGCGGGCGAGCAGGGCGTCGCCGGCCAGGATGGCCGTCGCCTCGTCGAAGCGCCGGTGCAGCGTCGGGCGGCCGCGGCGCAGGTCGTCGTCGTCCATGGCCGGCAGGTCGTCGTGGACGAGCGAGAAGGCGTGCACCAGCTCGAAGGCCGCAGCGGCGGGCAGCGCCCGCTCCGGGCGCCCGTCGGCGGCAGCGCAGCCCAGCAGCACGAACTGCGGCCGCAGCCGCTTGCCGCCCCCCAGCACCGCGTAGCGGAGCGCTGCGGCGAGGCGCGCCGGCACGCCCGGCAGCCGCGTCAAGCTGCGCGTGAGATAACGGTCGCTGACAGCGCGCCAGCGCGCGAAGTCGGCGGCGGCCGCGGCGGTGACGGCCGCCGTGGAGGCTCCGCGGGCCGCGCCTCTAGAAGAGCTGGTCGGTGCCGGCATCGTCGTCCTCGGGTTCCTCGTCTTCCTCGTCGTCGGCCGCGAAGCCTTCGTCTGCGCCCGCGGCCGCGAAGCCCGGCTCCTCCTCTTCCGGCGCCTCGAGCGGCGCGAGGACCGGCGCGCCGGCCTCGCCGCCGACGAGCTTCTGCACGCGGGCCTCGGCGGTCCGCAACTGGCCCTCCAGGTGGCGCGAGAGGTGGATGCCGCGCTCGAAGCGCGCCAGGGCCTCCTCGAGCGGCAGTGCGCCCTCCTCCAGCTCTTCCACGATGCGCTCGAGCTGGGTGAGGGCCTCCTCGAACGGCAGGGTGGCCACCTCCGGAGACGGCGCTTCGGCGAGCGGGGCCGGGCCGTCAGCGGTCGCGGCCCGCGGCTTCTTGGGGGTCCTAGGAGTCATCTCTCCCTCCCTCTGCGGGGACGTCGGATTCGTGGGCGTGGGCGGCGCAACGCGGGGCCGTGGGGGTCGGCGCCGCGGACGCCCCGCCGGCGGGCGCGGCGCTCTCGACGCGCGCCCGCGCGCCGCCCTCGGCGAACTCGAGGGCCAGCCGGGTGCCCGGCGGGGTTTCGCGCCAACTGCGCACCAGGCGGCCGTCCGGCAGCCGCACCAGCGCGTACCCACGCGCCAGCACCCCGCGCGGCGACAGCGCCACCAGCTGGCGCCGGGCTCCCCGCCAGGCGTCGGCCCGCCGGGCCAGCGCGCGCGCCATCTCCGCTCCGAGGCGCCCGTGCGCCAGGCGCAGCCGGCGGCCGGGATCGGCGAACAGGTCCTGCGGCCGGCGCAGCCCGTAGGCGGCGCGCACGCGGCGCAGGCGCTCGCGCCAGCCGTCCAGGCCCATGCCGAGCGCGCGGCGCAGGCGCGCGTGCAGGCGGTCGAGTTCCTGGCCCCAGCTGCCCAGGAGATCCTGCGGGCGGCGGAAGCCGTAGCTGGCGCGCGCCTCGGCCAGGCGCCCCGCGCCGATGGCCAGGGTCCGCTCCACGGCCGCCGTCGCGCGGCCGCGCAACCGGGCTACGTGGCGGCCGGTCTCGTGGCGATCCGGCGTGGCGAGCTCGGCAGCGGCCGAAGGGGTCGGGGCGCGCAAGTCGGCGGCCTCGTCGCACAGCGTGCGGTCGACCTCGTGCCCCACCGCCGAGACCACCGGGATGCGCGAGGCGGCGATGGCGCGCACCAGCGGCTCCTCGTTGAAGGCCCACAGGTCCTCGAGCGACCCGCCGCCGCGCCCCACGATCAGGACCTCCGGCCAGCCCCAGTCGTTCATGCGCCGGATGCCGGCGGCGACCGCCTCGGCCGCGCCCTTTCCCTGCACCGGCACGGGCAGCAGCACGACCTCGGCGAGCGGCCAGCGCCGCGCCAGCCCGTGCAGCAGGTCGCGCACCGCCGCGCCCGACGGCGAGGTGACGAGCCCGATGCGGCGCGGGTAGCGCGGCAAAGAGCGCTTGCGGGCCGGGTCGAAGAGGCCCTCGGCGCCCAGCCGCCGGCGCAGTTCCTCGAGCGCCAGGAGCAGCGCGCCGCGCCCGCCGGGCGTCAGCTCGCGCACGATGAGCTGGTAGCTGCCGCGCCGCGCGTAGACGTCGATGGAGCCGCGCGCCTCCACCTCCATGCCGTCGGCCGGCGCGAAGCGCAGCGCGCCGGCGACCATCTTCCACATGGCGCACGCCAGCACCGCGCCCTCGTCCTTGAGGCTGAAGTAGAGGTGGCCGGAGGGCTGGTGACGCTTGAAGCCGGTGATCTCGCCGCGCACCCAGACGTCGTCGAAGGAGTCGCCGAGCGTGCGGCGGATGTCGCGCGTGATCTCCGAGACCGAGAAGACGACGGGGCCCTGGGCGGGCAGCGGCCGGCTCACGGGCGGGCGGCCTCCGGGGCCGGGCCGCCCGGGGCGGGGGGCGCCACACCGGCCGCCCGCTCGGCGGCGAGCACGGTGTTGGCGAGCAGGAAGGCCACGGTGAGCGGTCCGACGCCGCCGGGGACCGGGGACAGCGCCCCCGCCACCCGCGCCACCGACTCGCGCTCCACGTCCCCGACCAGGCGCGTGCCGGAGGGCTGCGCGGGGTCCGGGATGCGGTGCATGCCGACGTCGATGACCGTGGCCCCCGGGCGCACGTGCTCGGCGGTGATGAACTCCGGCCGGCCGATGGCGACCACGAGCACAGCGGCCTGACGCGTCAGCTCGGGCAGGTCGGCCGAGCGCGAATGCGCCACCGTGACGGTGGCGTCGTCGCCCTTGCGCGAGAGCAGGTTGGCGAGCGGCCGACCGACCACCGCCGAGCGCCCGAGCACGACCACGTGCCGGCCGGCGATCGGGATCGCGTAGTGGCGCAGCAGCTCGCGGATGCCGAGCGGCGTGCAGGGCACGAAGCCCGGCAGCCCGAGGGCGAGGCGGCCGGCATTGACGGGATGGAACCCGTCCACGTCCTTCTCCGGGGGCAGCAGCAACAGGAAGTGGGCGGTGTCCCAGCCGGCGGGCAGCGGCAGCTGCAGGAGGATGCCGTGGACGGCCGGATCACGACCCAGCTCGGAGATGGCCGCCGCCAGGGAACGCGGGTCGTCGTGCGCGGCCCAGCGGCGCTCGATCACCCGGATGCCGGCGCGCTCCCCCGCCGCCCGCTTGCGCGCCAAGTAGACCCGCGAGGCCTCGTCGTCCCCCACAGCGAGTAGGGCCAGCGTCGGGGTCACGCCGCGCGCCGCCAGGGCCCCGGCCCGCGCGGCGGCGTCGCGCTCGAGGGCCTCGGCCACCGGCTTGCCGCTGAGCCGCCGGCACTCCTCCGGGGCGTGGATCCCGACCGGGAAGTAGAGCAGGCGCGCGCCGCGGGCCCGGCCGGTGGTCTCGTCGATGTCCACCAGGAGCCCCGAGAAGTGCGGGTCGCCGTCGGCCGGCGACAGCCGGTGCGGCAGCGACGTGAGGAAGCGGTCCAGCGCCGCCTTCTTCTGCACCCCGATGACCGAGTCGTGGCCGCCGGTCATGCCGGCGTCGGTGATGTAGGCGGTGCCCCCGGGCAGCACGCGCGCGTCGGCGGTGGCCACGTGCGTGTGCGTGCCGACGAGCACCGAGGCGCGCCCGTCCAGGTACCAGGCCATCGCCACCTTCTCGGAGGTGGCCTCGGCGTGCAGGTCCACGACCACGACGCGCGCTCGGGCGCCCATCTCCCCCACCAGCTGGTCGGCGGCGCGGAACGGATCGTCGGTCTCGGGCATGAAGACGCGGCCCTGCAGGTTGATGACCGCGACCGGCACGCCGAGGCGCGAGGCGAAGACCCCGTGCCCGCGGCCCGGGGATCCGGGGGGATAGTTGGCCGGGCGCAGCACCCGCCGGTCGGTGGCGAGCAGGGCTTGGCCCTCGGAGCGGTCCCAGGTGTGGTTGCCGCCCGTGATCACGTCCACCCCGGCGGCGAACAGCTGACCGGCCGTGGCCGGCGTGATGCCGGCGCCGTGCGCCACGTTCTCACCGTTGGCGATGACGAAGTCGATGGCGTAGCGGCGCACCAGGCCGGGCAGGACGCGGGCTACCACGTCCCGTCCGGCGCTGCCGAAGACGTCTCCGATGCACAGGAGGTTCATGCGACCTCGCAAGCGGATCGCGGGGCGGGTCCGGTGGGTGGCATTCAGAAGGGCGGCGCGTCTGCGGCGCCGCCCTTCTCACGAACCTCCCCACCGAGTTGCCGTGGGCTCGGGAGTTTTGAACCTGTCTCCCAGGTGGGCGTTCCTACCCGTGGGTTCGCATCCGGAGCCGGCCTTGCGGCCGTCCCGGCATCGCTACGCCACGTTTCGGAGCTCCCGGCATCCATTTGTTGGCTCAAAAACTACGGACGCTCCACGTGCACGGCAGGGAAGTGTCCTTCCCTTCCCTCGAGTATAACGCAAGTCGGCGGTGCGGCGCGCCGGCGACTTGCGCTCCAGCGGCTCAGACGTCCTGGAGGCAGGAGTCGAGCGCGATCGAGAGCCGGTCGGCGCGCTCGCTCACGCTCTCCGCCAGGCGCCGGCGCTCCTCGCGCTCCCGGAACAGCTCATCGGCCAGGTTCAGCGATGCGAGGACCGCCACCTTTGCGAGTGAGGCCACGGGCAGCTTCTCGTTGATCTCCCGCATCTTCTGGTCCACGTAGGCGGCGACCTTCTGGATGTACTCCTGGTCTTCCTCGCCGCGGATCGTGTACCCGGTGCCGAAGATCTGGACGTGCACCTCAATCTTCGCATTCATGCTACCACCTCGGCGGTATCGGTTTCGCGGTTATTTCGCGGGCCCCGATCACGGGGCGAGGCCCTCGAGCCGTTGCACGAGCTGCTCGATGCGTAGGGCGATGTCGCGGCGCTCGGCCTGCCACCCCTGGCGCTCGACGCCAAGGCCGCGGCGCTCCTCCTCCCAACGGTCCTGCTCCTCCAGCCGGCCTTGGCACTCCTCTTGCAGCGCGCGGTTCTCGCTCTGCGCGCGCGCCCGCTCGGTCTCCCACGCCTCGGCCTGCGCCTGCCAGCGGCCCTGCTCCTCCTGCCAGCGATCGCGCTCGGCCTGCCAGCGGCCCTGCTCCTCCTGCCGGCCCTGGCACTCCTCTTGCAGCGCGCGGTTCTCGCTCTGCGCGCGCGCCCGCTCGGTCTCCCACGCCTCGGTCTGCGCCTGCCAGCCGTCGCGCTCGGCTCCCCACCGCTCGCGCTCGCCCTGCCAGGCGGCCTTCTCGGCGAGCACCTTGTCCAGCTCGGGGCGCACGTCCACCTCGGGGCGCTCGGCGAGCTGGCCCTCGAGGGTGGCGCAGCGGCGCTCGACCTCGCGCAGCAGCTCCTGCAGGCGGACGCTCTGCTCCTTGAGGCGGAGGATCGCGCCGGCCGCGCGCTCGACCTGCTCGGCCAGCTCCGCGAGCGGGCGGGACGGATCGGCGGCGGGGTTCGAGTCGCTTCCCATCGGCTATCCCTTCGTCGGTCGCTCGCGCAGCACGGCGCCGAAGCTCTCCCCCAGGGCGCGCACGATCGCCGCCTGAGCGGCCTCGACCTCGCTCTCCTGGAGGGTCCGCTCCGGGTGCGCGAAGAGCAGCGTGTACGCGAGACTCTTGTGGTCGGCGGGCACGCCCTGGCCGCTGTATACGTCGAAGAGCCGCGCCGATTGCAGGAGCTCCCCTGCGGCGGCGCGCATCCGCGCTTCGACCTCGGATTGCGGGACGCGCTCCGGCACGAAGAACGCCAGATCGCGCTTGACCGCCGGGAAGCGGGAGAACGCGGTGAACGGGCCGGCGTGGCGGGCGGCGCCGGCCAGGCTGGCGAGGGCGGCGAGGAAGAGATACACCGGCCGATCGAGCTTCCACGCGCGCGCGCGCCGAGGCTCGACCCTCCCGATCCAAGCCACGCGGGCCGTCGCCCACAACTCCGCGGCTTCTCCGGATTTCCAGGCGGGCGAAGCATAGGCGCGCGCGGCGGGGGTGTCAACGCCGAGGCGCCCCAGAAACGCCTCGGCGAGCCCCTTGGCGTCGAAGAAATCGACTTCGCGCTCGCCCTCCCACGATTCGGGATCGGCGAGGCCCGCCACCGCGAAGGCGACCTGCACCTCCTCCTGCGGGAACTCACCCGCGGCCGGCGCGCCGGGGCGCGGCGTGAAGACGCGGCCCACCTCGAAGACGCGCGTGCCCGCCGCCCCGTGGCGCAGATGGTGCGCGACCACGGTCAGCAGCCCGGCGGCGAGGTCGCTGCGCAGCGCGCCGGCCTCGGGGGCCGGCGGGTTGGCCAGCGCGGCGAAGCGCGGCCCGCCCGCGTCGGGCTCGCGCGTCAGCTCCCAGGTGAGCGCCAGCTTCTTGGGGTCGCACAAGGACGGCGTCAGCGCCTCGGTGAAGCCGAGGCCGACGAGCGCTTCGCGCACCCGGCGCTCGAACTCCTGCTCCGGCGTCCACTCGGCGCCGGAGGCCCCCGCGCCGGCGGGCACGTCGGGGAGGTTCTCGAGTCCGTAGGAGCGGCCGATCTCCTCGATGAGGTCCACCGGTTCGGCGATGTCGCGGCGCCGCGTCGGCACGGTCACCGTGATGGGATCCTCGCCGCGCGCGGTGAAGCCCAGCGCCTCCAGGTAGCGCCGCATGTCGGCCGTCGGGATCTCGGCGCCGAGCAGGGCGCGGGCCCGCGCCGGCGACAGCGCGAGCTCCAGCGGGGCGAAGGCCCGCGCCGCCGCCTCGCTCACCGGCAGCTCGGGTTCGCCGCCGGCCACCTCGCGCAACAGCTCGAGGGCGCGGGCGGTGGCGACCGGCGGCAGGTTGGGGTCGCAGCCGCGCCCGAAGCGCCGTGACGCCTCGGTCATGAGGCCGAGACCGTTGGCCGCCGACTGCACGCGGTAGGGATCGAAGCAGGCCGCCTCGAGCAGGATGTCGCGCGTCGCGTCGGTGACCTCGCTGTCGGAGCCGCCCATGAGGCCGGCGAGGGCCACGGCGCGGTCGCGGTCGGCGATCACCAGGTGCTCGCCGGTGAGCGGGCGCTCCTTGCCGTCGAGGGTGCGCAGCAGCTCGCCCGGCTGGGCCCGCCGCACGCGGATCTCGGGGCCGGCGAGCTTGCCGAGATCAAAGGCGTGCAGCGGCTGGCCCAGCTCGACCAGCACGTAATTGGTCACGTCCACCACGTTGTAGAGCGGCCGCACGCCGGCGCGCTCGAGGCGCTCGGCGAGCCAGCGCGGCGACGGGCCGATGCGCACGCCGCGCACCACGGTGCCGAGGTAGCGCGGGCAGCCCTCGGGATCCTCGAGGCGGACGGGGAAACTGCCGCCGACCGCCACCTGGCCGGCCAGCCGGAGCCGCGCCTCCGGGCGCAGCTCGCGCCCCAAGGCGGCCGCCAGCTCGAGTGCCACCCCGGCCATCGAGAGCACGTCGGGCCGGTTGTAGTGCACCTCGAGCTCGATCACCGTGTCGGGGCGGGTGCCGAGGGCCTCGGCCAGCGGCTGGCCCGCCGGCGCGTCGCCCGCCAGCGCCAGGATGCCGGCGTGGTCGTCGGAGAGCTCCAGCTCGCGGGCCGAGCAGAGCATCCCCTGCGAGACCTGGCCGCGAATCTGGCTCTCCTTGATGGTCAGGCCGCCGGGCAGCGCCGCCCCCGGCAGCGCCACCGGCACGCGCATGCCCTTCACCACGTTGGGCGCGCCGCAGACGATGGCCCGCGGCTCGGGCCCGCCGGTGTCGACGCGGCACAGCACCAGGCGGTCGGCCTGCGGGTGCTTGCCGACCTCCAGCACCTCGCCCACCACGATGTGCTCGTAAGCGTGGCCCACGCTGCCCACCGACTCCACCGGGAAGCCGCGCTCCACGAAGCGGTCGCAGAGCGCCGCCACGGAGACGTCGAGGCAGGGCACCCACTCGTCGAGCCAGGACAGGGAGATCTTCATGGCGCGCTCAGAACTGCCGTAGGAAGCGCAGGTCGTTTTCGAGGAAGAAGCGGATGTCCGGGATGCGGTAGCGCAGCATGGCCATGCGCTCCAGCCCGATGCCGAAGGCGTAGCCGGTGACCCGGTCGGGATCGTAGCCGACGGCCCGGAAGACCGCCGGGTGGACCATGCCGGCGCCGAGGATCTCGAGCCAGCCGGTGGCCTTGCACACCGGGCAGCGCTCGCCGCCCAACCGCCCGCCGCCGCCGCACAGGATGCACGCGACGTCCATCTGCGCCGACGGTTCGGTGAATGGGAAGTAGAGCGGCACGAAGCGCACCTTGAGGTGGTGCCCGAAGAGGCGCCGCGCCGCCTCGCGTAAGGTGGAGCGGAGCTCGGCCATGGTGACGCGCTCGGCGACGTAGAGGCCGTCCATCTGGTGGAACTGGTCCATGTGGGTGGCGTCCACGCTCTCGGCGCGGTAGACGCGGCCCGGGAAGACCAGGCGCAGCGGTGGCGGCGACTGCTCCATGGCCCGCACCCAGCCCGGCGAGGTGTGGGTGCGCAGCAGGAGCCCGTCGTCGAGGTAGTAGGTGTCGTGTCCCTCGCGGGCCGGGTGCCCGGGCGGCAGGTTCAGGGCGGTGAAGTTGTGGCGGTCGTCCTCGACCTCGGGGCCGTCGGCCACCCCGAAGCCGAGCCCGAAGAAGACCTCCACCAGCTGGTCGCGGATCTGGTTGAGCACGTGGTAGTGGCCCACCCAGGGACGGCGTCCCGGCAGCGTGACGTCGAGGCCGCCGCCGGTGTCGGGCGTCTCGGCCAGGGCCGCGAGCCGGGCCCCGATGGCCGCCTCCAGCTCGTCGCGCAGGGCGTTGGCGCGGGCGCCGACGGCGGCGCGCTCGGCCGCCTCGAGCTCCCTGAGGCCGCGCAGCACGGCGGTCAGCTCCCCCTTGCGGCCCAGGTACTGGACGCGCACGGCCGCGAGCGCGTCGGGGCTCGGCGCCGCCGCGGCCGCCGCGCGGGCGGCCGCGGACAGGGCGCTCAATTGCTCGGCGAGTGTGCGGGACATGGGCGGGTCCGCTGGGAAGACGAGGACGATGGGGCGGCGCCGGAAGGCCGGGTAAGGCGGGCGCCGCCGGGGGCGGCGCGCCGCTCTCCCCCGCCCTGGCGCCGGCTAGGCGGCGCCCGCCGGCCGGCTCTTGGCCAGCTCGACCAGGCGAACGAATGCGTCGGCGTCGTTGACCGCCAGGTCGGCGAGCACCTTGCGGTTGACCGCCACCTCGGCGCGCTTCAGGCCGGCCATGAAGACCGAGTAGGACAGGCCGTGCAGCCGCGCGGCGGCGTTGATGCGGGCGATCCACAGGCGGCGGAAGTCGCGCTTCTTGGTGCGGCGGTGGTCGTAGGCGAACTGCAGCCCCCGCATCACCGTCTCGGCCGCGGTCTGGTAGAGCTTGCGGCGGCCGCCGACGTTGCCCTTGGCCGCCTTCATCACCTTCTTGCGGCGCGCCCTTCCGGGGACCACCGTCTTGGTGCGTGGCATGATTCGTCTCCTTGGTTATCCCGGTAGGCTTCAGCCGATCCCGAGCATCTTCTTGGCCCGCTTCTCATCGGCGCCGGCGACCAGCGTCTGCTTGCGCAGGTGGCGCTTGCGGCCGCGCGCCTTGCTGCTCAGGATGTGCCGGGCGTACGCCTTCTTGTGCTTGATCTTCCCGGTGCCGGTGACGCGGAAGCGCTTCTTGGCCGCCCGGTTCGACTTCATCTTCGGCATGATTCTCTCCCTGCGCGCGCGAGCGCGCGCCCGTGTCTGCCTGCCTGGCGACTTGTGCGAGCCTAGCCGGCGGTGCCCCCGCCGGCTTCCACGCGAGCGCCGGGGGCGCTCTTGGGCGCGGCGCTCTTGGGCGCAGGGCTCTTCGGCGCAAGGCTCTTCGGCGCGGCGCTCTTGGGCGCCGTCTTGGCCGGTTTGGGGAGCAGGGTCACGGTCAGCATGCGCCCCTCCGCCCGCACCACCGTTTCGGCGCTGGCGACGTCGGCCAGCTCGGTGAGGACCTTCTCGAGCAGCGACCGGCCGCGCTCCGGATGGGCCACCTCGCGGCCGCGGAACGTGACCGTGAACTTCACCTTGTCCTTCTCCCCGAGGAACTCGCGCGCCAGGCGCAGCTTGGTGGCGTAGTCGTGATCCTCGATCTTGGGGCGGAGCTTGACCTCTTTGAGGTGCACGACGTGCTGCTTCTTGCGCGCCACCCGCTCCCGCTTGGACTGCTCGTACTTGAACTTCCCGTAGTCCATGATGCGGCAGACCGGCGGGCGCGCCGTCGGCGAAACCTCGACGAGGTCGAGGCCCCTCTCCTGCGCCATCTGCAGCGCCTCGCGCGTCGACAGGATGCCGACCTGCTCGCCGTCGTCGCCGATTACCCGCACCTGCGGGACCCGGATCCGGTCGTTGATGCGCGTCTGATCCTTAGCAAACGTGCCGATGGTTCAACCCTCCCGTTGGGGGCCTACGTTTCCGCCCGGACCCGCCGCTTCCAAACGGACGCGGGGCGGAGGGAAGCGCAGGCTCCCCCCGCCCCGCGATGGAACGGACGTCCCAAGCTCAGCTTGAGAACCCGGCAGCAGGGCCCGGCGGGCCCGCGTGGGGTGAGAAGCGTGCGCTTCTGCTTCGAACGACATTGGTCCGGCAAAGCTAGCGTTTTTCCCGCACCTCCGCAAGGGCCTTTTCCAGGAAGGCGGCCGCCGTCAGGGCCTCCTCCACCCCCCCGCCGTGGCGGCGAGGGGAGACCGTGCCGCCGGCCGCGTCCCGGTCCCCCACCACCAGCATGTAGGGCACCTTCTCGGCCTCGGCCCGGCGGATCTTGGCCCCCACCTTGTCCGGCCCGTCGTCGAGGCCGGTCCGCACCCCGCCGGCGCGCAGCGTCTCGGCCACCCCGCGGGCGTAGGCGGCGCTCGACTCCGAGACGTTGATCACCCGCGCCTGCTCGGGGGCCAGCCACAGCGGGAAGACCCCGGCGTAGTGCTCGATGAGCCCGCCCACGAAGCGCTCCAGGGAGCCGAAGAGCGCCCGGTGCACCATCACCACCCGGTGGTCGCGGCCGTCGGGGCCGACGTAGTTCACGTCGAAGCGCTGCGGCAGGTTCATGTCGATCTGGATGGTCGGCCCCTGCCAGGTGCGGCCGAGGGCGTCGAGCAGCTTGACGTCGATCTTGGGCCCGTAGAAGGC
>CAYLSO010000302.1:0-2757 GCA_964386525.1 uncultured bacterium
CAAAGGACTCACTTGATGTCCGCTCCGCGAGGATGGCTTCCTTGGGCCTACAAGTCGGAGTAGGAATGACCATCACTGGCCACCCCCTCCACGGATCCGGACGTGCGGGATTACCGCATCCGGCTCTTGCCTTGGGTGATAGCGCCGGAGCACGAGTAAGGATGGGGATGACAGAGGTGGGGCGTGGGGAGCCAGTGAGTGACGTACCGACGCATGCGGTCCCACGGCACCTGGGCCGTCTGGCTCCGGCGCTGCATCATCCAGCGCCAGAGGCGGGCCACCGCGTTGCGGAACGCGCTCAGCGCCGGGCCATTGCGGGGAACCCCGTAGTAACGGTAGTGCCCGAGGACGACCGAGCGCAGGTAGGCTCCCGTTTCCGGGATGGGGTCGTGCAGGCGTCGCCGCAGTGCGGCCTTGACCGCCTTGAGCTTGGCCTGCCACCGCTGGCGCATCGTCTGACGGAGCACGATGAACTTCCCCTTCCGGGTCTTCGCGCAGCTATGCGTGAAGCCGAGGAAGTTGAAGGTCGGCGGCTTCCCTTGGTCACGGTCGCGGCGATTCTGCTCGGCGAAGCGCCCGAACTCGAGGAGTCGGGTCTTCTCCGGATGCAGGGTCAGCCCGAAGCGGGCGAACCGCTCGCGCAGCTCCTTGAGGAACCGCTCGGCTTCGTGGCGATGCTGGAAACCCAGCACGAAGTCGTCGGCCCAGCGCACGACGATGACCTCGCCGCGCGCCGGTCGTGTTCTCCAGCGCTGGACCCAGAGGTCGAACACGTAGTGCAGGTAGAGGTTGGCCAGCAGCGGGCTGATGCTCCCGCCCTGTACCGTCCCGACCTCACTGTAGGTTCGCTTCCCATCCTCCAGCACGCCGGCGTTGAGCCATTTCTGGATCAAACGCACGACGCGCCGGTCCGCCACACGGTGCTCGAGAAAGCGCACCAGCCATCCGTGATCGAGGGTATCGAAGAAGCTCCGGATGTCGGCATCGAGCACCCAGTTCACCTTTCGCGTCGTGATCCCGACGGTGAGCGCATCCAGCGCCTGATGCGGGTTGCGCCCGCGCCGGAAGCCGTACGAGAACCCGAGGAAGTCGGCCTCGTAGATCACGCCCAGCACCTCCGCCGTGGCCCGCTGGACGATCTTGTCCTCCAGCGTCGGCACGCCGAGCGGTCGCTGCCGCCCGTCGGCCTTGGTGATGTACGCCCTACGCACCGGCTGCGCTCGGTACGCTCCCCGCTGCAGCCGTCCGAAAAGGTCGTGGAGGTTCGCTTCCAACGCCTCGCCGTAGTGCCGCCACGTCTCGCCATCGACGCCGGCGGCCGCCTCTCGCTTGAGGGCGAGGTAGGCGGTCCGCAGTCGCTCGCGGTCATAGACGTGGTGCAGGAGCGCGGTGAACCGCTGTTTCCTGTCCCGCTGTGCTGCCTGACGCACCCGCTCCAGCGCGCTGGACGCACCCTCCCGGCTCTGAGTCCGGAGCGCGTTGCGCCGAGGCGAGTTCCCCTTGGCCAGCCCGCTTCCCTCCACCGCCTCCGCCACCGGTCGCCCGGCCTTGTTCGGCGGCTTCTCCGGTACTACCAGGCTGTCCGACTGCCCACGCCCGTTCGTCATCGGCGTGCGTCCTTGGACTTCCCGATGCGGTCTGCGGCTCCCTCCGCCGCAGACGGTCGTGGGCTCTCCCGGTTCCCGTGCGTGGCGCTTCGAGGCGTGCTCGGGGTCTCTGACCGCGCGGGGTCCTGGCGCGTCTCGCATTGGCGACGCGCCCGGTGTGGCCTTCCGCCAAGCTCCACGGCGTCGGCACCCCGGAGTCGGGCATGGATTTCGCGGCTCAATACCCGGCCCGTCCCTTCCCCTGTCAACGCTTCGCCCCGGCCCTTGCGGACCGTCGCGCATGACTCGGGGTCGGTGTGGATCGCTACTCCTTCACCGTGTGAAACTCTCATTCACTGCGCCTCGCCGGTTATCCGGCGCTCGGAGCCCCCATGCCCCACCTCTCCCCCCAGACCCTGACCGAAGCCGAGCAGCGGCGCCTGCGGCGGGTGTCGGCGACGCGCCCGCGGGACCACCTCATCTTCTCGCTGGCGCTCGGCACGGGGCTTAGGCTGGCGGAAATCACCGGCCTCGACGTTAGCGACGTGTTCTTCCCCGACGGCGCTCCACGGGGACGGGTGCGGCCCCGCCGGGAGATTTCCAAGCGGCACCGCGCCGGCGACGCGTTCCTGCCCGATGCGTTGATGCCCAAGTTGAAGAGGTCCTGGCGGTACAAGACTGCCTGCGGCGAATCGCTCGCGCCAGAGGCTCCGCTATTCTGCTCTCACCGATGGCGGAGGCTTTCGAAGCGCCGGGTGCAGGTCGTCTTCCGCGCCTGGGAGGTCATCGCCGGGTTCGACCGGCTCTACCCATTCCATGCACTCAGGCACACGGCGGTCACGAACGTCTACCGGGCGTCGCAGGACCTCTTCCTGGCGCAGCGGTTCGCCAGGCACGCGAGTCCGCTGACCACCATCGTCTACACGCATGTCTGCGACGAAGAACTGTTTCGAAGGGTCCGCGGGTTGGCGTGCTGAGCACATGTCGAGGGAAGAACCCACTTGCTGTTTGTCGCACAGCGTCATAGGCTCACGCCCGCCGGCGCCCGAGACTGTCCAGGTGGCCGCAGGACTCAAATAGGACCTGGTACTACCCACGGGGGCAGGCCAGTAGTGCCTGCGGCCAGCATCGGCTCCCTCCGGGCTCTTTATTTGGGAAGAACGACCAGATT
>CAYLSO010000303.1:0-25501 GCA_964386525.1 uncultured bacterium
GCTGATGGGCGCCGAGGTCATCAAGATCGAGAACCCCAAGGACGGCGACCTGGCGCGCAAGCTCGGCATCCTGCCGGAGCTCAACGACCGGCTCATGGGCACCAGCTTCCTGGCGCAGAACGCCAACAAGAAGTCGGTCACGCTGAACACCAAGTCGCCCGAAGGCAAGGAGATCTTCAAGCGTCTGGTGAAGACCGCCGACGTGCTGGTGGAGAACTTCCGCCCCGACGTCATGGGGCGCCTCGGCCTCGGCTACGACACCCTCAAGGAGATCAACCCGCGGCTGGTCTACTGCGCCATCTCCGGGTTCGGGGCCACCGGGCCGGACGCCTTCAAGCCGGCGTACGACCAGATCATCCAGGGGCTCTCCGGCGAGATGGCGGTCAACGGCGACGAGCGCCTGAGCCCGCTGCGCACCGGCTTCCCGGTGTGCGACACGGTGGGCGGACTGAACGCCGCCTTCGCGGTGATGGCGGCGCTCTACCACCGCGAGCGCACCGGCGAGGGACAGTTCATCGACGTGGCGCTGCTCGACTCGATCATGCCGCTCATGGGCTGGGTGGCGGCCAACCTGCTGATCGGCAAGCAGCCGCCGGTGGTGATGGGCAACGACAACTTCACGGCGGCGCCCTCGGGCACCTTCAAGACCCAGGACGGCCACATCAACATCGCTGCCAACAAGCAGGAGCAGTGGGAGTCGCTGTGCGACGCGCTCGGCGTGCCGGAGCTCAAGGCCGACGAGCGCTTCCAGAAGCGCGACGTGCGCAAGAAGAACCGCAAGGCGCTCACGCCGCTGCTCGAGGCCAAGCTGGTCGAGCGGCCGACCGCCGAGTGGGTGGATCTGCTCAATGCCAAGGACGTGCCGAGCGGCGCCATCCTGAGCCTCGAGGAGGCGCTCCGGCAGCCGCAGATCCGCCACCGCCAGACGCTGCGCGAGGTGCCGGTGGAGGGCATCGGCCCGCTGCCGCTGTTCGGGTTGACGGCGAAGTTCGAGAAGACCCCGGGCGAGATCACCGGGCCGCCGCCGCGGCTCTCGGCGCACACCGCCGAGGTGCTGGGCGGCCTCGGGATCGGCCCGGAAGAAGTCGCCGCGCTGAAGGCCAAGGGTGTGGTCTAGAATGACGGCGGGCCGGCGGGCGGGCGGCCACCGGAGGCAGGGCGCCGAGGCGCCGACCAAGGAGAACACCGAACCATGGGCATGACCTACGTGCAGAAGCTGCTCGCCAAGGCGTGCGGCCGGCCGCAAGTGGCGGTGGGGGAGGTCGTCGAGCCGCCGGTGGACCTGGCCATGTCGCATGAGAACGCGGCCCTGGTCCTGAACCAGTTCCGGGAGATCTTCCAGGGGACCGGCAAGGAGGCGCGTGTCTGGGACCCGGCCCGCATCGCCATCATCTTCGACCACCGCGTGCCGGCCGAGTCCTCCAAGACGGCGACCAACCAGAAGAAGATCCGCGAGTTCGTGGAGCAGCAGGGGATCGGCAAGTTCCACGACATCCGCGGTGACGTCGGCGGCATCTGCCACCAGGTGCTGCCCGAGAACGGCTACGTGCGGCCCGGCCAGGTGGTGGTCGGCACCGACAGCCACACCACCACGCACGGGGCGCTGGGGGCGTTCGCCTTCGGCATCGGCGCCACCGAGATGGCCAGCGTGTGGACGCTCGGCAACATCCTCAACGTCGAGGTGCCCGGGACCATCAAGGTGAACGTCGACGGGCGGCTGCCGCGTCACGTCTACGCCAAGGACGTCATCCTGCACCTGATCGGCAAGCTCACCGCCGAGGGCGCCAACTACAAGGTCATCGAGTTCCACGGCAGCACCGTCCGCGAGATGGCGACCTCGGGGCGGCTGACGCTGTGCAACATGACGGTCGAGGCGGGGGCCACGGCCGGCCTGGTGCCGCCCGACGCCGAGACGCGCGACTACCTGCGGGTGGAAGCCGGCGTCACCGAGGAGCTCGACGTCTTCGGGCCGGACGTCGACGCCGTCTACGAACGGATCATCGACATCGACGCGGCGCGCCTCGAGCCGCAGGTCGCCTGCCCGCACACCGTGGACAACGTCAAGCCGGTGGGTGCGGTGGCCGGCAAGAAGGTCCACCAGATCGTGGTCGGCTCGTGCACCAACGGGCGGCTCGACGACATCGCGACGGCGGCCGAGATCCTGCGCGGCAAGCACGTGCGCGAGGGCACGCGGCTGCTGGTCTTCCCGGCGTCGTGGCGGATCTACTCCGACGCCATGCGCCTCGGCTACCTGAGCACGCTGGTGGACGCCGGCGCGGTGGTCATGAATCCCGGCTGCGGGCCGTGCCTGGGCGTGCACCAGGGGGCGCTGGGCGACGGCGAGACGGCGCTGGCCACCACCAACCGCAACTTCAAGGGGCGGATGGGCAACCCTGCGGCCGAGGTCTTCCTGTGCTCGACGGCGGTGGCCGCGGCGAGCGCGGTGGCCGGCCAGATCACCGATCCTCGGGAGGTGAGCTGAGATGGCCAAGGGCAAGGTGGTGCTCAAGCTCGGCGACGACATCTCGACCGACATCATCTATCCCGGCCGCTTCATGGCCACGGTGCTGCCCACGGAGACGCCGCAGTTTGCCTTCGCGGACCTCACCGAGTTCAACCAGAAGCTCAAGGCCAAGGCGGTCGCGCCCGGCAGCTTCCTGGTGGCCGACAAGAACTTCGGCTGCGGCTCGTCGCGCGAGCAGGCGGCCTCCTGCATCCAGGGCCACGGCCTGACGGTGGTGGCGCGCAACTTCGCGCGCATCTTCCTGCAGAACTCGATCAACCTGGGTCTCGACATGGTCATCTGTCCGACCATCGAGGCGCAGGAGGGCGAGGAGCTGGAGGTCGCCGGCGGCCTGGTGGTGAACCACACGACGGGGAAGAAGTTCCCCATCGAGCCGCTGCCCGCGGCGCGGCAGGCGATCATCGACTCCGGCGGCCTGATCCCGTACACGCGCCGGCTCTTCCTCGAACGGGAAGCGGCCAAGGGCCGGTAGCGGGCAGGGGGGGCCGGCGGCGCGCCGCCGGGCCCTGTTCCATGGCTGCGGGGCGGGGATGCGAGCCCCGGCCCGCGGCGCCAGTGGCAAGGAGGCGGCCATGTTCTGCCCTCAGTGTGGAGCCGAGTACCGCGAAGGCGTGGCGAGCTGCAAGGACTGCGGGGTCGCCCTGGTGGCGACCCTGCCGGCGGAGCCCGATGAGCCCGAGTGGGTGGAGCTCGTCATCGTGCTGCGCACCAGCGACGAGTCGCAGCTGACGGTGGCCAAGTCGCTGCTCGAGGCGGAGGGCATCCGCTGCCTGCTCAAAGGCTCGGGCGTGCAGGGGATCGTGGACTTCGGCCAGCTCAGCGGGGCCAGCCTCGCCATGAACCTGATCGAGCTGCGGGTGCGCAGCGACGACGCCGAGGCCGCGCGCGAGCTGCTGGCGGCGGAGAATCTGCCCTTCGAGGAGACGGAGGAAGCGGGGCCCGGGGAGCCGTGAGCCGCCGCGCTCCCGCCACCCGTAGCGCGGATCGCGCCCCCGGCGTGGGCGGACGCGTCTTCGCGCGCGCCCTCGACGTCGTCGAGCGCATCGGCAACCGGCTGCCCGATCCGATCACGATCTTCGTGATCCTGGCGCTCGTGGTGCTCGCCGGCTCGTGGCTCGCCGCGCGCCTCGGGGTGTCGGCCGTCCATCCCAAGGACGGCTCGGTCATCACCGCCGTCAACCTGCTGAACGCCGAGGGCGTGCGCCGCATCTTCACCGAGGCGGTGCGCAACTTCATGAACTTCGCGCCGCTCGGCATCGTGCTCACCGCCATGATCGGCATCGGCGTGGCCGAGAAGACCGGGCTCATCGCCGTGTCGCTGCGCGCCTTCATGACCGGCGTGCCGCGCACCCTGCTCACCGCGGCGGTGATCTTCGCGGGGATGATGGCGCACCTGGCCGCCGACGCCGGCATCATCATCCTGCCGCCCATCGCCGCGCTGCTCTTCGCCGCCGCGGGGCGCCACCCGCTGGCCGGCTTCATCGCCGCCTACGCCGCCGTCTCCGGCGCCTTCAGCGCCAACGTGCTGCCCTCGCCGCTCGACGTGCTGCTCATCGGCTTCACGCAGGAGGCGGCCAAGGCCTCGAAGCTCCTGCCGGGCTACGAGCCGCAGGTGCTGGGCAACTACTATTTCCTGGCGGTCACCGCGCCGGTGCTGACCATCGTCGGCACGTGGATCACGCACCGCTTCATCGAGCCGCGCCTGGGGCCGTGGCAGGCGCAGGCGGAGCACGTCCTCGGCGACCTCACGGCGGCCGAGCGGCGCGGCCTGCGCGCCGCGGGCGTGGCGCTGGCCGCCAGCGTGGCGCTGGTGCTGGCGCTGGTCCTGCCGGCGGGGGCGCCGCTGCGCGCCGCGGGGCCCACCCTGATCGCGCAACTCAAGCCTTTCTTCGACAGCATCGTGGCGCTCATCACGCTCCTGTTCTTCGTGCCCGGGCTCGCCTACGGCATCGCCTCCGGGAAGATCCGCAACGACCGCGACGTGGCCAAGATGAGCGGCGAGACGGTGGCCACCATGGGCACCTACATCGTGCTCGCCTTCGCCGCGGCCCAGTTCATCTCGTATTTCGCCTGGTCGAATCTGGGGGGCATCCTCGCCATCTCCGGGGCCGAGTTCCTCAAGGGACTCGGCCTGCAGGGCGGACTCCTGCTGGTGGGCTTCGTGTTCTTCTCGGGCTTCTTCGACCTGTTCATCACCTCGGCGTCGGCCAAGTGGGCGATCATGGCGCCGGTCTTCGTGCCCATGTTCGCGCTGCTCGGCTTCACGCCGGAGTGCACGCAGGTGGTGTTCCGCATCGGCGCCTCGGTGGTCAACATCATCACCCCCTGCTTCCCGTACCTGCCCATCATCCTGGTCGCCGCGCGCCGCTACGACCCCAAGATGGGGGTCGGCACGCTCATCGCCATGATGGTGCCGTACTCGCTCGCCTTCCTGGTCTCGTGGGTCGTGCTGATGCTCGTCTTCTACGCCCTGCACTGGCCGATCGGCCCGGGCGTGATGATGCGGCTGCCGGGGTAGGGGCCGGGCGGCGCTGCCGTGTGCGGCACCGGCGCGGCGGGCGATTCGGCGCCAGGCAGAGCGAAAGCCGCGCTTGCGGATTCCATCGTGTGGCCGCAGGAATGTGACCCCCATCATATGGCCCGGCCGCGGCCGCGCCGCGAATCGCCGGCACGAGCCGTGCCCGATTAGCCGCACTAACCATTCCGCCGCGATTCCTGGGCGCCGGCTGCGGTTTCGCGTGCCTGCGGTGACGGCTGCGGCTACTCTTGATGCTGGAATATCGGCGAGCCCTCACTCCTGGCCGCGCGCCGCCTCGGGCGACGCCTCCGACGATCGCCGGGCGCGGCGCGAAGGAGGTAATGCCATGCCCCGCGGACGATCCCACCGCGTCCTTCGCGATGTCCTCCCCGTCGTGTTGCTGCTGTTCCTCGCCGCCGCGCCGGCGCGGGGCCAGACCTTCCCGTACCAGGAGGAACTCTGGAAAGACGCCCACATCGGCATCTACATCCCGGGCGTGCTCGACGACACCCTGATGGTGGCCGGGCCGTCGCTGCTCGGATGGTCGGATCCGTTCCCCTCGGGGCCGTACCTGATCACCGAGTTGCGGCTGCTGGCGATGAACCTCGAGGGCGAGGAGCTGCCGATGCTCGTCCGCGTCAACATGGGCGGGCCGCCGTCGCTGGGTCTGGCGCAGGGGCTGGCGCCCGAGCCGATGCCGGCGGAGAGCTTCTTCGACATCTTCCTCGAGATCGAGCTGCCGACGCTCTTGCCCGGGTTCTTCCTCAAGAACCCGACCCCGATCCACGCGCTCGCGACCATCGAGCAGTTCCCGCCGTACTTCCACGCCTACGCCACGGCCCCGGGGATGATCGTGCCGCTGGTGGACCAGTTCGGCGACCCGCGCGGCGAGATCCGCTTGTGGAGCGACACGACCATCCCCTGGTCGCCGCCCGAGGCCTATCTGCGCGTGCAGACCTGCTACGGCACCGACGAGGCGGAGCAGGACGACCTCGGCTTCGTGCCCGTCGAGGGCTTCGTCAGCGGCCCCGACGACGCCATCGAGGCGACTTTCAGCTGGCGCCCCAGCCTGCCGGGAGCGCCGTGGATGCAGTTCGCCATAGACGCCGACGGCAGGGACGAGGGCGCCCGCACCTACTTCGACTCGGGAGTGGGCGACGGCTGGACCGGCTACTTCGATAGCGCCCTCATCGGGCCGATCGGGCAGTACGTGGACTTCAAGGTGGAGTTCCAGATGCCCGCGGGCCCGGCCCTTGGCGACACGCTGCGCCGCTGGGTCACGTCCGAACCGCTCGTCCCGGAGATCATCTCCGTCTCGCCGGAATCGCTCATGGCGGTGAAGCCGAGCGAGGCCCTCAAAGCCCTGATCCGGCTCCTGGCGCACCGCAGCCTGGTCGACAGCCTCAAGTTCTGGGCGCTGCCGATCCCGATCCAGAAGAGCCGGACGCTCGAGCTGGTGGACATGTTCGCGCTCTCCAACGGCGCCACGACGAAGCTCGATTCCTGCTCCTGCGGCCCGGTGGCGATGGCGAGCTGCCTCAAGTACTTCGCCGCCAACGGCCACCCGCAGCTCGAGCACCCGGGCGGCGACCTCTCGAAGCCCGCCCAGACCGGCCGCGACATGGCGTGCGAGCTGCGCGGCGACATGGGGACCAACACGGTGGAGGGCACCACCGACAAGGGCATGACGGAGGGTGTTCAGAAGTACCTCAAGCGCCACGGCAAGCCGGGCTGGACCAGCGAGTACAAGGCGGTCGACAACCTCTCCGGCGTCGCGGCGATGCTGCGGGAATTCGAGGCCGACGGGGAAGACGTGATGATGCTCCTCGAGGATCCGCAGGACCCCACCGGGAAGAAGAGTCACTGGGTCACGCTGGGTTCGCGAGGGTCGCGGATCTACAACGTCGTGACCGAGACCTACGACGCCATGTGCATCCAGTACAAACTGGACTTCATGGACCCGGCCGGCGGCGGGCCGACCTCCGAGAACGAGTACGGCGTCGGCCACGACGCTCAGGGGCGGCCCACGGTCGACGGCTACGAGGGCTTCCGCGACGGCGGCGTGCCCCCGGCGCGCATCAAGGGCTACGTGAAGGTCTCGCCGCCGGCCGGGGGCGGCTCGGGCACGGTCTTCCCGACCGCGGGGCTGAGCCTGGCGCCGGGCTGGATCCTGGTGGACGCGGTCCCCGCCCGCGGCGACGGCCTCGTGGACACCCTCACCTGGGACACCGGCGGTTTCGCCCCCGGGACGTATCTGCTCATGGTCGTCGCGTCCTCGCCCGATGGACGGGAACACTCGGTCATGCGGCTGGGCGGCATCTCCGAGTACACTCTCGACGCGCCGGGGGCAAAGCCGCTGCGCAGCGGCCTGCGTGGCGCGCTGCCCAACCCGACGCGCGCGGGTGCCGTCATCGAGTTTGCGCTCGTCGAGGCGGGCGGCGTGGACCTGACGGTCTACGACGTCCAGGGCCGCGTCGTGCGGCGCCTGCTGGCGGGGGCCGCGTACCCGGCCGGCGTGCACCGGATCGCCTGGGACGGCCAGGCCGACGGCGGGGTAGCAGTGGGCAGCAGCGTCTACTTCTGCCGATTCCGCGGCGGCGGGGTGACGGAGGAGGACAAGATCGTCGTCGTGAGGTGATGGGGGCGCGGCGGGCCGGACGCCACACGGCCACTCCCGAGCTTCCGGGAGTGGCCGTGCGTGTGCTAGGGCGATCAGGTCAGCCGTGCCGGATCACCGGTACGTGGCCTTGACCCGACCCCAGGTAGAGGGCTGGGTCAGCGGCGGAGCGCCCGCCGGGCTGACGGACATGTCGGCAGGGGCCCCCGAGAGCTCACCGGGCGCCGCGTGCGGCGACACCGTGAGGTGGTAGGTGATCTCGAGGGTGAAGTTGATGGGGTCGCCGACCGTGCCGCGGAAGTGCAGCGTGTGCGCGCCCGCAGGCAGCGGCGCGAGCATCAGGTAGTAGCCGTCCTGCACGAGGGGGGAGGAGTAACCGGGTCCGACGTCGCAGCCGAAGTACTGCCAGAGGTTGTCATCCGGCAGGTTGATGCCGAACGAGCCACCGGAGGCCCGGTACGCAGTGAGATTGTAGATCGGCCGTCCATCCACCTCGCACGACATCTCGGTCGCCAGGTCCATGTACCACCTGGCTGTGGCCCGCAGCTCGTCTTCGCTGAGGGGAGGGTAGGTAAGCGGACAGAAGTTGTCCCACTCCACGTTGAGGATGGGGAAGAACAGCGCCTTGCCCACGGGCACCGCGCAGAGATCGCGCACCGCGGAGCCCGAGACGTTGAAGACGCCGCCCAGGAACCACACCGGACCCGACTGGCCGGCGGCGCAATCGGCCCCCGTCTCGTCGAAGAGCGGGTGCCCCGTGACCGGCAGGCTATAGGCCCATTGCCACCATTTCATCCCCCACTCGCCGTAGCTCGAGCCGTAGGGCATGGAGCCCGGCGGCAGGACGCGCGGATTGCCCGCGTTGCCGTTCTCGTCCCTCACGATCTTGCTGCCGCCGGCTTGCGCGGAAGCGGCGACGAAGACGAGCCCGATGACGATGCCCAGCGCGAGGACAGCCAGGGCTGGGATGCGAAGTCCACGATAGCCCAACATAGTCGACCTCCGGAGATCTCACGACGACGGGAACATCGCGATCCGGAAATGCTGCTTGCCCGCGACCCACGAACCCCTGCGCGGAAGTGCGGACTGGGCTCTGGCCCTGCTTGGTTCTCCGGTCGGCTCTCAGCGGTCGGCCCAGGTCGTGTGTACCGTCGCGGGCTCGGCACAGGCGACCCGAGGCTGAAGGGGTCGGGTTACGGATAGGCAGCCTCTTCCCGAAGATCTCAGACCGGGGTGTCACACATGGGCAGTGGGATCGGTTCCTTACGGATGGGTGGCGCAAGGAGGGTCTGAGAACCGCGAAGGAGCTTATGTCACCCGAGGGCGCTGGAGTATGCAAAAGCTCGGATTTGCCTCCCTTGTCTTGTGAATTCCTGCAGGCGCATGCGGGCCGTCCGTGGCCTACGAGAGGGGAGCACGCACGTCCACCGCGCTGCCAACTCTCGTTGCGGGATTCGGTGAGGCGGCGGAACTGATGATGGGAATAGTGGGTCGAAAGCAGGAACGGCGGGGCTGAGCCGTCCCGCCGCGCGCCTAGGAGGTGGGCTTGCCCCGCCTCCGGGGTGGCCGACCGACGTCCCTAAGCTCCGGGGACATGGGCGCGTGCCCCCGCGACCGCCTCGGAGCTGGAGCCCAGGTCTGCAGGTCCATGCTGCGCGCTTGCGGGTGCCCGCAGCCGAATCGGGCGAAGCCGCCTAGCGGCTCGTCTTCGCCCGCTTCGCGTCGATGCGCCGCGTCACGGCGATGAACACCAGCATGGCCACGAGCGACACCGCGCCCACGCCGGCGAACGCGTACCAGAGATAGTGCGCGTGGGCGTAGGCCGCCGGGAGCGGGCCCTGCCCCGCCAGGTACAGCGCGTGCTGCTGCTGCACGGCCGCCGGCAGCGTCTTGGGGTCGGGGCAGAAGGAGCGCAGCAGGTACCCGGCGAACACGAATCCGAAGAACCACGCGAAGAAGGTGTTCAGGTGCGCGTAGCCGAGGTACAGCCCCTCGCGGCCGGGCGGGGCTTGCCGGGAGGCGAACTCGAGGTACTTGGGCGACAGGAAGCACTCGGCGAAGCCCTGCAGGGCGATGCCCGTCACCATCATGGCGGTGATCGGGTGGACCGCGACGCCGAGCAGGTTCAGGTCGCCGTGGAAGAGGTGCGAGGCGGCCATGGTCAGCGACGACAGCGGGATGAGCGTCATGGCCACGGTGATCGAGAGCTCGGGCTTCCACAGGCGCACCATCTGCGTCACCCACACCACGCACAGCACCACCACCAGCGGATTGACGTTGGCGTACCACTCCGGCTTGTAGGCCTCGCCGGCCATGCGCAGCACGTAGTCGGGCATCGAAGCGTAGAGCTGCCCCTGGATGGCCCAGAAGCCGGCGGTGATCAGGATCAGCGCCAGGAAGCGCATGTGCGTCATGGCCACCGCCATGCCCCGCAGCGTCTCGGCGATGCTGCGCGGGCGGGCCGCGCCGTTCTCCTTGGGCCGGTAGAAGAACAGGACCAGCAGCAGGCCCGCCAAGGCCGCGGCCGAGGAGAAGAACGGCACGTTGTTGACGCCCATCTCGATGCGGATGGGCGCGACGATGGTCTTGCCGGTGAACGAGCCGATGTTGACCATCATGTAGAACAGGCTGAAGGCGCGCGCCCGGTTGGCCTCGTTCGAGTAGCGCGCCGCGGTGCCGGAGATCACCGGCTTGACGAACGCGCCACCCACCACGATGAGGAAGAGCCCCACCAGCACCGGTGGCAGCGTGTGCACCATCCCGAGCGCGCCGTAGCCGACGGTGAGCAGCGCAAAGGCCAGGATGAGCGACACGCGGAAGCCGATGCGGTCGGAGATCGCGCCGGTGAAGAACGGGAACAGGTAGATGAGCGCCGAGAAGACGCCGGCGGTGTAGCCGGCCGCGACGTCGTCGAGGCCGACGACGCGCAGCAGGTAGGTGCGCAGGGCGATGAAGGTGCCGTAGTAGGCGGCGCGCTCACACAACTCGACGAGGTTGGCGGTCCAGAAGGTGGCGGGGAACCGCCAGGTGAGCTTGGTGTCGGTCATGCGGGGTCTCCGGGCGGCTGAGGTTTGGCGCAGCCTGCCCGAATCGCACCCGCCTGGCAACCGGAAAGGGGGCTCCACATCCGCTTGCGGCCGTGCCGCCGCGGGCCTAGGGTGAAGGGCGCTCCCCGGAGGGCCTGATCATGCTGACCGCCTCGGAACTCCGCCCCGGAGTGGCCTTGCGCCTGGAGGGGGCCCTCTACAAGGTCACCGCCGCCGAGTACCACATGGGCGGCGGCAAGATGGGCGGCGTCACCCATGCTAAGCTGCTCAATCTCGAGACCGGCACGACGCGCGAATGGCGCTTCCACGCCAGCGAGACCATCGCCGAGATCGTGCCCGAGCACCAGACGATGCAGTTCCTCTACGCCGACGACAGCACGGGCTACTTCATGCACCCGCAGACCTTCGAGCAGACCGGCATCGAGAAGCCCCGCCTGGGGGCCGCGGTGCGCTTCCTGCACGAGGGCATGAACGTGTCGGTGGAGTTCTTCGAGGGCCGGCCGACGTCCATCGTCTTCCCGCCGATCGTGGAGGCGCGCGTCGCCGACACGGCGCCGCCCACGCACGCCCAGGGGCAGATGAACGTGTGGAAGGAAGCCCGCCTGGACAACGGCGTGCCGGTCATGGTGCCGCCGTTCATCGCGCCCGGCGAGATGATCCGCATCGAGGTGGAATCCGGGCGCTACCTCGAACGCGCCAAGGGGGAGAGGAAACCGTGAGCACCTACGTGCCGGCGGACGCCGCCACGCTGTTCGATCCGCTCGTCCTGGGCTCGGTCACGCTGCGCAATCGCATCGTGGTCGCGCCCATGTGCCAGTACTCGGCGGTGGACGGCTTCGCCACCGACTGGCACCTGGTGCACCTCGGCAGCCGCGCGGTCGGCGGCGCCGGGGCGGTCCTCGTCGAGGCGACCGCGGTGACGCCCGAGGGGCGCATCTCGCCGCAGGACCTCGGGCTGTGGCGCGACGAGCAGGCGGCGCCGCTGGCGCGCATCGCGGCGTTCCTCGAGGAGCACGGCGCCGTGGCGGCGATCCAGCTCGCGCACGCGGGGCGTAAGGCGAGCGCGTGGCGGCCGTGGGAAGGCACCGGCGCGGTGCCCGCGGCTCAGGGCGGCTGGACGCCGGTGGGACCGGGCGAGGAGCCGTTCGACGAGGCGTACGCGAAGCCGCGGGCGCTGGGCGAGGGCGAGCTCGCCGGCGTGGTCGAGGCGTTCCGCACCGCGGCGCGCCGGGCGCGGCAGGCCGGCTTCCGGCTCGTGGAGGTGCACGCCGCGCACGGCTACCTGCTCCACCAGTTCCTCTCGCCGCTGGTGAACCGGCGCACCGACCGCTACGGCGGGGCGTTCGCCAACCGCGCCCGGCTGGCGCTCGAGGTGGTCCGCGCCGTGCGCCGGGAGTGGCCGGCCGGGCTGCCCGTGTGGGTGCGGTTGTCGGCGACGGACTGGGCCGAGGGCGGCTGGGATCCCGAGCAGACCGTGCGGCTCGCCGCGCTGCTGCGCGACGAGGGCGTGGACCTCATCGACGTCTCGAGCGGCGGGGCGGTGGCCCACCAGAGGATGGAGCCGCGGCCGGGCTACCAGGTGCCGTTCGCCGAGCGCGTCCGCCGCGAGGCCGGCGTGCGCACCGGGGCGGTTGGGCTCATCACCGAGCCCGAGCACGCCGACGCCATCCTGCGCGCGGGGCAGGCCGACGTGATCCTGCTGGCGCGCGTCGAGCTGCGCGAGCCCTACTGGCCGCTGCACGCCGCGCAGCGGCTCGGCGCCGAGATCGCGTGGCCGCCGCAATATCTGAGGGGAAAGCCGTAGGGCGGGACCCATGGGCCGTCCTTTGATTTCGCGCCGCGAGTTTCTCGAAAGGGCCGGAACCTACGGCCTGCTCGCCGGAGGCGCGTGCCTGGCCGCCACGCCGCTGCGCGACCTGCTCGACACGATCCTCGTGGCGCCGACCGCCGCCGCGCAGGGCCCCGCCGGCACCTCCCTGGAAGAGCTGCTGCGCACCGCTCCCGTGGCGCGCTACTGGGCCTCGACCGCCGACCCCGAGGCCGCCTGCTCGGCCTGCCACGAGGGCGGCGCCGTCGCCGGCCGCCCGCACCGGCACAAGCAGCCGGTGGCGAAGTGCCTGCTGTGCGCGCGCGGCTGCGCGCTGGCCGAGGGCGAGCGCGGCGACTGTGGCGCCCGCCTGAACCGCGGCGGGAAGCTCCGCAGCCTGGTCTACGGCCGCCCGGTCGCCGTGCACGTCGATCCCATCGAGAAGAAGCCCTTCTATCACTTCCTGCCCGGAGCGCAGGCCTACTCGCTGGCCACCGCCGGCTGCCCGCTGCACTGCCGCTTCTGCCAGAACTGGGAGATCTCGCAGTCGCGGCCCGAAGACCACGGCGCCGCCTTCGTCCCGCCCGAGGACGTCGTGGCCGCCGCCGCCGGCCGCCGCGCCCCGGTGATCGCCTTCACCTACAACGAGCCCACGGTCTTCACCGAGTACCTCACCGACATCGCGCGCGCCGGCCGACCGCGCGGGCTGCGCTCCGTGATCGTGAGCTGCGGTTTCATGCGTGAGGCCCCGCTGGCCGAGATCTGCGAGGTGCTGGACGCGGTCAAGATCGACCTCAAGGGCTTCAGCGACGAGTTCTACCGCAAGGCCAGCCGCGCCGAGCTGGCGCCGGTGCTGCGCAGCATCAAGCAGGTGAAGAGGAGCGGCCGCCACCTCGAGATCGTCAACCTGGTCGTGCCCACCCTCAACGACCACCGCGCGATGCTGAGCGGCCTGTGCGACTGGGTGGCCGGCGAGCTGGGGCCCGACGTGCCGGTGCACTTCACGCGCTTCCACCCGGACTACCAGCTCTTGAACCTGCCGCCGACGCCGGTCGAGACCCTGGCGCGGGCACGCGAGACGGCGATGGCCAAGGGGATCCGTTACGCCTACGTCGGCAACGTCCCGGGCCATCCGGGAAACCACACCTACTGTCCCAAGTGCGGCAAGGCCGTGATCCGCCGCGATTCCATGTTCGTCACCGAGATGCACCTGCGCGACGGGAAGTGCGCCTTCTGCGCCACGCCCATCGCGGGAGTCTGGTCGTGAGTCCAGCCGCACGAACGAGGAGCCTGGCCATGTTGCTCATCCTGACGGGCCCGCTGTGGTTCGGATCGGGCGACGGTTCCGCCACCCCCGGCGGCGCGCGGGGCGGCGGAGCCTCTGCCGCCCCGCGCGAGCGGGAGCCCGCGGTGGCGGGGCAGTTCTACCCCGGCAACCGCGCGCAGCTCGAGGCCGCGATCGACGCCGACCTGGCGCGCGCCAAGGCGCCGCTCGGCCCGCGGCCGATCGCGCTGGTCGCGCCGCACGCCGGCTACGTGTTCTGCGGGGGCATCCTGGGCGAGGCGTGGCGGCAGGCCAAGCCGCACCGCTACGACCTCATCGTGCTCTTGGGGACCAACCACTCCGACCCCGGCTTCGAGGGCGTGTCGGTGTGGAACGGCGGGCCGTGGCGCACGCCGCTGGGGGCGGCGGCGGTGGACGGGCGCGCCGCGGCGGCGTTGCTCGCCGCCGACGCGCAGGACTGCGCGGCCCGGCCCGCGACCCACCGTGGCGAGCACTCGGTCGAAGTGCAGGTGCCGTGGGCGCAGCGTCTGTTCCCGGGTGTGCCCATCCTGCCGGTGGTGGTGGCCTCCGAGGACGCGGCGATGTGCGAGCGCTTCGGGCGCGCGCTGGCGGCGGCGGTGCGCGGGCGCGAGGTGCTGATCGTGGCGAGCAGCGACCTGTCGCACTATCCGACGCAGGCCGACGCCCGCGCCGTGGACCGGGCCACGCTCGCGGCGGTCGCCGCCATGGACCCGGCGGCGCTGCAGCGCACGATCACCGCGCAGATGCGGCGCGGCGTGCCGGGGCTGGCGACCTGTGCGTGCGGCGAGGCGCCGATCCTGGCGGCGATGGCGGCGGCGCGCGAGCTGGGCGCGACGCGCGGCACGGTGATCGCCTACGCCAACTCCGGCGACGTGCCGGAAGGTGGGGCGGGACGCGTGGTCGGCTACGGGGCGGTGGCGTTCACGAGTGAGGAGAAGAGTCGGCCGGCCAAGGCGGCGGGCGCGGAGAAAACGGCGGGCGCAGCGACAGCCGCGGCGAAGGCAGCGGTGAAGCCGGTGCCGGCCGGGGCTCTGAGCGCGGCCGATCGCCAGACCCTGCTGGCCCGCGCGCGCTCGGCGATTCGCGGCTACTTCGCCGGCGGCGCGCCGCCGGGCGAGGGCGATTGCGGCGCGGCTCTGCAGGTCAAGCGCGGGGCTTTCGTCACCCTCGAGGAGGGCGGGGAGCTGCGCGGCTGCATCGGCCACATGAGTGAGGACACGCCGCTCTGCCGCATCGTGGGGGAGATGGCGGTCGAGGCGGCCTTCGGCGACCCGCGCTTCCCGGCGCTGCGCCGCGAGGAGCTGGACCGTTGCACCATCGAGATCTCGGTGCTCACCCCCATGCACCGCGTCGGCGGGCCCGCGGACATCCGCGTGGGACGCGACGGCGTGCTGCTGCGCAAGGCGGGCCAGAGCGCCGTGTTCCTGCCGCAAGTGGCGACCGAGCAGGGCTGGGACCGCGACATGCTGCTCACGCAGCTGGCGCGCAAGGCCGGGCTGCCGCCCGACGCGTGGCGGAGCGGGGCGGAGTTGTCCACCTTCCAGGCCGAGGTCTTCGGCGAGGCGGAGCACCGCTAGGCGGGCGACGGCGTCCCGCGGCCGAGTCCGGCCGGCCCGCGGCCCCGCCCGAGCGCCGCTCCCCGCGCCCGCGATGCGCCTCGACCTCTTCGCCATCGGTGCGCTGTCCTTGCTCGCGCAGGTCGTCCTGCTGCGCGAGCTGAACGTCGCCTCCTTCGGCAGCGAGCTGATCTACCTCCTGGCGCTCGGCGCGTGGCTTCTCGGCACGGCCGGCGGGGCGTTGGCGGGGGGCCGGGGAGCGGCGCCGGGGAGCGCGGCGAAGCCGGAGCCCGACGCGGGGCGCCCGATCCGCCGGCTCTTCGCGGTCGCCGCGGCCGCGATCCTGCTCGGCGTCGTGTGGGCGCGCGGCGCGCGGCCCGCGCTGGGCGCGGTGCCGGGCGCCTACCTGGCGTTCGGACAGCAGCTCCTGGCGCTGGCCGTGGCCACGCTGCCGGCGGCCTTCGTCTTCGGACGGCTCTTCCGGCTGGCGGCGCGCGCGGCGGCGGCGCGCGGCGGCACTCTGGCGGGCGCCTACGCGCTGGAGAGCGCCGGTGCGCTGGCGGGCGGGGCGGCGGCCACGCTGCTCGTGCGCGCGGGCCTCGCAAACCTCACCGGTGCGTGGCTGTGCGCGCTCGCCGCGCTGGCCCTGACGCGGCCGCGGCGCGGCGGGCGAGCGATGCTGGCCATCGCCGCCGTGGCCGGCCTGGCGCTGCTGCCTTCGCTGGACCGCTCCACTACCGCCTGGACGCACTCCGGCCTGCTCGAGACCCGCGACTCCCCGTACGGCCGCGTCACGCTGACGCGCTGGGGAGAGCAGCTCAACGTCTTTCAGAACGACGCGCTGGCCTACGAGACCGGCGGCACCGCGGCCGAGGAGTTCGTGACGCCGGCGGCGCTCCAGCACCCCGATCCGGAGCGCATCCTCGTGCTTGGCGGGGGAGCCGCGGGCCTGGTCGGCGAGGCGATGCGCCAGCGTCCGCTCGTGCTCGACAGCGTGGAGCTGGATTCGGTGCTCCAGGCCATGCTCGTGCGCCATCTGCCACCCGACCTGCGGGCGCCGCTCGAGGCTCCCGGGGTGCGCCTGTTCCTCGCCGACCCGCGACGCTTCGTGGCGGCGAGCCGCGGCGGCTACGACCTCATGCTCCTCGGCATGCCGGAGCCGTCCTCCGGGCAGGCGAACCGCTACTACACGCGCGAGTTCTTCGCCGAGTGCGCCGCGCGGCTCGACTCCGCCGGGGTGCTGGCGCTGCGCCTGCCGGCCGCGGAGAATCTGTGGGCTCCCGCTCTGACGCGGCGCATGGCGAGCATCGACGGCGCGCTGCGCGCGGCGTTCGCGCAGGTGCTGTGGCTGCCGGGCGCGGCCAGCGTCGTGCTCGCCTCGCGCGCCCCGCTGACCCGCGATGCCGACACGCTGGCGGCGCGGCTGGGGCAGCGCGGGCTGCGGCCGCGGCTCGTCACGCCCGAATACCTTCGCTACCTCGTGACCAACGACCGCGTCGCGGAGATCGCGGCCCGCCTGGCGGGGGCGCACGTGCCGGCCAATCGCGACGCGCGCCCCGTCTGCTACCAGTACACGCTGATCCTGTGGCTGGCGAAGTTCTACCCGGCGGTGGCGTGGGCGGCGGCCCCGCGGCTGCCCTCGGGCGCTTGGTGGGGGCTCGCCGCGGCCGGCGCGCTGCTGGCGGTGATGGTGCGGCGCTGGACCCGCGGGCGTGCCCTGCGCCGCGCGCTGGTAGTGGGCCTGGCGGGCGCGATCGGCATGGTGGGCGAGTCGCTCCTGCTGCTCGTCTACCAATCGCGCCACGGCGTGCTCTATCAGGATCTCGGCCTGCTGCTCATGGCGTTCATGGCGGGGCTGGCCGCCGGCGCGTTCGCCGCGGATCTGATGCGACACCGGCCCGCCGCCGCCCGGGGGGCGTCGGCTGCGGTGCTCCTCGCAGCGCTGACAGTGCTCGCCGGTGCGCTCGGGCTGGCGCTGGAGACGGGCGCCGATTTCGGCCTGGCGCAGACCGGGTTCTGGCTCTTTGCCTTCGGCGCGCTCACCGGAGCCGTCTTCGCCCGCCTGAGCGCCGAGGCCGGCGATCAGGCCGCCGCCGCCGGCCCGCTCTACGGGGCCGACCTGGCGGGCGGCTGCGTCGGCGCGCTGGCCGCGAGCCTGCTGCTGATTCCGCTTGTTGGGTTCGTGGGCACGGCTGTCGTGCTGGGAGCGGCGGCGCTGCTGGCGCTGCTGTGGATCTGAGGGAGTCCCGCCCCGGCGCCTACGCCAGCCCGTGGCGCAGCAGCAGCTCGGTATCGGCGAGGATCTCCGCCGTCGGCCCGCCGTGGACCACCGCGCCCTGATCGAGGATCAGAGCCCGCGCGCAGAGGCGGCGCACCAGCTCGAGATCGTGGCTGGCGATGACCATGGTGGCCGGCAGGCCGGCCAGCAGCTCGGCCAGCTCGCGCCGCCCGCGCGGGTCGAGGTCGCTCGAGGGCTCGTCGAGCAGCAGCAGCCCCGGCCCGCACGCCAGGGCGCCCGCCAGGCAGGCGCGCTTCTTCTCGCCGGCCGAGAGATGGTGCGGGGCGCGCGATTCGAAGCCCGACAGGCGCACCGCACCCAGCGATCGTCCCACCGCGCGCGCCACCTCCGGCTCGCTCCAGCGCCGGGCCTGCGGGCCGTAAGCGACGTCCTCGCCGACGGTGAGGCCGAAGAGCTGGTCGTCCGGGTCGGCGAAGACGATGCCGACCCGGTCGCGCACTTGGCCGATGGTGCGCGGCGACAGCTCGACGCCGTCCACGACGATGCGGCCCATGATGGCGTGCCGGTGCGGGGCGTCGCCGGGACCGTGGCGATGCAGGTACTGGCGGCGCTCCGGCAGCAGGCCGGCGAGATGGAGCAGCAGCGTGGACTTGCCGGCGCCATTCGGCCCGAGCAGCGCCACGCGCTCGCCGGCCGCGATCGCGAAGCTCACGCCGCGCAGCGCCGGCGAGCCGTCGGGATAGTGATAGGAGAGGTCGGCGACCTCGACGGGCACGCCGCGGGCGGCGACGGGCGGCTCCCCGCCGGTGGCCTGCGCCTCGCGGCCGGTGGCCCGCGGCTCGCGGCCGGTCACTCTCCCACTCCCCGCGCGCGCCGTGCCCGGTCGAGACACTCGGCCCGCTCCAGCGAGCGCAGCAGCAGGGCGGCGACCAGCCGGCCGAAGCCGCGCACCGTGCGCCGCGGCGAGACCGTCAGTGGCGACCACGCCCCGTAGCCCGGGCGCCGCGCCTCGCGCGAGCGCAGCATGGCGCGCACTTGGCGCAGGACGAGGATCAGGCTCGACAGCGCCGCGGCCGTGACCTCCACCAGCCGCTCCGGCACGCGCAGCGCCCGCAGGCCGGCGACGAAGCCGGCCGGCCCGAGCCGCACGGCGAGCGCCACGCCGGCCGAAGCTGCGGCCAGCGCGCGCGCCGTCAGCGCGCCGGCGATCTCGAGGCGGCGCTCGGGCGGGGCGAAGAATGCCACGGGCAGCGCCAGGAGCAGGACCAACGGCAAGACCCAGGCGAGGCGGACGAGCGTGGCGGCGAGAAAAAGACCCGACCGGCGCAGCGAAAGGAGTGCCGCCGCCAGCACCGCCGACCAGATGCACCAGGAATAGAGCGGCGTCGGCCCGCCCTGCAGGCCGGCGGGCGCCAGTGCCGCGGTGAGGATCACCGCCACCCCGACGGCCAGCGTCAGGCCCGGCCGCTCAGCGGTGCGCGACATCCCCGGCCTTCGAGAGGCTGCGGGCGGCGGCCCAGGCGATGGCCGCGACCACCAGGGTCCCTACCACCGCCGCCAAGACGGGAGCGAACGATCCCAGCGCCGCGAACAGCGGACTCTGCTCGAGGGGCGAAGCCACCAGCGGGTTCCGGCGCGCGGCGAAACCGAGGTCGAGAGCGGCGCGCTCGAGGCCGTCGGGCAGCGACGAGGCGAACGGCGCCAGGAACGCCGCCGCCGTCAGCGCCACCGCGAAGAGCCCCACGGCCATCGCCGCCGGCCGCCGCGCCCCGGTCGCGCCGTCGCCGCCCGCGACCAGATCGGGGCGCCAGCGCAGCACGGTGACGAGGATCGCGCCGGTGAGCGCCGCCTCGAGCAGTCCGATGGCGGCGTGCGAAACGAGCATCACGGGCAGGATGCCGCGCAGCGGGTAGAGGCCGGAGAGCGCCAGCCACAGGGCGGTGAGCGCCGCCGCGCTCAGGGTCGAGACGAACGCGCCGACGACCGCTCCCGCCGCGGTCCCGCGCGGCCCGCGCACGGCGCGCGCGACGAGGGTCGCCACGGCGTAGCCGGCGAAGGCGCCGGCCACGCCCATGTCGAGCAGGTTGGCCCCGAAGGCGGTGAGCCCGCCGTCCTGGAAGAGCACGGCCTGGATGGCGAGCACGGCGGCCATCACGATCACCGCGCGCCAGGGGCCGACGAGCATGGCGAGCAGCGTGGCGCCCACGAGGTGGCCGCTGGTGCCGGGGGCCACGGGCACGTTGATCATCTGGGAGGCGAAGACGAACGCCGCCAGGGCGCCGAGGACGCCGGCGGGGGCCGGCGTCGGGTCGCGCCGCTCGGCGCGCAGTGCGACGGCCACGCTGCCGCCGGCCAGCGCCCAAGTCGCTGCCGCGACCGGCGCGCTCACGAATCCGTCGGGGATGTGCATGCGGTGGCGCGCTCTCCCGTCGCTCCGGCCTCAGAACCCGACGCCGACCCCGACGTTCACGACCGGCTCCCAGGCGTCGTACGGCGAGTTCGAATCCTGGAGCACGTCGAACAGCACCTCGACCATGAACTGGCTCTTCTTCGAGATCGGCTGCGTGTAGCCGCCCCCGAGCAGGAGGAACGGGACCCACACCCGGGCGTCGCCGAAATCGTAGCTCGTGTACTCGAACTCGGCATGCGCGTAGGCCTGGGGGATCACGCGGTAGCGGGTGAACACGCTGCCGCCGTAGTTGTGCGATTCGAAGTCCTGATCGGCGCGGTGGTCGTTGTAGTACTCGTACCCGAGCTTGGCGCCGACCGAAGCCTTGGGGCCCAGCTTGTAGCCGACCATCGGCTGCACGCTCACGCGGGTCAGGTCGTTGGACAGCATCAGGCCGACGGAACCGCCGAAGTAGAAGCGCGATGGACCCCGCGTGGACACCGAGGCACGCGCCCGGGCCGGCTGGGACGAGGCGCTGTCGGGGGTCTCGGGCTCGGGCGTCTGGGCCCGGGCCAGGGCGGGGGCGGCGCACAGGGCGAGACCCACGGCGAGGCAGCGAACGAGATGGCGCTTCATGACTCGGGTCTCCTTGGTGAAGGTCGGGTCGGAGGCGGAGCTGCCGGCCGCGAGACAGTAGCGCGGCAAACCGCGGCGGGCAATCCGGGCAACGGCCGGAGGAGGCCGCGGGTCAGGCTGCCCGGGACGGCAGGGGTTCCGGTCAGTATGGCCAAACCCGGCGTGAGACGCACGCCGGCGGCCGCTGCGCGCGCCCGGGGGAGTCGAACCCCCCCGCCGGCCCCGGCCCCGTTTTCCTCGATGGCACGCGGGCCCCTCGGGCCCTAGAATGGCGCCGGTGCGCCGCCCGGGGGGCTGCCAGCTCCCCGGGCGGCATCGCGCAAGACCCGAGCCGACCCGCCGGCCGATCCCCCGGCCGGACGGGCCGGGCGACCAACCGAGACCAGAGGCCTACCACATGGCGACAGGCAGCCAGTCCGCAGCCGCCACCGTCCGGGAGCCGGGCACCTTGCTCGGCCACCCCAAGGGGCTGTTCATCCTCTTCTTCACCGAGATGTGGGAGCGGTTCTCCTACTACGGCATGCGCTCGCTGCTCGTGCTGTACATGGTGAACTACCTCTTCGACCCGCAGCACGTCGGCGGCAACTTCTTGGGCTTCGCCACGGTGAAGGGGGGGCTCGAGGCGGTCTTCGGGCCGCTCGCCATCCAGCCGCTCTCCTCGCAGATCTACGGCCTGTACACGGCGTTCGTCTACCTCACGCCGCTGTTCGGCGGCATGCTCGCCGACCGCGTCATCGGACAGCGCAAGGCCGTGATCCTGGGCGGCGTGCTCATGGCCATCGGCCAGTTCATGCTGATGAGCGAAGACCTGTTCTTCCCCGGCCTGCTCATGCTCATCCTCGGCAATGGCGCTTTCAAGCCGAACATCTCCACGCAGGTGGGCTCGCTCTACAAGGAAGGCGACCCGCGACGCGACGGCGCCTTCACCATCTTCTACATGGGCATCAATCTCGGGGCGTTCCTCTCGCCGCTGATCTGCGGCACGCTCGGGCAGACGATCGGCTGGAAGTACGGCTTCGCCGCCGCCGGCGTCGGCATGATCCTCGGGCTCATCCAGTACGTGTGGGGCCAGAGGTTCCTGGCCAAGGACCAGCTCGAGCAGCGCCGGGAGGCCAAGGCCGCCGCCAAGAGCCCGACCCACGAGAAGATGACCGCGGAGGAGTGGACGCGGATCGGCGCGCTCGGCGTGCTCTGCCTGCTCAACATCCTCTTCTGGGCGGTGTACGAGCAGCAGGGCAACACCATGCAGCTGTGGGCCGACCGCAACACCAACTGGCAGCTTTTCGGCTTTACCGTGCCGTCCACCTGGTTCCAGGCCTTCAACCCGCTCATGATCTTCATCTTCGCCCCGCTGCTCACCATGGTGTGGGCCAAGCAGGCCAAGAACAAGAAGGAGCCCTCCAGCGTCACCAAGATGGCCATCGGCTGCCTGCTGCTGGGAGCGTCGTACTTCATCATGATCGTCGCCTCGCAGGGCATGACCCCGGAGACCCGGCGCAGCGTCATGTGGCTGCTCAGCACGACCTTCGTGCTGACCATCGGCGAGCTCTACCTGTCGCCCATCGGCCTGTCGCTGGTCACCAAGGTGGCGCCGGCGCGCATCGTCTCGATGATGATGGGCGTCTGGTTCCTCTCGAGCTTCTTCGGCAACTACCTGTCGGGCTTCCTGGGCACCTTCTGGGAGGTCATGCCCCGCGACCAGTTCTTCCTGATGCTGGCCGCCATCCCCATCGGCGCCGGGATCATGATGTTCCTCATCAACCGGCCGCTGCAGAAGATCGTCGCCAAGCACGACCGGACGGAGGCGTAGGGGCGCGGACCGGGCGGGCGGGGGCGGCGTAGGCCGCCCCCCCGCTTCCCGCGACCCGCTGTGCCGCAGGCACTTCGGCCGTTCACCCGGATTTCACTTGCGCAACTTCACCCCATGGCCGATATTCCCTATGTCTTCGGTCGATTGTGGATGCGCAGGTCGCATTGCACTCCGCTAGGGATTTAGCCCGGCGGTTTTTGCTAACGCCCGTCCCTCTTGATTAAAGGTCCGGTCCCGGTGACCGGAGCCTGCCGGCGCCGCCCCCGCTCTGGCGCCCGCGTGAAGACCCGATAACTCACCGATGCCGTACCGGCCGGTCCCGCGCCACGGGCGCGGAGTCCACGCCTCTTGCGTGGGTCGCGGCCGCTCAATACCCATAGGAGATTTCATGCCGTTCGCATCCCTTGGCCTGCCCGAGCCCATCACACGGGGCGTCCGGGCGGCCGGCTACACCGAGCCCACGCCCATCCAGCGCCGGGCCATCCCCATCATCCTTCCCGGACACGACTTGGTCGCCGCCGCGCAGACCGGCAGCGGCAAGACGGCGGCGTTCGTGCTGCCGATCCTGGTCCGGCTCATGAACGGGCCGCGCGCGCTGCGGGCCCTGATCCTCGTCCCCACGCGCGAGCTGGCGGCGCAGGTCGAGGGCTGTGCGCGCGAGTATGCGCAGTTCGCCGGCGTGCGCGTCGGCTGCGTCTACGGCGGCGTGCCGATCGCGCCCCAGGAGCGCCTGCTGCGCCGCGAGGGCGTCGAGCTGCTGGTCGCCACGCCGGGCCGTCTGCTCGACCTGCACGGCCGCCAGAGCCTCAGCCTCGAGGACGTCGAGGTGCTGGTGCTCGACGAGGCCGACCGCATGGTGGACATGGGCTTCGCGCCCGACCTGCGGCGCATCCTCCGGCTGCTGCCCGTCGAGCGGCAGACGCTGATGTTCTCCGCCACCATGCCGGCCGAGCTGAACAAGGTGGCGAGCGAGGCGCTCTCCAACCCCCAGCGGCTCGAGCTGGCGCCGCCGTCGCGCCCCGCGCCGCGCATCAACCAGTCGATCTACCCGGTGCCCAAGCACCTCAAGGCCGAACTGCTCGACCGCATCCTGGTGCGCTCGGAGACCGAGACGGCGCTCGTCTTCGTGCGCTCCAAGCACGGCACCGACCGGCTGGGCCGCCAGCTGGCGCGCCGCGGCCACCGCGTCGCCGTGCTGCACGGCGACCGCAGCCAGGGCCAGCGCGAGAAGGCGCTCGCCGACTTCAAGCGCGGCCGCCTGGCGGTCATGGTGGCCACCGACATCGCCTCGCGCGGCATCGACGTGGACGACATCACCCACGTCATCAACTTCGACGTGCCGCGCACGCCCGAGGACTACGTGCACCGCGTCGGACGCACCGGGCGCATGGACAACTCCGGCGACGCCATCACGCTGATGACGCCCGAAGAGCAGAAGGACGTGGCGGCCATCGAGCGCTTCATCGGATGCGAGATCCCGAACGTGATGCTCCCCGGCTTCGACTACAAGAAGCGGCGCGAGGCGGGAGAGACGGCGGCGCGGGACGATCACGAGTCCGCGGAGCGCGGGGCGCGGCGCGGCGGCGGTCGGCGCAGCGGCAGCGGACACCATGGAGGCAACGGATCGTCGCCGAAGGCTTCGACGCCGCGGGCCGCGGCGGTGGTGTTCGGCCGCCGGCCCAAGGCGGCCACGGCGACGCGGCGCGGGCGCAAGCGGATCTAGCGCGGCGCGCTCGACCGCAGCAGCCGCGGGTTTGCGATCCCCCGCCGGTCACGAGCCGGCGGGGGACGTCTTTTCGGGGTCGGCCCGCCAGAGCCGGTACTAGTAGACGACCAGGCCGAGCGTGCCGATGACGCCGCCGGCGATCACCGCCCCCAGCAGCCATGCGGCTTGCGCCGCCGCGAAGGCCACCAGTCCGGCGCCGAGCAGCATGAAGAGCCGCCCGCCGGCACGGTTGGTGCGTTCCCAGCTGACCCGGCTCGACAGCGTCCACGGCGTGCGCACACCGACGAACCAGTTGGGCCGCACTCGCGCGAGCACGCTGCCGATGGCCACGAAGAGCGCCCCGACGATCGCCGGGACCCAGACGTGGATGGCGGCCGGCCGGCCGTGGATCCACGACAGGGTGAGCGCGTAGAGGGCCGCCATCACCGCCAGCACGGCGAGCCGGATCAGGGAGTAGGGGCCGGCGAAGTCCGCGTAGCCGGCGCGCTTCGGGTCGATGCGCGGCAGCCAGAGGAACAGCAGGTAGATCCCGAGGGCGGTCAGCGGCAGAGCCAGCAGTCCGGTGACCCTGCCGCCATAGCCGTCCACGTGGCCGTGGAGATTCCAGTGCGTCGGGATGCGGTCGGGCGCGTGCGGCCAGCTCCACGCCGCCAGCGCGAACATACCGGCCAGCAGCAGCCAGTGCGGCCACTCCGTGCGCCAGGATGTCCTCATTCCGGCTCCCTCCGGGTCGGCTTGGCGCTACTTCGCGAGCACGATCTTGCGCGTGTCCGTCTCCCGGCCCGCCCGCAGCGCGCACAGGTAGACGCCGCTGGGCAGATCGCGGCCGTCGAACGCGGCCGCGTGCGGCCCGGGCCCGAGCCGCTCGCCGCGCACGGGCGTGGCCACCTCGCGGCCGGCGAGGTCGTAGACCGTGAGCGTCACGTCCGCCGCGGCCGCCAGCGTGAAGCGGATATCCGTCGCGCTCCGGAAGGGGTTCGGGCGGCACGGCTCGAGGCGCAGGCCGGCGGCGGTTCTCGGGCCTTCCGGCACCGCCGTCGTCGAGGCGACGATGGCGGCGAAATAGCTTTGCGGCAGGCCGCCGATGGCGGTGAACAGGCCGCCCGCGTATACGGTCTCCCCGTCCGCGAGCAGATAGACCACGGTGTTGTTCGGAGCGGGGTCCCACGGCAGCGCCACGCCGGTGGGGGCGTTGAGAGCCGCGAGGTTGCTGCGCGATTGGCCGCCGATCTGCGAGAAGTACCCGCCCGCGTACACCGTGGAGCCGCTCACCGCCAGCGCCTCAACGTGCCCGTCGGGGTTGGGATCCCACCCGTTCGCGAGCCC
>CAYLSO010000304.1:0-1834 GCA_964386525.1 uncultured bacterium
ATCTGCTCCCAGGACGAGGCGGACGCCGGCCCCACCAACAACTGGCGCGACCCGGCGGAGATGAAGCAGACGCTCGCCAAGCTCTTCGCCGGCAGCATGAAGGGCCGCGCCATGTACGTGATCCCCTACAGCATGGGCCCCCTCGGGTCGCCCATCGCCAACCTCGGCATCGAGATCACCGACTCGCCCTACGTCGTGGCCAACATGCACACCATGACCCGGGTCGGCCGCCGCGTGCTCGACGTCCTGGGCGCCGACGGCGCGTTCGTGCGCGGCCTGCACTCGGTGGGCCGGCCGCTGGCCGAGAACGCCCCCGATCTTCCCTGGCCGTGCGACCCGGAGCACAAGTACATCTGCCACTTCCCCGAGACGCGCGAGATCTGGTCGTACGGCTCGGGCTACGGCGGCAACGCCCTGCTCGGCAAGAAGTGCCACGCCCTGCGCATCGCCTCGGCGCAGGCCCGCGACGAGGGCTGGCTCGCCGAGCACATGCTCATCCTCGGCCTCACCAGCCCCGAGGGCCGCAAGATCTACGTCACCGGCGCCTTCCCCTCGGCGTGCGGCAAGACCAACCTCGCCATGCTGCAGCCGGCGCTGCCGGGCTGGAAGGTGGAGACGGTCGGCGACGACATCGCCTGGATGAAGTTCGGGGCGGACGGGCGGCTGTACGCCATCAACCCCGAGGCCGGCTTCTTCGGCGTGGCGCCGGGCACCAGCGACAAGAGCAACTACAACGCCATGCGCGCGGTGGCCAAGAACTCCATCTTCACCAACGTCGCCCTGACCGACGACGGCGACGTGTGGTGGGAGGAGATGGGCCCGCCGCCCGCCCAGCTCACCGACTGGCTGCGCCGGCGCTGGACGCCGGACTGCGGCCGTAAGGCGGCACACCCCAATTCGCGCTTCACCACGCCGGCCCGCCAGTGCCCGGTCATCTCGCCCGAGTGGGAGGACCCGAAGGGCGTGCCCATCTCGGCCATCCTGTTCGGCGGCCGCCGCGCCGGTGTGCTGCCGCTGGTGAGCGAGGCGTACGACTGGCAGAACGGCGTGTTCATGGGCTCGATCATGAGCAGCGAGACCACCACCGCCGCCACCGGCAAGGTCGGCGTGGTGCGCCACGATCCCTTCGCCATGCTGCCCTTCTGCGGCTACCACATGGGCGATTACTTCGGGCACTGGCTCGAGATGGGCACGCGCTCGGCCGCCGACAAGCTGCCCCGGCTCTTCTGGGTGAACTGGTTCCGCAAGGGGGCCGACGGCCGTTTCCTGTGGCCGGGCTACAGCGAGAACTCGCGCGTGCTCAAGTGGGTCTTCGAGCGGGTGACCGGGACCGGCAAGGCCGTGGACACCCCGGTCGGCCGCCTGCCGGCGCCGGGAGCGCTGGACCTCACCGGCCTCGACCTGGCGCCGGGCGCGGCCGAGCTGCTTCTGGCCACGGACATCGCGGGCTGGCAGGGCGAGATCCCGCTCATCGAGCAGCACTACGCCAAGTTCGGCGACCACCTGCCGGCCGCCCTGCGCCGGGAGCTCGAGCAGCTCAAGCAGCGCCTGGCGGCGGCCCGGTAACGGGGGCGCGGGGAGCGCGCGCGTGGGCGCCGCGTCCGCCAGCCTGCAGGAGCGCATCCGCGCCGCCGGTGTGGTCGGCGCCGGCGGCGCCGGCTTCCCCACCCACGTCAAGGCCGCGGCGCGCGTCGAGGTCGTGATCGCCAACGGCGCCGAGTGCGAGCCGCTCCTGCACACGGACTGCGAGCTCATGGTGCACGAACCGGCGCGCGTCGTCGCCGGCCTGCGCCTGCTCATGCAGGCCACCGGCGCGCGGCAGGGCATCCTCGGG
>CAYLSO010000305.1:0-18230 GCA_964386525.1 uncultured bacterium
GAGCTCCGCGACGATCTGCCGCGGGGTGAGTTCCTCCGGCTCCTCTTCGGTCGTGCCGGTGGCGCCGTGGCGCGGCTTGCCGTCACCCGCCTCGGAGCCCGACAGCCGGGCCGGCGGCGGGTCGCCCGGGGCTTCGCCTCCGACGGCGTCGGGTCCGCCGCCCAGCCGCCAGCCCGGCGCCGGGCGGCGGGTCCGGCGGGGCGCGGCGGGATGGCGCGGGCTCATTCCAGCGTCTCGATCACGAAGCGGTCGTTGCTGAAGATGCAGATCTCCGAAGCCACCCGCAGGCTCTCCTCCACCAGCTGCCGCAACGGCAGGGCCGCGTGCCGCGACAGGGCGCGCGCCGCGGCCAGCGCGTAAGGGCCGCCCGAGCCGGCCGCCACGATGCCGTCCTCCGGCTCCACCACCTCGCCGCTGCCGGCCACGATCAGCGCGTGCGCGCGGTCCACCACCGCCAGCGTGGCGTCGAGGCGCATGAGGTGGCGGTCGGTGCGCCACTCCTTGGCCAGCTCCACCGCCGCCCGCTCGATCTTGCCCGAGTGTTTCGAGAGCATCGCCTCGAAGCGCTCGACGAGGGTCAGGCTGTCGGCTACCGCGCCGGCGAAACCGACCAGCACCTGGCCGTCGGCCAGGCGGCGGATCTTGCGCGCCGTGTGCTTGAGGGCCGTCTCGCCGATGGTCACCTGGCCGTCGCCGCCGATGGCGGCGCGGCCGTCCCGGACGATGCCCAGGATCGTGGTCCCGTGCGGCGTGTGGTGCCGTGCGCCCATCCCTTCCTCCTCACCCTCCCCGTCGACGCGCCTCAGTCGGCGCGCGGGTGCGCTTGTGCGTAGGCGCGGCGCAGCCGCGCCGGCGACACCCGAGTATAGACCTGCGTGCTGGCCAGCGAGGCGTGGCCGAGCAGCTCCTGGATGGCCCGCAGCTCGGCGCCGCGGTCGAGCAGGTGGCTGGCGAACGAGTGCCGCAGGGCGTGCGGCGTGGCGGCGACACCGGGCCCGACGCCCGCCAGCCGCGCCGCCACGATGCGCTGCACGCTGCGCGCCGTCAGCCGCCCGCCGGCGGCGTTCTGGAAGAGCGGCTCGTCGCCACGGCCGCGGGCGCCGGCCCCGACGCGATCGGCGACCATGGCCGCGAGCGCTTCCAGGGCCTGGCGCCCCACCGGCACGACCCGCTCCTTGTCGCCCTTGCCCCGCACCCGCACCGTGCGCTCGCCGCTGTCGAGCCGCGACAGATCGAGCCCCACCGCCTCACCGACCCGCAGCCCCGAGGAGTAGAGCAGCTCGAGCAGCGCCCGGTCGCGGCGGTCGGCCGGCGTGGCGCGCGGCAGCCGGTCGAGGGCTGCGCCGAGCGGCGTCTCCGGCAGCGTGCGCGGCAGCCGCACCGGACGGCGCGGCCGCAAGAGCGCCCGCCCCGGATCCTCCTTGAGGTAACCGCGCCGCGCCAGGAAGCGCGTGAAAGTCCGCCACGCCGAGGTGGCACGCGCCTGGCTCGCGGGCGCCAGCCGCATGCGGGCCAGGCGGGCCTGCGCCCCCTCCAGGGCGGCGCGCGTCAGGGTCGCGTCGCCCACCGCCCGGCGCGAGCCGCCGCCGGTCCAGGTCAGCAACCGCTCGACTTCGAAGCGGTAGGCCGCGACGGTGCGCGCACTCAGGTGCCGCTCCCCGTCGATGTAGATGAGGAACGCCGCGACGGCGTCGGCGGCGCGGGGCCCGGGCGTCACGCTACGCAGCCTCGCCCGCCTGCTCGTGGTGGCAGCGCAGGCAGCGCAGATAGTCGCCCTTCTTCTTGCTCGACTTGCGCACCAGGAAGGGCGCCGCGCACTGCGGGCAGGGCCCCGGCGCGGGCCGGTCCCAGGTGGCGAACTTGCATTCCGGGTAGCGGTTGCATCCGAAGAACGGCTTGCCCCGCCGGCTGCGCCGCTCCACCAGCTCGCCGCCGCAGCCCGGCTCGGGGCAGGCGATTCCCAGCCCCATCGGGCGCGTGAACTTGCACTCCGGGTAGCGCGAGCAGGCCACGAAGCGCCCGTAGCGGCCGCTGCGCAGCACCAGCGTGGCGTCGCACTGCGGGCACTTCTCCTCCAGCTCCTGTGGCGCTTCCGCCTCCTCCACCGGCCGCGTGAACTTGCACTCGGGGTAGCCGGGGCAAGCGAGGAACGGCCCGTGCCGCCCGAACTTGCGCACCAGCATGCGGCCGCAGCGCTCGCAGGGGATCTCCGTCTCGACCGTCAAGTCGCGCTTCAGCTGCTCGCGCTCCGCCTCGGCCCGCTCCAGGTCCTTGGAGAACGGTCCGTAGAAGCGCCGCACCAGCTCGTGCCACTCCTCCTCGCCGTTCTCGACCCGGTCGAGGCCCTGCTCCATCTGCGCCGTGAACGCCACCTCGAAGACGTCCGCGAAGCGCTCGGTCAGCAGGTCCGACACGGTCATGCCCAGGTCGGTGGGCGCCAGCTTGCCGCGGTCCTTGCTGACGTAGTCGCGCGTCGTGATGGTGCCGATGATGGTGGCGTAGGTGCTCGGGCGCCCGATGCCCAGCTCCTCCATCGCCTTGACGAGCGTGCCCTCCGTGAAGCGCGGCGGCGGCTGCGTCTCGTGCCGCTCGGGGCGCACCGTCAGCACGCGCAGCGGCTGCCCGCCGACCACGCGCGGCAGCCTGGCGGCCGCCTCCTCGTCGTCGTGGCCCCACACCTTGCGGAAGCCGGCGAACACCGGCACGGTGCCCGAGGCGCGTAGCGTCAGCCGCCCGGCCCCGACGTCCACGGTGGTCACCAGGTCGCGGGCCGGATTCATCTGCGAGGCCACGGCCCGCGCCCACACCAGCGTGTAGAGCTTGGCCTGCTCGGGCGTCAGCCAGCGCTTCAACTCCTCCGCCGAGTGGTCGGCGAGCGTGGGGCGGACGGCCTCGTGCGCGTCCTGCGCGCTCTCGCGCTTGGCGTAGCGCGGCGGCGTGTCCGGCAGGTACTCGGCGCCGAAGCGATGCTTGATGACCTCGCGGATCTCCGCCACCGCTTCGTCGGCCAGCCGGGTCGAGTCGGTGCGCATGTAAGTGATGAGGCCGACGGCGCCCTCGCGGCCGATGTCGAGCCCCTCGTAGAGCTGCTGCGCGATGGCCATGGTGCGTTGGCTGGTGAAGCGGTAGCGCTTGAACGCCTCCTGCTGCAGCGTGCTGGTGATGAACGGCGGCGCCGGGTTGCGCCGGCGCTCCTGCTCGCGCACCTCGCTCACCGCCGCCGCGGCCCCCTCCAGCTCCTGGGCCAGGGCCCGGGCCTCCGCCTCCGCCAGCCGCTCGCCGTCCTGCGAGGTGCCCACCCGGCGGTCATCCACCTTGTAGAGCGCGGCCGCGAAGCGCTCGCCCCCCTCGGTGGCGAGCTCGACCTCGACCGACCAGTACTCCACGGCCCGGAACGCGCGGATCTCCTTCTCGCGCTCGGCGATCAGCCGCAGCGCCACCGACTGCACGCGGCCGGCCGACAGCCCGTAGCGCACCGTCTGCCACAGGAAGGGGCTCACCTTGTAGCCCACCAGCCGGTCGAGCACGCGCCGCGCCTGCTGGGCGTTGACCAGGTTCATATCGATGTCGCGCGGCTGCTCGAGTGCGGCGCGCACCGCCCGCTGCGTGATCTCGTTGAAGGTCAGCCGGTGGAGCACCAGGGCGGGAGCGCCGGCCTTGGTCTGGCGCTCGCGCAGGGTCTCGGCCAGGTGCCAGGCGATGGCCTCGCCCTCGCGGTCGGGGTCGGGGGCGAGGTAGACGGCGCGCGCCTTGGCCGCCGCCTGCTTGAGGGTGCGCAGCACCTCCGCCTTGCCGCGGATGGAGACGTAGCGGGGCTCGAAGTCGTTGTCGACGTCGACGCCGAGGTCGTTCTTGGGCAGGTCCCGGACGTGTCCCACCGAGGCCAGGACCACGAAGCCGCGCGGCAGCAGCTTGCCGAGGGTGCGCGCCTTGGCCGGCGACTCGACGATCATGAGGTTCTTGCCGGCGGCGCCCGCCGCCTTCGCCTGCACGGCCGCACTCACCCGCGCCGGCCGCTCCCCCGCCGCCGTCCGCGCCGCGCGCGGCTTCGCCCCGGCCCGCTTGGCGCCGCGCTTGGCCGCCGCCTTCGCGCCGGGCGGCGCGGCCGCGTCAGTGGACTGTCGTTCCCGTCGCGCCAAGATCGCTCTCGCTTTCCGTCTCGCTGCCCGATTCCCCGGTGGCCACGCGCCACGCCAACTCCTGCACCTCTTCCACTTCCACGGGGAACTCGTGCTCCCCGAGCCGCGCCAGGATCGCCTCCATCTGCTCCGCCTGCAGCCGCCCGTCGGCCGCCAGCCGCAGCAGGAACCCGAAGGCGGCCGGCGGCAGCACCCGCCGCTCCTCGCGCGACAGCACGCGCCGCTGCGGATCCCCCGGCGCTTCCGCCGGCACCAGCTCCTCGGCCTCGCCGGTCGCGCCGGCGCGCAGCCAGGCCAGCGCGGCGTGCACCATGTCCGGGCCGACGCCCGCGGCGGCCAGCCCCTCCTTCAGCTCTTCGAGCGCGCCCGCTTCGCCGGCCAGGTACGCCTCCAGGCGATCGAGCAGGAGCAGCGCGACGTCGCGCAACGTGTAGTTCATCCGGCCTCCCGCGGCGAGCCCGCCCTAGCCGTCCGTGCCCTCGTCGATGGGCAGGTGGCACTTCTTGTATTTCTTGCCGCTGCCGCACGGGCAGGGGTCGTTGCGCCCGGCCCGCGGCCCGGACCGCGGCGCGCGCGCCACCGCCGTCGCCGTCCCCGCGGAGCGCGGGGCGGCCGCCGACCCGCCGCCCTCGCCCTCGCCGTCGCCGTCGCCCCCGCCGCCGAACGCCCCCACCTCGGCGTGCTGCGTCACCATCACCGCCGGCCGGCGGCGCGGCAGCGGCGGCGGCTCCGCCAGCTGCACACGGAACAGACGCCGCACCGACTCCTCGTGCACGTCGTCGAGCAGCGCGCTGAACAGGTCGAAGGCCTCGCGCTTGTACTCGAGCAGCGGGTCCTTCTGCCCGTAGGCGCGCAGCCCGATGCCGCCCTTCAGGTGGTCGAGCTCGAAGAGATGATCGCGCCACTTCTCGTCGACCGTCCACAGCAGCACCTGGCGGGACACGTCGAGGAAAGCGTCGCCGCCGGTGGCCGCGATCTTGCGCTCCAGGGCCTCGCGCGCCAGCCCCTGCGCCCGCTCCTCCAGCTCGTCGCGGTGGGCCGCCGCGTCCAGCTCGTCGGCCCGCACCGGGTAGAGCAGCAGGAAGGCAAGGTCCTCGGCCAGGCCCTTCACGTCCCACTCGTCGGCGTGGGTCTGCGGGCCGCCCAGGTACTTGTCGAGCCGCACCGCCACCCGCTCCTCGAGCCACTCCGCCAGCTCGGCGCGCACGTCGGCATTCTCGAGCAGCTTGTTGCGCAGGTCGTAGACGACGGTGCGCTGCTTGTTCATCACGTCGTCGTACTCGAGCAGGTGCTTGCGGATCTCGAAGTTGTACGCCTCGACGCGGCGCTGGGCGCGCTCGATGGAGCGCGTCACCATGCGGTGCTCGATGACCTCGCCCTCCTGCACGCCGAGCTTGGTCATCAGGGCGGCGATGCGCTCGCCGCCGAACAGCCGCATGAGGTCGTCCTCGAGCGACAGGAAGAAGCGCGACGACCCCGGGTCGCCCTGGCGGCCGGAACGGCCGCGCAGCTGGCGGTCGATGCGGCGCGCCTCGTGGCGCTCGGTGCCGACGATGTGCAGCCCCCCGAGGTCGGCCACGCCCGGGCCGAGCTTGATGTCGGTGCCGCGCCCGGCCATGTTGGTGGCGATGGTCACCGCCCCGCGCCGGCCGGCGGCGGCGACGATGCCGGCTTCCTGCTGGTGGTACTTGGCGTTGAGCACCTGGTGCGCCACGCCGCGCCGCTTGAGCATGCGCGACAGCAGCTCCGAGACCTCCACCGACACGGTGCCCACCAGGATCGGCTGGCCGCGCTCGTTGGTCTCGACCAGCTCGTCGATGATGGCGGTGTACTTCTCCTTCCGGGTGCGGAAGACCACGTCCTCGTGGTCGGTGCGGCAGACCGGCTGGTTGGTCGGGATCACCGCCACGTCGAGCTTGTAGATCTCGAAGAACTCGCGCGCCTCGGTCTCGGCGGTGCCGGTCATGCCGGCCAGCTTGCCGTAGAGGCGGAAGAAGTTCTGCAGGGTGATGGTGGCCAGCGTCTGGGTCTCGCCCTCGACCTTGACGCCCTCCTTCGTCTCGATCGCCTGGTGCAGGCCGTCCGAGTAGCGGCGGCCGGGCATCAGCCGGCCGGTGAACTCGTCGACGATCAGCACCTTGCCGTCCTGCACGACGTACTCGACGTCCTTCTCGAACAGCGCGTAGGCCTTGAGCAGCTGCAGGACGTTGTGGATGCGTTCGGCGCGCCGGGCGTGGTCGCCGTAGACCTGCTCGCGCGCCGCGAAGCGCGCCTCGGGCGTCAGGTCGTCGCGCCCTTCGACCGCCGCCAGGTCCACCGACAGGTCGGGCAGCATGAACTCGGCCGCGTCGTTCGGCGACAGCAGGTCGCGCCCCTTGTCGAGCAGATCGGTGTTCTTCTGCTTCTCGTCCACCGCGTAGTAGAGGTCCTCGTCCACCTCGTGCATGCGCTTGTCGCGCAAGAAGTCCAGCTCGATCTTCTGGATGAGCTTGGCCAGCTCGGGGCGCTCGGAGAGCAGGCGCAGGAGGCGCTTGTGCTTGGGGGCGGCGCGCTTGACCTGCAGCAGGGCGACGCCCGCCTCCCACTCCTTGGCCGGATCCCCGAGCTGCTCCTCGCCGCGGCGCAGCGTGTCGTTGACCAGCCGCATCTGGGCCGCCACCAGGCGCTCGACGGCGGCGCGCAGCGGCCCGTACTCCTGGTTCGAGTGCTCCACCGGACCGGAGATGATGAGCGGCGTGCGCGCCTCGTCGATGAGCACCGAGTCCACCTCGTCGACGATGGCGTAGTGGAAGCCGCGCTGCACCCGGTGCTCGGACCGCACCGCCATGTTGTCGCGCAGGTAGTCGAAGCCGAACTCGTTGTTGGTGCCGTAGGTGATGTCGCACGCGTAGGCCGCGCGCCGCTGCGCGTAGTCCATCTGATTCTGGATGACGCCCACGGTGAGGCCCAGGAACTTGTAGACCTCGCCCATCCACTCGGCATCGCGGCGGGCCAGGTAGTCGTTGACCGTCACCAGGTGCGCGCCGCGCCCGGCCAGGGCGTTGAGGTACAGCGGCATGGTGGCGACCAGCGTCTTGCCCTCGCCGGTGGCCATCTCGGCGATGCGCCCCTGGTGCAGGACGACGCCGCCCAGCAGCTGCACGTCGTACGGCACCATGTCCCAGGTGAGGTCGATGCCGACCGCCGTCCACGACTTGCCCAGCAGCCGGCGGCAGGTCTCCTTGACGGCGGCGAAGGCCTCCGGCAGCAGGTCGTCGGGGGTCTCCCCGGCGGCCAGGCGCTCGCGGAACTCGGCCGTCTTCGCCTGCAGGTCCAGGTCGGAGAGCTCGTGGAGCGCCTCGCAGTGCCGGTTGATCTCGTCGACCACGGGCCAGAGGCGTTTCTGATCGCGCTCGTGCTTGGTTCCGAAGATGCTGGTGATGAGTTTCGAAATCATGAGCGGAGTCTAGGTCTCCCTCCGGGCCCCGACAAGGCGCCCCGCGCGCCGGGCGGCGAGCGTCGGTCCGCCGCCCAACAAGCGGCGACCCGACGAATCGCAATCCGTCGGGTCGGGTGGCGTCGTGCCCGCTGCTTCTAGACCTTGGTCACGTGCGTCGCTTCCGCACCCTTGTCGCCATGGATTTCCTCAAATTCGACGCGTTCGCCGGGGTGGAGAGTGCGATAACCGACCCCGAGGATCTGGCTGTGATGCACGAAGACGTCTGCGCCGTCTTCCCGAGCGATGAAGCCGTAGCCCTTCCCATCGTTGAACCATTTCACCGTGCCAACAGACATCTGTGTGCCCTCCTGGAATCAGTGAAACGCCGAGGGAACGGGCACGGGCCACCGCTGGCGAGCGTAGCCAGAGCGCAGCAGGCGGTCAAGCAACGCCGCTAAGCGTTTGTGCGAATTGTCGTTAACTTGCGGGGTAGGAGTCGGTCCCGGACCTGATCGGCGCGTTTCCGGCCATGGCCGGGCGGCTCGCAGGCCGGGAACCGCACCGCTCGCGCCAGAGTCCCAGCGCCAGTTCGTGCCCGGGGCAGGCGGCCAGCACGAGGAGGACCTCGTTCTCGGCGGCCGAGGTCTCGCCGCCCAGGAACAGCGTCCAGGCCAGGTAGAGGCGGGCTTCGTGGTGATCGGGGTCGCACTCCACGGCCCGGCCGAAGGCTTCGAGGGCGTCGTCGGACCAGCCGAGAGCGAGGCAGGCCAGGCCGACCGCGGCGTGTGCCGCCGGCGCGCCGGGGAAGCGCTCGGTCAGGGTCACGGCCCCTTCCAGGGCGCGCGCCGGATCGCCTTCTTCCAGGCTGCGCCCCACCGTCCGCAAGGCCGCCGCCAGCGAGTGCGGCCCCAGCCGGTACGCCGCGGAGAGCAGACCCTCGGCCGCCTCCCACTCCCCGGCGCGCAGGCGCGCCATGGCGCCCCGGAACAGACCCGCGTCGGCGGGCGGCCGGGCGCGGCCGAGCGCTTCCAGCTCGCCGACGGCCTCTCCCAGCCGCCCTGAGCGAGCCTCCAGGAGGACGTGCTCCACCGCGCAGGCGGGGTTTCCCGGCTCGGCGCGCCAGCCGGCCGCCAGCGCCGAGCGCGCCGCCGGCTCGTCGCCGCGCTTGCGCAGAAGCCCCGCCCACGACGAGTACATCTCGGCCAGGGCCGGCGCGTCGGCCGCCGCCTGCTCGAACAGCTCGAGGGCGCGCTCGTCCTCCCCGGCCGCGGCCGCATCCCGCGCCGCATCGGCGAGCAGGCGCGAGCGGAATCCCCGCGCACACCCGCCCGGCGATGTGCCGGACGCGGCCCACCGGTCCTCGAGCGCCGCCACCGCCTCGAGCGCGCGCCCGGCGCGCGCCGCGCGCAGCAAGGCGTCCCAGGCACCCGGTGCGGGGCTGTGGAGGCCGCCGGCCGGTCCGCCGTCGGCGGCGGAGATGTTCCAGGGGAACGGGGTCACGACTGGGTTATCGGCCGCGGCGGCAGGGCTCATGAGCGCGGCGGCGCGATGGCGGACCGCGCCGCGCGTCCGCCCGGCGCGGCCCGCTCCCGGGCCGGGGCCCCGGCTACATCAGGAGCTTCATGGTGAAGCCGGCGGAGAGCGGGATGGCGAAGTTGTCGTCGAGGGGCAGCGGCAGGAACTCGAAGACCGTGCCGGCCAGCGCGCCGGCCAGGGCGATGGGCCAGGGCAGGTGGACCACCCCGTAGACGAACAGGAAGGACGCCACCAGGCAGGCCAGCGAGCCCTCGAGCGATTTCTTCGAGCCGAACGGCCGCGTGCGCCCCCAGGTCTTCCCCACCAGCGACGCGGCCGCGTCCCCGAGGATGAGGCAACCCAGCGCCGCCACGCACACGGGCATCGAGAACAGCTCGACCGAGATCAGCGCGGCGATGAGCATGTAGGTGGAGCCGAGCAGGGCGCGCTTCTCGTGGCGGCGGATCAGGTTGCCGAAGAACTGGCGAAAGAACATCCGCACGCGCGGCTCGTTCAGGCGCAGCAGTTCGATGCCGAAGGCCACCACCACCATCGCCAGGAGGAGGTCCCGGATGATGTGCTTCGGCAGGCCGTACAGGTAGACCACCGGCAGCACCAGGAACGACAGGTGGATCGCCTTGCGCTGGAACTCGGAGAGGTTGGGTGTCAGCAGGTTGCCCATGGTCATTCCCACTCGATGGTGGCCGGAGGTTTGCTCGACACATCGTACACCACCCGGTTCACCCCGCCGACCTCGTTGGCGATGCGGCTGGCGGCCCGCACCAGGAGCCCGGCGGGCAGCCGGGCCCAGTCGGCGGTCATGCCGTCCTGGCTGGTCACCGCGCGCAGGGCCACGACGCGCTCGTAGGAGCGCTCGTCGCCCTTCACGCCCACCGTGCGCACCGGCAGCAGCACCGCGAACGCCTGCCACACGCGGTCGTACTGCCGCGCCCGCCGCAACTCCTCGAGGAAGATGGCGTCGGCCCGGCGCAGCACCGCGAGATCCTCCTCGGTGACCGCCCCCAGGATGCGCACCGCCAGGCCGGGTCCGGGGAACGGGTGCCGCCCGACCAGGGACCGCGGCAGCCCCAGCTTGCGCCCCAGGGCCCGCACCTCGTCCTTGAACAGCAGACGCAGCGGCTCGACGAGCCGCAGGCGCATGCGCGCCGGCAGCCCGCCGACGTTGTGGTGCGACTTGATCACCTGCGCGCCGTGGCCCCCGGAGGCGCTCTCGATCACGTCCGGGTAGAGCGTGCCCTGGGCGAGGAAGTCCACCTTGCCGAGCCGCCGGGCCTCGGCCTCGAAGACGCGGATGAACTCGCGCCCGATGATCTTGCGCTTGCGCTCGGGGTCGCTCACCCCGGCCAGGGCCCGCAGGAAGCGGCGGCGGGCGTCGACCCGCACCACCTCCACGCCCAGCCGCCCGGCGAGCGAGGCCATCACCTGATCGCTCTCGCCCTCGCGCAGCAGGCCGTGGTCGACGAACAGGCAGGTGAGCCGGCGGCCGATGGCGCGGTGGATGAGGGCGGCCACCACGCTCGAGTCGACGCCGCCGGAGAGCCCGCAGAGCACGCGCCGCTTCCCCACGGCCCGCCGGAGGACGGCCGCTTCGCGTTCCAGGAAGTCGCCCATGGACCAGCTCGGCTTGAGACGCGCGACGCGGAACAGAAAGTTGGCGAGCAGCGCGGCGCCGCCGACGGTGTGCACCACCTCCGGGTGGAACTGGACGAAGTGCCACGGGCGCTCGCCGTGGCGGGCGCTGGCGACGGCGCAGTTGGCGGTGTGCCCGGTGGCCAGGAAGCCCGGCGGCAGCTCGGCGACCTCGTCGCCGTGGCTCATCCACGCCCGGAAGCGGCGCGCCAGCCCACGTGTCAGCTCGCTGGGGCGGTCGACGCAGTAGGTCACGGTGCCGTACTCGGCCCGGGCGGCGCGGGCCAGCCGGCCGCCCAGCTGCTGCATCGTGGCCTGCATGCCGTAGCAGATGCCGAGCAGCGGCAGCCCGGCCGCGAAGATCCCCGGGTCGACGCGGAAGGCACCCGGGCGGTAGGCGCTCGACGGGCTGCCCGAGAGGATGAGGGCCCGCGGCGCCAGGCGCCGCAGCTCGCTCGCCGCCAGGGTGTGCGGCCGGATCTCCGAGTAGACGCCGGCCTCGCGGACGCGCCGCGCGATGAGCTGCGTGGTCTGCGAGCCGAAATCGAGGATGAGCACCCAGTCGCGCGGGCGGGCCGGCTCGGCCAGCGCGGCGCGCGGCGGCGCCGGGCGGGCCGGGTTCGGCGGGCGGGCCGCTCGCGAGTCGCGCCTGGCCGGGCTCAATGGCGGAACTGGCGCCGGCCGGTGAAGACCATCGCCAGGCCGGCGGCGTCGGCCGCGGCGATGGACTCGGCATCACGCACCGAGCCGCCGGGCTGGATGCAGGCGGTCAGACCGGCGTCGCGCGCCACCTCCACCCAGTCGGCGAACGGGAAGAAACCGTCGGAGGCGAGCCCCGCCCCGCGCACGTCGTGGCCGGCGCGGCGCGCCTTCATGAGCGCGACGTGCAAGGCGTCGATGCGGCTGGTCTGGCCGCTGCCCACTCCCAGGGTGCGGTCGGCGCGCGCCACCACCACGGCGTTGGAGCGGGCCCGCGCCGCCACCCGCCAGGCGAAGCGCAACGCGTCCAGCTCGGCGGCCGTCGGCGCGCGGTGGGTCACGACCCGGGTCTCGGCCGCCGCGGCGTCCGGCCGCTCCCGCTGCACGAGCAGGCCGTGTCCGCGCGCGCGCATCTCCCAGCCGTCGCCGGCCAGGGCCGCCGGCGGGATGACCACGGCGCGCAGGTTCTTGCGCTTGCCGAGCTCGGCGCGCGCCGCCGCGCCGAACGACGGCGCCGCCACGCACTCGAGGAAGATCCCGCCCATGGCCGCGGCGCACTCCTCGTCCACCTCGCGGTTGACCGCCACCACGCCGCCGAAGGCGGAGAGCTCGTCGGCGGCGACCGCCCGCCGGTACGCCTCGGCCACGGTGGCCCCCAGCCCGACCCCGCTCGGCTCGTTGTGCTTCACCACGGCGCAGGCCGGCTCCGCGAAGTCGTACGCGATGCGCGCCGCCGCCTCGAGGTCCACGAGGTTGTTGAACGAGAGCTCCTTGCCTTCGAGCACCGGGTCCTCGCTCCACCACGCCGTCCGGCCGGCCGCCGTGTAGAGCGCCGCCTCCTGGTGCGGATTCTCCCCGTAGCGCAGGTCGCGCGTGCGCCGGTAGGCGCGCACCCACGCCGCGGGCAGCCCGCCCCCGCCGCGCGCCGCGAAGAAGCCGGAGATGAGCGCGTCGTACTCGGCGGTGCGCTCGAAGGCGGCCTGCGCCCAGCCGCGCCGCTCGGCGAGCGTGGTGCCGCCGGCGGCCAGCGCGGCGCCGGCTTCCGGGTACTGCGCCGGCGTCGAGAGCACCGCCACGTGCGCGAAATTCTTCGCCGCGGCGCGCAGCAGGGAGACGCCGCCGACGTCGATCTGCTCGACCACCTCGTCCCAGGCCGCCGCCGGCGGCACCGACTCGAACGGGTAGAGCGTCACGGCGACGAGGTCGAGGGGCGCCAGTCCGCGCGCCGCCAGGTCGCGCTCGTCGTCGGCGTCCCCGCGGCGCGCCAGGATGGCGCCGAAGAGATCCGGGCTCAGCGTCTTCACCCGCCCGCCGAGGAACTCCGGCGTGCGCGTCAGCAGCTCGGCGGCGCGCACCTCCAGGCCGAGGCCTCTGAGGTGCGCCGCGGTGCCGGTGGTGGCGTAGACCGCCGCGCCGTGGTCGAGCAGCGCCCGCACCAGCGTGTCGCCGCCCGCGCGCTCCGAGAGGGCCACGAGCGCGGCGCCGACCCGCAGGCGTCCCTCCGCCCGGGGCTCCGGCGCGCTGCCGGCGCTCACGGCCGCCCCGCCGGCGCCAGCCCCAGCCGCCGGGCCTCGGCCTCGCCCATCAGCCGCGCCGCCGCCTGCACGTAGCGCTCGCGCGTCGCCGCCACGACATCGGCGGGCAGCTCGGGGGCCGGCGGCTCGTGGTCCCAGCCCGAGCGGTCGAGCCAGTCGCGCACGAACTGCTTGTCGTACGACTCCAGCCGGCCGGCCGCGTACGCCGCCGCATCCCAGTAACGCGCCGCGTCCGGCGACAGGATCTCGTCGATGAGCGTCAGCTCGCCCTCCACCCAGCCGAACTCGAATTTCGTGTCGGCGAGCACGAGGCCGGCGCCCCGCGCGATCTCCGCCGCCTCGCGGTAGAGCGCCAGGCTGCGCCGCTCGAGCCGCTCGGCGGTCTCCCGCCCGACCGCGCTGCGCACCTCGTCGCGCGTCATCGGCAGGTCGTGGCCCTGCTCGGCCTTGGTGGTGGGCGTGAAGCGTGGCGGGTCGAGCGGGCTGCCGTCGCGCAGGCCGGCCGGCAGCGGCTCGCCGTTGAGCGTGCCGGACTTCCTGTACTCCCGGTACCCGGAGCCGGTCAGGTAGCCACGCACCACGCACTCCACGTCCACGCGGCGGGCGCGCCGGCAGAGCATGGCGCGGCCCTCGAGCCAGTCGAGATCGCCGAAGGGCGCCGGGAAATCGCGCCGCTCGGCGCTCACCAGGTGATGCGGGGCTGCGGCCTGCAGCCGCTCGAACCAGAACACCGACAGCTGCGTCAGCACGCACCCTTTGTCGGGGATCGGCGTCGGCAGGATGGAGTCGTACGCCGAGATGCGGTCGGAGGCGACGACCAGCAGCCGTTCGGCCCCCGCCTCGTACACGGTGCGAACCTTGCCCTCGTGCCACGGCCGCACGCCCGGCACCTCGATCGCGAACCGCCTCCGGCTCACCGGGCTCCCTCCCTTCCCGCCGCGGGCCCGCCCTGGAAACCGGCCAGCAGCTGGCTGGCTTCCGCGGCGCGCGGCACGCCGGCCGGAACCTCTTCCATCCGGTAAGAACCGTACAGGTCCATGAGCACCGGCCGCAGCCCGGCGGCCGCCGCTCCCTCGACATCCACGGTGACCAGGTCGCCCACGTAGGCGCACTGCCCCGGCGCGAGCCCGAGCCGCGCGCAGGCCAGGTGGAAGATCCGCGGGTCGGGTTTCTCGACGCCCACGTCGGTCGAGTCCACGACGAACTCGAAGTCGCCTGCGATCCCCAGCGAGGCGAGCAGCCACTCGGCCCGGCCGTCGGAGTTGGAGACCGCAGCCACGCGGTAGCCGAGCCGCGTCAGCGCGCCCAGCGCCTCCACCATCCCCGGCTCCGGCCGGTTCCACAGGTGCTGCCGCCGGTGGAAGTCCACGAGCTTGTGAAACAGCGGCTCCACGGCTTCGGGGCGGGCCCCGGCGGCGAGCAGGAACGCCTCCCAGAAAGCGCGCCACGGGTCGGGAGGCGGCGTGCCGGCGCGCACCAGGCGGTCCACTTCGAGCCGGCCGGCCCGCTCCGCCCGGCCCACCCAGCCGTCGGGCGGCGCGCCGCCGGCTTCCGTGAGGTAGCGCGCCACGCGCGGGTGATCGATGGAGATCACCGTTCCCCCCAGGTCGAAGAGCACGGCGCGCACGCCGCGCACCGATTCCCAGCGTCCGTTCACGCCCACTGCCGGTGCGCCCCCCGACCCCACACCACGCGCCGGCCCTCCAGCGCGAACGGCTCGGTGAGATAGCGGCGGACGGTCTCGGGGTACAGCCGGCGCTCGGCCTCGTGGAGACGCGCCGTCAGGCTCTCCAGATCGTCGGCCGGCAGCACGGGCACGACCGCCTGGCCGAGGATCGGGCCGCCGTCGAGGCTCGAGTCGACGAGATGCACGGTGCAGCCGGTCACCGACACTCCGTGCGCGTGCGCCTGGCGCGCCGCCTCCAGCCCCGGGAACGCCGGCAGCAGCGAGGGGTGGATGTTGAGCACGGCCATGGGGAAGGCCGCGAGGAACTCCTCGTGCAGCACGCGCATGAACCCCGCCAGCAGGACGACCCGCACACCGTTCTGGCGCAGCGTCTCCAAGTAGCGCAACTCGGCCTCTGGCGCCAGACGTGTGCGCTTCGGCCCCGGATCGAGGTAGAGCCCCGGCACGCCTCGCCGCCGCGCCTCGTCGAGCGCCCCGGCTTCGGGACGGTCGACCAGCAGCAGCGCGACCTCCCCCCCCAGCCGGCCGGAGCGGGCGGCATCCGCGAGTGCGGCGAAATTCGAGCCTCGCCCGGACGCGAGCACGCCGAGCCTGACCACCGGGGCAGGAGTCATACTGGTGGCCGGAAACTACCACAGATGCCGCGCCCCCGCAGCGTCCCGCCGCCCGGCCGTCGCGCTCCCCAGGTCGAGTCGCGCCGTGCCCTGGAGATCGGTCCGCCAGAGCGGGATCCCCCGCTCGCGCAGGCGGGCCAGGGTGGCGGGATGGGGATGGCCGAAGCGGTTGTCGAGGCCGCAGGAGACGACGGCCCGCCGCGGCCGCAGGGCGTCCAGCAGCGCGGTGCCGGTCGAGGACCCCGCGCCGTGGTGGGCGAGCTTGACCACCGACGCCGGCGCGCGAACGCGCCCCAGCCACTCGGCCTCGGTGGCCGAGTCCGTGTCGGCGGTGAGGACGAGCCGGTCGGCGCCCGCCTCCACCTGCAGGACCACCGCGTGCTGGTTGACCGGCAGCCCGGTGTCGCCGGGCGGCGGCCAGAGCACGAGGACCCGGTAGCCGGGGCCCGCCAGCAGCGTGTCGCGGGCGGCCACGGTCCGCAGGCGGGCCCGGGTGCCGCGCAGCGCGCCCTGCGCCCGCAGCGCCGCCAGGGTCTCCCGCCCGCCGGCGACCGCGCGCACCGGCACGTCGCGCGCCAGGCCGCGCCACCCGCCCGCGTGATCGCCGTCCTCGTGCGTGATCACAGCCAGGTCCACGACGCGCACGCCACGGGCGCGCAGAAACGGCGCCACTACGCGCGCCCCCGCGTCGAAGCCGGCGCGCGCCTCGCCCATATCCACGACCATCACCCGGCCGTCGCAGAACTCGAGCACCTGGGCATCCCCCTGCCCCACGTCCAGCAGCCAGTAGCTGAGAGTGCTGCGCGGCGCCTCCCGGTGCGGCACGAACCCGGCGGCCACGAGGCCGACCCAACCCGCCACAGCGGCACCGCCGGCGGCGATCGCCCAGCGACGCAAGCGGGGCCGCACCGGTCCCCGCCCGGCCCGCGCGGCGACCAGAGCCGCCGCGCCGCCCACCCCGCCGCACGCCAGAGCGCCGACGGCCATGCCCGCGGTCATGGCGCAAGGCACCCAGGCGAGCGGCCAGCCCGAGAAGACCCCGCCCGCCCGCAGGAGAAACCCCGCCAGAGCGGCGAGCCCGCGCCACAGGCACCCGGGGACCGGCAGCAGCGAATCCGCTACGAGTAACGGCAGGCCGAGCGCCAGCAGCGCGGCGCAGACCGGCACCATCACCAGATTGCTGAGAAGCCCCACCGCACTCACGGCCCCGAAGCGCGCCGCCAAGAGCGGCAACACCGCCGCCTGGGCGACCGCGGTGCCCAGCACCGCCATGCCCAGCGACGCCGCGGCCCGGGCCGGCGCCAGCCGTCCGAGCGCGGCCGGCAGCACCCGGCCCAGCGAGCGGCCGATCGATCCGGCCGCCGCCAGCCCCGCGCTGGCCAGGCAGGAGAGCTGGAAGCCCACATCCAGCGCCAGGTCCGGCTGGGCCGCCGCCCCCAGCGCCGCGCTCCACACCAGCACCGCGACCCCGGAGGAGGGCCGCCCGAGCGCTCGCGCCCCGGCCGCGAGCGTGGAGGCCGTAGCCGCGCGCACGACCGAGGGAGACGCCCCCGTCAGGATGGAGTAGGCCCAGACGCCGGCCGTCGCCCACAGGCCCTCGGCGAGCGGCCGGGCCCCGAGGCCGCGCGCCAGAGCCGCCAGCAGGATCGCCACCAGGACCACGTGCTGCCCCGAGAGCGCCAGCAGATGCAGCGCCCCGGCGCGGCGCAGATCGTCGATCGCCTCGGGCGAGACGCGCCCGCGCTCGCCCAGCAGCAGGCCGCGCAGGAACTCGCCGGCCTCGCCGGGCACGCGTGCCCCCAGCCGCGCCGACCAGCGCTCGCGCACGCGCCCCAGATACGCGGCGGGCGACGGCGGCGGCGAGCGCGTCTGGCGCCACGCCGCACCGGTCAGGCGGGCGGCGAGCGCGGCGCCGCGCGAGCGCAGCCACTCCGCTTCGTCGAACCCGCCGGGAGTGGTGCACGGCCGCGGCGCGCGCAAGCGCAGGTGCGCCGCGATGCGCGAACCGGCCCGCGGCGCTCCGGAGCCGGCCTCGCACCAGACGCTGATCCCCGTGCCGGCGGGCAGACCGAGTGTCGAAGCCGTCACGCGCAGGGGGAAGCGTACCCCGCTGCGCGCCGCGCTCGGGGCCTCCCGCACGACCCCTTCGACCCAGCCTCGCCGCTCTTCCCGGAACGCCGAGCTCAGATCGGGAGGCCGGGCGCGCTCGGCCCGGAGGCTGCCGCGCGCCCCGGCCGCGCCGACCAGCAGCACCCCCCAGGCGAGGGCCTCGACGCGCGGCCGACTGCGCCGCGACGCGGCGAAGAGCGGGACCGAGAGGATCGCCAGGCCACCCGCGCCCGCCGTCCACACGGCGACCCAGCCGCGCGGCGTGCAGGCGCCGGCCCCGGCGAGAACCGCGGTGACGAGCAGGGCGCAGGCGGCGGCGAACCCCATGCCCCGCGCCCGACGCACGCGGCGTGCCGGGGCGGCCGCGACCGGGCCGGCGCCGCGCAGGCCGCTATGCCGGGCTGAGATGCGGGTGGTAGCGCCCGCGCGCCGCGGGCCCCGAAACGCCGGCGGGCGACGTCGCTGCCGACGCCGCCCGCCGCATCTACGACACCCGCGTCCGCCGCGCCGGCGGGATCAGGGCACGAGCTTGACGCTCCTCATCTCGCCGACGAACTCCTCGCCCTCGTCCGACCTCACGGTGACGAAGTAGCTCACCATCGTCCCCGGGGCCAGGCCCTTCACGGGCAGCGCCGCGTCGGCCTCGACTTCGGTGTCGCCGGCGCGCAGCCCCATGGACAGCCGCTGGAATTCCCGGCCGGCGGCGCGGAAGTACAGGCGCATCTCCGACACGCGGATCGGCATCGGGCTGCGCAGGCGGGCGCGCACCACCGGCGGCTGCGCGATGGAGGCCGCGCCGAGCAGCTCCTGCCAGACGACCGGCTCGGGGCTGCGGCCGAACTCCGCGGTCGCGTAGAGCTCCTG
>CAYLSO010000306.1:0-7693 GCA_964386525.1 uncultured bacterium
GAGACGTCGAGGAGGGCGCGGCCCGGGCTCGGCGCCGGAGGGCCCCGCCCCCCCGCCGCCGTAGCCCGGCACGACCTTCAGATCCACCCGACGCTGCGGTACCACCGGACGGTGTCCTCCATGCCCGAGCGCAGATCGTAGCGCGACCGGTAGCCGAGTTCGAGCCTGGCGCGCGCGTCGCTGGCCGTCCAGCCGGTGCGCGAGAACTGCTTGAGGCGGTCGAAGCCGAGCACGCCGGGGCGGCGCAAGAGCGCCGACTGGGCCTCCCCGACCACCGCCCCCAGCCACAGCGCGGCGAACGGCAGGGGCAGCGGCCGCACGCGCCGCCCGAGGGCGGCGCCCATGCCCTCGGCCATCTCACCAAGATCGTGGGCGGCACCGTCGGTGACGTAGTAGACGCGCCCGGCCGCGCCCCGCTGGGCCGCCAGGAAGATCCCCTCGGCCAGATCCACGGCATGCACCAGGGAGAGCGTGCGCGGGCCCCCGCCGATGCGCGGGAACCAGCCGCGCGCGGCGGCGCGGAACAGCGTGAGGAAATCTGCGTCGCGCGGGCCGTACACCGCCGGCGGCCGCACGACCACCGCCTCCACGGGTCCGCCGCCGACGCCGAGCACGATCTGCTCGCCCTCGAGCTTGCTGCGCCCGTAGGCGTTGACCGGCTGCGGCGCGGCGCTCTCGTCCTGAGGCGCGGGCCCGCGGCTGGGGCCCGCCGCGGCCAGGCTCGAGATGAGCACGAAGCGGCGCACGCCGGCGGCCTCGGCGGCCAGCCACAGGCGGAAGGTGCCCTCGGCGTTGACGCGCTGGTACTCGGAGGGGTGGACGGCGTTGGTGATGCCGGCGCAGTGGACGACCGTGTCGCAGCCGGCGCAGGCCTCGGCGAGACCGCGGCCGCCGGCCACGTCGCCGATGACGAACTCGGCGCCGAGCGGCTCGAGCCATTGGCGGCTGGAGGTGGCTCGCACCAGGCAGCGCACCGCCCAGCCGGCACGCGCGAAGCGGTCGGCGACGTGGCCGCCCACGAAGCCGCTGGCGCCGGTGACCAGGACGCGCCGCGGGGCGGCCGCGGCTGCCGTCTCGGCGGGCCCGTGGGCCGGCGCCCCGCCGCTCACCCCGCGCTCCCCCCGGCGGGCGGGCCGGCGGGAAGGCCGGCGGGAAGGCCCGCGGGCGGGCCGGCGGCGGCGCCCACCGGCCGGTCGTAGATGCGGTAGACGCGGTCGCAGACCCCGCCGATGTGCTCGAGCACGCGGTTCATGGCGGCGTTGTCCTCGAGCACCCACGAGCACTCGGTGTAGGTGACGCCGCGCCGGAAGCCCTCGACGAACATGTCGTGGTAGAGCATCACGTCCACGCCCTGGTTGCGGTAGGGCTCCTTGATGCCGAGGGTGATGACGCGCGTGCCGCGGATGCGCCGCCGGTGCCACAGGAGTTTCACCAGCCCCCACGCCCCGATCGTGCCATTGAGCCGCGCCAGCACCTCGTTGAAGTCCGGCAGGCCGAGGCCGAAGCCGGCGACCTCGCCCTTGATGGTGGCGATGCGGGCGTACGCGGGCACGATCACCGGCTTGAGCTGCTTGGCCATGTGGTCGATCTCGTGCTCGGTCATGGGCACGAAGCCCCAGTTCTTCTCCCACGCCGAGTTGTAGATCCCGCGGATGAGCCGCACCTCGTCCTCGAAACACCGCATGTCGAGCGGGCGGGTCTCGATCCGGTAGCGGCGGCGCGCCCGGTCGGCGGAGCGGGCCAGCATGCGCGGCATGCTCGAGGACATCACCCAGGCGAAGAGGTCCTTGGCCTTGGCGAAGCGCGCCCCCTCGACCAGGTCGATGTAGTACTCGGGATTGAACGGCATCATGAGCAACGGCGGGCGGTGGAAGCCGCGCACCAGGAGCCCGCAGTCGTCGTTGGTCGAGAAGTTCATCGGGCCGCGCAGCGTGCCGAGGCCGCGCTCCGCCAGCCACGCCTCGGCGGCGTCGAACAGGGCGGCCGCCGCTTCCGGGTCGTTCTCGCATTCGAAGAAACCCCAGAAGCCGACGCGGTCCTCCTGGAAGGCGTTGTGGGCGCGGTTGTGGATGGCCGCGAGCCGCCCGACGGCCCGCCCCGCGCTCCCCGGCGAGCCCGCCCGCTCGGCCAGGAAGCTCTGCACCTCGGCGTGCTCGAAGAACGGGTTCTTGGCCGCGTCGAACAGCAGCTGCACGTCGGCGCGTAGCGGCGGCACCCAGTTGGGCAGGCCGCGGTGCAGGCGGTAGGGCAGGTCGAGGAAGGCCGAGAAGTCGCGGCCATTCGCGCCGATGGGACGGACTCGCAGGCTCATGGGTGGCTTCGCGTTGGGGTGGCGCCGGGCGGCGGAGCCCCGCGGGGACGGCCCGGCCTAGCTCGCGCTCTGGTCGTCGCCGAAGCGCTCGAGTCGCTGGCGCACCTTGCCGAAGACATCGAGCACGCGGTCGAGCTGGGCGCGCGTGTGCGTGGCGATGCAGGAGGTGCGCAGGCGACAGGCGTTGGGCGGCACGGCCGGCGGCACCACGGCGTTGGTGAAGATGCCGTGGTCGAGCACCATGCGCCAGAAGAACATCGTCTTCTCGAGCGGGCCGATGATCACCGGCACGATGGGCGTCTCGGTGGGCCCGGTCTCGAAGCCCAGCGCCCGCAGCCCGTCGCGCAGGTAGCGCCCGTTTTCCAGCACCTGGGCGCGCCGCTCCGGCTCGTCCTTGATGATCTCCAGGGCCGCCGCCACGGTGGCCACCGCGCCCGGCGGCATGGACGCCGAGAAGAGCAGCGGGCGGGCGTGGTGCTTGAGATAGTGGATGATCGGCTCGTCGCCCGCCAGGAAGCCGCCGATGCAGGCGAAGGACTTGGAGAAGGTGCCCATCACCAGGTCGGCCTTGCCCTTCATGCCGTAGTGATCCATGGCGCCGCCCCCGCTGGGGCCGATGACCCCCAGCGAGTGTGCCTCGTCCACGAACAGCCGCGCTCCGTACTTGCGGCACACCTCGAGCAGCCCGGGGATGGGCGCGATGTCCCCCTCCATGGAGAACACGCCGTCCACCGCCACCAGCCGCCCGCCCGGCCGCTCGGCCAGGGCCTTCAGCTCGGTCTCGAGGTCGGCCATATCGTTGTGGCGGAAGCGCAGCATCTCGCCCTCGGCCATCGTGCAGCCGTCCACGATCGAGGCGTGGTCGAGCTTGTCGATGAGGATCACGTCGTCGCGGCTGACCAGCGCCGAGATGGTGCCTAGGTTGGTCTGGTAGCCGGTCGAGAAGACGATGGCCGCCTCGTGGCCCACGAATTCGGCCAGGTCGGCCTCGAGCTTCTCGTGCAGGTCGAGGGTGCCGTTGAGCAGCCGGCTGCCGGTACAGCCCGTGCCGTACTTCTTCATGGCGGCGGTGGCCGCCTCGATGACCTTGGGGTGATGGGTGAGCCCGAGGTAGTTGTTCGAGCCCAGCATGATGACCGGCTTGCCGTCGATCGTGACTTCGGTGTCGGTAGAGCCCTGGATGGGGATGTAATAGGGATAGAAGCCGGAGGCCATGATGTCGCGGGCCTTGGTGAACCCGTAGCATTTCTGGAAGAGATCCACCCGCTTGGACGCGATGCTCATCGGCTCCGTGTTCCGGCCGCCGGTTCCCCTCCGGACCGGTCGGAATCTCCAGGTATCAAAATGGGCCGGAGCCACGGGGGGCGCCCCAGGCCCTCGGCCGCTCCTCGCCGGGCAGGCCGCCTGCGGACCCGGGGCCGGCGCAAGGTCGGGGCCACTCTAGGAGCGGCCGGCGGGCGGTGTCAACGAGGCCGGCCGGGAAGCGCTTCGCCGGGCGGGCCGCCGTCGACCTAAGTCTCTTTTGCGCATGCGGGTCCGGCCGGGAGCCGGGGCGGCTCTTGCTCCGCCCTGGCGCGCGACCTGCTAGGCTGCTCCACGTGTCTGCGAACCGCGTTTCCGGCCCCACGCCGCCCGCGCCCCAGGCGACCCGCGATTACGGCCTCGTGCTCGCCGCCAAGACGGCCCGCACCTTCTGCTACGGCTACCTCGGCGTCCTCTTGCCCGTCTACCTGAGCGACCTGGGGATGGGGGCGGCAGGGGTCGGCGCGTCGGTCACCTTCACCCTGGCCGGCAGCGCCGCCCTCACCTGGGCGATCCGCCGCCCCGTGGAGCGCTGGGGGACCCGCGCGACACTGCTGGGCCTGGCGGGGCTCTCGGCGGCGTCCGCCCTGTTCTTCCTCGCTGCCCGCGACCCCTGGCTCGTGGTCCTGGCCGCCATGCTGGGCAACGTGGCCGTCGGCACCGGCGAGACCGGCCCGTTCCTGTCCATCGAGCAGGTGGTGGTCACCCGGGCCACCCCGCCCGAGCGGCGCACCATGGCGCTGAGCGTCTACAACCTAGTGGGTTACGCCGCGGCCGCCCTGGGGGCGGCCGCGCTCGGCCTGGTCCGCGATCCCCGGCTGCTCTTCGCCGTCTTCCTGGGCGCTGCCGCCCTGCAAGCCGCGCTCTTCGCCCGGCTCTCGGCGGCGCGCATCGTGCGCCCCGCGGCGCGCCCCGGCCGGCTCGCGGCCTCGCCGGTCATCCGCAAGATGGCGGCCTTGTTCTCGCTCGACTCCTTTGCCGGCGGCTTCGTCCTGCAATCGCTCATCGCCTACTGGTTCCACGAGCGCTTCGGCATGGACCTGGCCACCCTGGGCGTCGTCTTCTTCGCCACGCAGGTGCTGACGGCGCTCTCCTTGCTGGCCGCGGCGCGCCTGGCCCGGCGCTTCGGGTTGTTGAACACCATGGTCTTCTCCCACCTGGTCTCGAGCGTCTTCCTCGTCGGCATGGCGTTCGCGCCGAGCGGCGGCGCGGCGGTGGCGCTGCTGCTGCTGCGCCAGCTCCTGTCGCAGATGGACGTGCCGACGCGGCAGGCCTTCCTCATGGCGATCGTGCCCGATCACGAGCGCGAGGCGGCGGCGATCTCCACGACGCTGGCGCGCACGGTGACCCAGGCCGTGAGCCCGGCGGTCACCGGTTGGGTGATGCAGGCGGTGGCGCTGTCGGCGCCGTTCGTTCTCGGGGGCGGCCTCAAGATGGTCTACGACCTGCTCATCTACTTCACCTTCCGCCGCGTGCCGCTGCGCCCCGAGGGCGGCTGAGCCGGCCCCGGGGCGCCGGGCAGGGGGCGGTGCGGGCGACGCCGGCGATCACCGATAGCGCGCCTTCACCTGCCCCCAGGTCGCGGGACGCGTCGGCACCGCGCCGCAGGCCAGGCTGCCGCAGCGGATGAAGACGTTGGCGTCGTAGATCCCGTCCGCGGTGTCGGCGATGGCGATCTTCATGTGGTGGGTGCCGGCCGACACGTTGGCGGTGGCCTGGAACACACGGGTCATGCCGTCCATCTCGGTGTCGAGGGCCCCGTTCGCGTTGCTGACGTAGCAGGGACAGTTCGGCGCGCCGGGGTCGAAACCCTCGAGGCCGCAGTTGACGTTGTTGATGGCGATGGGCTGCCCCGGCGCTCCGGCGCAGGCGCCGGCCACCAGCGCGATGTTGTGCTCCGGCCGGACGCCGTCGAGGAAGATCGCGAAGACGTCGTTGAACTGGCTGGTCACGAACTCGTCGTACTCCTCGGAGGCGAAGACGTACTGGATGTTGATCGGCTGCGCGCTGCCGCACTCGAAGTCGAACTCGAGCACCGCGGCGTCGTAGGTCACGACCGGGAACTCCCCGGCTTCCTGGGTGTTGGCCACCAGGGTGTCGAGGTCCTCGTCTCCGGCGAACAGGTTGTCCACCGAGCAGTCTTCGAACTCGTTGGGGCCGGGCACCGAATCGACGTCGCCGGTGCTCAGGATGACGCCGCTCTCGATGCCGACCACACCCGTGCCCCCGGCGAAGCGGGCGACCGCCTTCGGGGCGGCCGTCAGCGTCGCGTTGCTCACCGAGACGCCGGCGCCGAGCAGGCACTCGAGCAGATCCGAGACCCCGCTCACGGGGATCACCGACAGGGTCGCCACGCGCTGCGGCGAGACCGCCCGGGAACGCGGGGCGGAATTGCCGGGCGTTCTCGGCGTGGCGCCGGCGGGCGGTCCGAGCAGAGCGGCGAGGGCCAAGCCGGCGGCAAGGCCGGAAAGCGCGCGCGCGGCGCGGCGGGCAGTTGTGGTCACGGATCCCTTCCCTTCAGGTTGAGGTTCGGGGTCGGCGGCCTCGCCCGTTCCTTTCCGGGCCTAGCGGCCCGGCTTGCGCAACATCCTCTCGATCTCCCTGAGATCTCCGGTCTCAGCCGCGACCTGGCCGCGGGCGTACTCCTCGAGGGCGATGTCCCGGCCCTCGACCAGCGCGAGCAGCTTCTTGTAGGCCTCGATCGCCGCCGCCTCGTGGGCGTGCGCCTCGTGCAGCATGGTCTCGACGTCGTGCTGACCCGAGTCCTTCCACTTGCCGGGCAGGGTGCCCGGGTGACCGCCCAGGTTGACGATCTGCTCGCCCGCCAGACGCGCGTGCGCCAGCGACTCGGCGGCGTTGGCGTCGGCCCAGGCGGCGATGGGAATGCGCGTGAAGCCGAAGGTCACGAAGGCGTAGTGCGTGTAGCGGATCACCCCGGCCAGCTCGTGCGCCAGGATGTCGTCGAGGACGGCGAGGACCTTCTCGGTGGCGAGCTTCTTCGACGGCATGGCTCTCTCCCAGGTGGGGGCAAGACGATCGGGTGGACCGGAAAGGAACGGTGGCTGCGGGACTGCCTGCCCCCGAGCCCCGTTCGATAGTGCGTAGAACCCTACTCTAGCGGCGCCCCCCGGGCCAAGCGCGGAATGCCCGCGGGGTGCAAAGTCGGCGTCCGGGCCCGGCGGGCGGCCGGGGCGCCGCCCTCTCGCGCCCCGGCCGGCACCGACGAATCGGGGGGGCGCGCGCCCACGGCGCCGCCCCCCTTCGCCCCGCCCGGATGCCGCGCGGCCGCGCGTGGCCGCGCCCGGCCACCTACTCCAGCACGTGGATGTTCTTCTTCTCGCAGATCTCCTTGAGCGCCTTCGGCCACACCGTGACGCTCACCTCGCCCAGGTGCGCCTTGCGCAGCAGCAGCATGGCCGTGCGCGACTGGCCGATGCCGCCGCCGATCGACAGCGGGATCTGGTCGTTGAGGATCGCCTGGTGGTAGGGCAGCTTGAGGAAGTCCATCTGGCCGGTGATCTCGAGCTGCTGGCGCAGCGTCTCCTTGGTGACGCGCACCCCCATCGAGGTCAGCTCGTGGCGCCGCTTGGTCACCGGGTTCCACACCAGGATGTCGCCGTTGAGGCCGTGCATCGGCTGGCCCTTCTCGGAGACCGTCGGCGTGACCCAGTCGTCGTAGTCAGCGGCCCGCATCTCGTGCGGATAGCCGTCCTTGAGCACCCAGCCGATGCCGATGATGAAGATCGCCGGGTAATGCTCGGAGATGACCCGCGACTCGCGCTGCTTGCGCGGCAGATCCGGGTACATGTCGAGGATCTCCTCGGCGTGCAGGAACTTCAGCTCCTCCGGCAGCTCCGGATAGCGCGGGTCCTTCAGCTTGGGGAACTCCTTGAGCATGAAGGTCTCGGCGCCCTTGATCACCTTCCAGATCTTGCGCACCGCGCGCATGTCGGTGTTGATGCCCTCGACGACGTCACACAGGAAGGACTTGAGCGCCATCCGCGTCCACTTGGTCGCGGCCTGCACCACCTGGCACTCCATGCGCTTCTCGAGCCCCAGCCCGCAGGGGAAGTCGATGGG
>CAYLSO010000307.1:0-4303 GCA_964386525.1 uncultured bacterium
TATTCCTCGCGAAGGCGCTGGGCGTCGGGCTTGGCTACTTAAACCCCGGCGTTGAGGGCTTCATCAACCGCTTCCAAGTTGGCACTACGAACATCCCCATCGCCATCGGCCTCATCCTCATGATGTACCCACCCTTGGCCAAGGTACGCTACGAGGAGATGGGCCGCGTCTTCCGCAACCGGCGCGTACTCATCCTGTCGCTGGTGCAGAACTGGGTGGTCGGACCCGTCCTCATGTTCGCCCTCGCGGTGCTCTTCCTGAGCGACAAGCCCGAGTACATGGTAGGGCTCATCCTCATCGGCCTGGCGCGCTGCATCGCCATGGTCATCGTCTGGAACGACCTGGCCAAGGGCGACACCGAATACTGCGCGGGCCTCGTCGCCTTCAACTCGATCTTCCAGGTGCTCTTCTTCTCGCTCTACGCCTACGTCTTCATCACGCTCGCGCCCCGCTGGTTCGGCCTCCAGGGCGTGGCCGTGAACATCACCATCGGCGAGATCGCCAAGAGCGTCTTCATCTACCTCGGCATCCCGTTCCTCGCCGGGATCGCCACGCGCTTCACGCTCATCCGGGCCAAGGGGAAGGACTGGTACCAGCGGAGCTTCATCCCGAGGATCAGCCCGATCACGCTCATCGCCCTGCTCTTCACCATCGTCGTGATGTTCTCGCTCAAGGGCGAGAAGATCGTCCAGCTCCCCTTCGACGTCGTGCGCATCGCCATCCCGCTGCTCATCTACTTCGTGGTCATGTTCGTGACCTCGTTCTTCATGAGCAAGTGGGCGGGCGCCGACTATCCGCAGTCGGCGACGCTGTCGTTCACCGCGGCCTCCAACAACTTCGAGCTCGCCATCGCGGTGGCGGTGGCCACCTTCGGCATCCACCACGGCGCCGCCTTCGCGGCGGTGATCGGGCCGCTCGTCGAGGTGCCGGCCTTGATCGGCCTGGTGAACGTGGCGCTGTGGTTCCGGCGGAGGTACTTCCACGTGGCGGATGCGGGGTCCGCGCCGGCTGACACAGTGACCTATGAGTCGCGCTGAAGGAGCCCTCCGATGAGCGATCTCGCCGCCAGCGCGGTGATTCCAAAGCCCCGAGGCGTCCAACTGGCGCGGTTGCTCCCCTTCGGTCTGCTAGCGTGGATCGTCGCTTACTCTCTCCTGGGCCGCTTCTCCGCCTGGCTGAGCCGAGACCTCTTGCACCTCTCCCCCGCGACCCACCTTGGCAGCGCCGTGGCGTTCTTCATCTACGAGGCGCCCAAGGTGCTCCTGTTGCTGACCCTGGTGGTGTTCGGTGTGGGCATCGTCCGCTCGTTCTTCACGCCCGAGAGGACGCGCGCGATCCTCGCCGGCAAGAAGGAATCGGTGGGCAACATCCTCGCCGCCGCGCTCGGCATCGTGACCCCGTTTTGCTCCTGCTCGGCGGTGCCGTTGTTCATCGGCTTCCTCACCGCCGGCATCCCGCTCGGCGTCACCTTCTCGTTCCTCATCTCGGCACCGATGGTGAACGAGGTGGCGCTCGCCCTCCTGTTCGGACTGTTCGGCTGGAAGGTCGCAGCCCTCTACCTCGGTACCGGCCTCGTGGTCGCCATCATCGCGGGCTGGACCATCGGCCGCCTGCACCTCGAGCGGCACGTCGAGCCCTGGGTCTACAAGTTGGTCCCGGGGGAAAGCGGCACCGTCGAAGAACGGCTCACGTGGGAGGACCGCCTCCGGCACGGGCTCGATGCGGTGCGCGACATCGTCGGCAAGGTGTGGCCCTATGTCCTCGTCGGGATCGCCGTCGGCGCCGGGATTCACGGCTGGGTGCCGGAGAACTTCATGGCCTCGATCATGGGCAAGAGCGTCTGGTGGTCGGTGCCCTTGGCCGTGGTCATCGGCGTGCCGATGTACTCCAACGCGGCCGGCATCATCCCGGTGGTGCACGCCCTGCTCGAGAAGGGCGCGGCGCTCGGGACAGTCCTCGCCTTCATGATGGCGGTGATCGCGCTGTCGCTTCCCGAGACCATCATCTTGCGCAAGGTGCTCAAGCCCACGCTGATCGCGGTGTTCCTCGGGGTGGTGACGGTCGGGATCATCGTCGTCGGCTATCTGTTCAACTGGTTGATCTGAGTCCCGTCGCATCGTCAGGAGAAGTGGGACACCAACCACAAAGGAGCCCGCAGCATGAATAAGACCCGCATCGAGATCCTGGGCCCCGGCTGCGCCAACTGCAAAACGCTCTATGAACGAGCCGAGTCAGCTGCGCGGGACCTCGGTCTCGATTACGACATCGAGAAGATCGCCGACATGGATGTCATCCTCGGCTACCGGGTCATGTCAACCCCCGCCCTGGTCGTGAATGGCCGGGTGAAGGTGTCGGGGCGCGTACCTTCGGTGGCCCAACTGAAGGAGATGCTCCCATGATTCTCGACTCCGCGAGCACCCCTGCCGCTGAGAGAGCGGCTCGCCCCCACTCGTCGCTTCGGCCGTGGCGTCGAATCACCTCGGCCGCCGTCCTGGTCCTCGCAGCGACGGCCAGCCTGGTTCTCCTCGCCGCGGCGCAGGCGAAGCCTCCGGCGGCCACGCCATCGAAGTCGACAGCACCGGCTCCAGCGCGTGCAGACACGACTGCGCTCCCGCACCGCGTCATCGCCTACTACCTCCACACCACCTATCGATGCGTCACATGCCGGAAGATCGAGGCCTACTCGCGCGAGGCCATCGAAGCGGCCTTCCCGCAGGAGCTCAAGGATGGGCGGCTGGTCTGGCGGGTCGTCAACTTCGAGGAGAAAGGCAACAAGCACTTCGTGAAGGACTTCCAGCTTTACACGAAGTCGCTGGTCTTGGTGGACGAAGTGAAGGGCAAGCAGGTGCGCTGGAAGAACCTCGCCAAGGTGTGGGAGCTTCTGCCGAATAAGGACGGGTTCTTCAGCTACGTCCAGAGCGAGGCGCGCGGCTATCTGACGGGCAAGTCGTGAGCGAAATGCTGGCCGCCGGCGCGTCGGCGCTCTGGCTGGGAATCTTGACCTCGATCAGCCCGTGCCCATTGGCCTCGAACGTCGCCGCGGTTTCGTTCGTCGGCCGGGACATCGAGAATCCCGGGCACGTGCTCCTCGCCGGATTGGTCTATTCGGCCGGTCGGGCCCTCACCTACGTCCTGGTCGGGTGGCTGGTGGTGGCCAGCGTCCTGTCGGTCCCCAGCGTCTCCTTCTTCCTTCAGCAGCGGATGAACCAGATCCTCGGGCCGCTGCTCGTGCTGATCGGCGTGGGGATCCTCGGATGGCTCCCCGTTCGCCTGCCGTCGCTGGGGTTTGGCGACGCCGTCCGCCAGCGGATCGCCAACCGGGGAATCCTCGGCGCGGGCTTGCTCGGCATTCTCTTCGCGCTGTCGTTCTGTCCGGTCTCGGCCGGTCTGTTCTTCGGCGGACTGATCCCGCTCGCCGTGAGTGCCGACTCGCGAATCGCCCTGCCCGCCATCTACGGCGTCGGGACCGGCCTGCCCGTCATGGTCTTCGCCGTGCTCTTGACCGTCGGTGCGCAGTGGGTCGGGCGCGCGTTCCATGTACTCACACGGATCGAGCGGGCGGCGCGGCCGGTGACCGGCGTGATCTTCATCCTCGCGGGCGTCTATCTCGCCGCGACGCACATTTTCGGAATGAACTTCTGACCACAGCGCTTCGCACCCCCGGAGGTCCGCCATGCCAGTCGGCCACAAGGATTCCTGCCCCTGCGGAAGCGGCAAGAAGTACAAGCACTGCCACATGAAAAAGAACCTCGAGAAGCATCAGCATGGCGGTTGGATCCTGGTCGGCACGGTGGTCGTGCTAGGTGTGGCGGTGATCTACTTCGCGAACAGCGGTGGGCTTCCATGGGGAGGAGACCGGGCGAGGACCCCGGCGAGCTCGAGTCTGCCGCTCACCACGGGAGCATTGCCTATGACAGGCACCATCCCAGGCACCGATACTACGTCCGCTCCCGGCACGCCGGGAACCGCAGCCGCCACCTCGGCGGCATCACAGGATCAGTCGCCGCTGCCCGGAGGCGCGACTCCGCAGCCCTGGCAGTACGACGCCCCGCGTAACCGGTTCTGGTACCCCGATCACGGGCACTGGCACGACGGGGCGCCGCCGGACCCGAGCCAGCGCGTGACGACCACGACCACACCGGCCAGCTCGGGGGCATCGCGGGATCAATCACCCCTGCCCGGAGGCGCACCCCCCCAGCCGTGGCAGTACGACGCCCCGCGTAACCGGTTCTGGTACCCCGATCACGGGCACTGGCACGACGGGGCGCCGCCGGACCCGAGCCAGCGTGCCACGGCCACGGCG
>CAYLSO010000308.1:0-1561 GCA_964386525.1 uncultured bacterium
CTCTGGATCAAGAACGTCCTCACCGAGGCGGCCGGCAACGCCGCCCGGGCGGCGATCGTCTCCAACGCCGCCGACTACGAGACGGAAGCCCTAAGGGCCGCCGACCGGATGCTGGTCCCGATGGGGCTGGGGACCACCAGCGAGTATCCCTCGTCGGTCGAGGCCGAGATCTTGACCCAGGACGGCACCCAGGTCGTGCGGGTGACCATCACCCGCAATTTCAGCTTCATCCCCGGCAGCGCCGGGAAGGGCGGCAACCAGCTACCCACGACGCCGGGCGCGCGCGGGCCATTCATCGACCTGACCAATTTCCTCATCACGGCGGAGTCCGTGATGGACACCCAGCCCAGCTTCGGTTAGGACGGGAGCGGAAAGGGTAGAAGGCGGCACCCGCGCCCTTCGGGGCGGCGGGGTCAAGAAAGAGGCGGCAAACCCGATAACCGTGGGGATAGAGTGGCCCGCGGTAGGGACGGATCACGGGACGGCTCACGCAGAGCCGGTCGAGGCGCGGGGTCCCTGTCGGTCGCGGAGCGGAGCTCCGGACCGTCGAGGAGGGTGAAGGTGGCTCAGAATCGCGGGGGGATGTTCGTGGTGCTGGCCGTCGTGCTCGGCCTGAGCGCGGCGCTGCTGATCTTCATGGTGCTCAGCTCGGCGCGCAGCGGACGCACGCGCGGGCTGGTCCCGGTGGTGGTCGCGAGCAGCGACCTCACCTACGGCACCAGGCTGGAGCAGGCGCAGCTCCGCGTCGTGAACTTCCCCAAGGAAAGCGTGCCCGAGGGGGTGTACTCGGACATCGACAGCGTGGTCGGCAACACGACCAAGATCTTCCTCGCAGCGCGCGAGCCGGTGCTCAAGTCGAAGCTCTCCAACGTGGGCGGCGGCCTCTCCATGATGGTCGAGCAGAACATGCGCGCCTCCTCGGTGGACGTGAAGCTCTCCTCGAGCGTCAGCGGCTTCATCGTGCCCGGCGACCGCGTGGACGTCCTGTGCACCATCGAGCGGCAGGGCGGCGGCGAGATCGGCGAGGCGGTGACGCGCACGATACTTCAGAACATCCAGGTGCTCGCCGCCGGGCCGAAGACCGAGCAGAAGGAGAAGCAGGACAAGCCCTCGGACATGCAGACGGTGACCCTGCTCGTGGATCCCAAGGGCGCGGAGGCGCTGGCCCTGGGCATGCACGAGGGGAAGATCCACCTGACGCTGCGCAACCCCGAGGACTCGGACACGCTGACGCTGGCGACGCTCAGCACGCGGCAGATCCTCGGCTCGGCGGCGGCCTCGGCCCCGGCGTCGAGGGTGAGCCGGCCGGCGCCGGCGAAGAGGCCCGCGCCGGAGGCGGCCAAGCCGGCGCCCGTAGCGGCGGCGCCGAAGCCCGAGCCGTACAAGCCGTCCGTGATCAGGGGAAGCAAGGTCTCCACTCAGGAGCCGACGCAAAAGTAGAGCAGGCCAAGGACCGGCGGGCTGCCCATGGGTGGGCGGTCGCGTGAACCGAGAGCTGGGTAAAGGGAGGTCCCTGATGAGGTTCCCGCTTACGGGTTCAAGGACGAAAGTCCAGCACGGG
>CAYLSO010000309.1:0-3809 GCA_964386525.1 uncultured bacterium
TCCGACGGGATGTTCGAGACTGACCTGGGGAGCCAGTTTGAGAATCCCCTGCATCGTCCTCTGGTGCAGGGGGTTTCGCGTTCGAAGGACCGAGACCCCAGTTGAGACAGCGGAACTTCTCGCTGGCTGAGGGTGATCGGCGGTACTGACCGGCGGCGCGGGATCCGACTTGGCTGGCGTACGAGGTGCACCGAGCCGCGGCGGGACACTTCCGGGCTCAACTTGCTTGCCCCTCGTCCGCGCAGGAAGCTGCGGATGCGCCGCTATCGCCCGCAGTCGCGCCCGCTTCTCGGCTTCGGTTAGGGTCTGGGGGGAGAGGTGGGGCATAGGGGCTCCTCGTACCCAAAAGGCAGCCATCGCTCTGGAAAGACATCAAGCCTGCGCTGACTGGAGCCTCCACGCGACAGCAAGCCCGTCTCCGCCGTCGGCACCGAGCGCATCGCGGCCCTTGGAACATTCCTGCCGGGGGAGTAGTCTCCCTCGCGACCTCGTGGACTAACCTGCGCTACTGCCCGATTCGCCGGGAGGGAGCCGATGCTGGCCCCAGGCACCACCCTCGGACCCTATAAGATCCTCTCCCCGCTGGGCGCTGGCGGGATGGGGGAGGTCTATCGCGCCCGCGACACCCGCCTCGGCCGCGACGTGGCCCTCAAGGTCATCCACGCGGGAGTTGCCCGCGACCCCGACCGCATCAAGCGCTTTGAGCAGGAGGCGCGCGCCGCCGGCGCTCTGAGCCACCCTAACGTCTGCGCCATCTACGACATCGGTACGCACGACGGCTCGCCCTTCGTGGTGATGGAGTTGATGGAGGGGGAGAGTCTGCGGGAGAAGCTCCGCGCCGGAGCTCTCCCTGTCCGCAAAGCCATCGACTACGCCGCTCAGGCTGCCCACGGGCTCGCCGCCGCTCACGAGAAGGGGATCATCCACCGGGACCTAAAGCCCGAGAACCTGTTCGTGACGAGGGACGGGCGGGTGAAGGTGCTGGACTTCGGGCTGGCGAAGCTGACGCGGCCGGAGATGGTGGCGGCGGCCGGCGAGCCGACGGTGTCGATTGCTGCCACCGAAACCGGCGCCATCCTAGGCACGGTGGGCTACATGAGCCCGGAACAGGTGCGGGGGGAGGCCGCGGACGCCCGCTCGGACCTTTTCGCGCTGGGCTCAATCTTCTACGAGCTGCTGGCGGGGAAGCGCGCCTTTCACGGTGCAACCTACGTCGAGACGTTGAACGCCATTCTCAAGGAGGAACCGACGCCGCTGTCGGCGGGCCCTCGAGCGATTCCGCTCGTTGTCGAGTCGATTGTGCGGCACTGCCTGGAAAAGTCTCCCGAGCAACGATTCCAGAGCGCCAGCGATCTGGCTTTTGACCTGCAGACGATTGGCGGTCTGGAGTCAGGTCCGGTCCTGGCGAAGGAGTCTCCGGGCTTGTCGGCGACTTGGCGCTGGGCCCTACTTGCATCCAACGCGGTGCTTCTGGCCGCTGCGGCAATTGCTATCTATGCGTACATCGGGGTCCGCACGACCCCTCTGCCGGTTCCCCATTGGAAGCGACTGACGTTCACGGGAAAGGCGGGACAGCCTGCGCTCTCACCCGATGGCAAGTCAGTCGCGTACGTCCTGTCCGAGGCGGGGCAGAAGAGCCGTCTGATGATTCAGGATGTGGCCGGTGGAGCCGCCCTCGAGGTGTCACGCGCCCGGTTCATACAACCTCCCCGCTGGTCTCCGACAGGAAACGAAGTCCTTGCTGCTCTTCTGGACAGCAGTGCGCGGACTGTCCTCGTGCCTCGCATGGGAGGCCCACCACGAGTCATGCCATGGGCCGATCGGGGTGCGCTTTCGCCCGACGGCTCCCTCCTGGCTTCTGCTTACGTGGGTCGTTCCAGTGCGATCCTCCTGCGCGGCATAGCCAGCCAGGACACTTCATCCATCTCTCTCAAGGGGCGTTTCTTGTGGCTCCGGGACCTCGACTGGTCCCCCGACGGCAGGACACTTCTTTTCGTGACCGAGGACGAATCCCTCAGTTGCGTGTGGACAATTCGCCGGGATGGCACCCATCAAGACAAGGTGCACGAGGATCGCTGGGCGATTCGATGCGCTCGCTGGGCGCCGCGCGGTGATGCCATCTACTGTCATCGTGCGCTGGGGAACTCCGCGGAACTGATCAAGGTCTACGTCTCTGGAAACGGCGGCCGATCTTCGAAGCGTTCGCGTGTCCTCTTGTCCGAACCCGAGCTGGCCGAAAGATTCTCTCTATCCCAAGACGGACGCAGACTCGTTTGCGTCCGAAGGAGTGATTACTCCAACCTGTGGCACTCGTCGCAGTCGGCGGACGCAAGGGTCCCGTCTGCGACGGCACGCCAACTGACGCGAGGCCGGGCTCTCATCCGTGAGCCATCTCTCTCGCCAGACGGCAATAGGGTAGCGTACCTGTCGAACGAGAGCGGGGCCTGGAACATTCACATCTTGTCGCTCACCGACAACTCGACTACCCAGGTGACGTTCCTGACGTGCGACGTCTGGAGGGCGGCGTGGTCTCCCGACGGGAGGAGGATTGCCTTCACTGCATCGGACGGGAGTGCGAACAGGGTCTGGAGCGTGGCGACAGCCGGAGGGGCCCCTTCAGTCTACAGGCGCACGCAGGCGGACGAAGCTGCGGGCTTATCCTGGTGGCCGGGCCGCCAGATTCTCTACGAGCGCCAGGGCAGCCAGAGCTACCACATTCTTGATCCGGAAACCGAGGTCGAGCGGGCGCTTGTGGCCAACGACTCTGTGGGCTCGATATTGCAGGCAACTTGGGCGCCGGACGGCCAGCACGCCGCCGTGCTGTGGCCCCGCAGCGACAAGCCTCCTGGCCTATGGGTAGTGTCTACGCGCGATTCTTCCCAGCGTCTTCTCTGCAGTGGTCCTTGGGTGCCTTTGAGATGGGACGCCGCAGGGCACGCTGTCTACAGCGGCCTTGTGGATCCGCCGATAAGCCGTGTCCTCCGCTTCTCGTACCCCACCGGCGACAGCACCCTGGCGCTGAGGCTCCCGTTCGAGAACCTTAGAGACTACGATTTCTCTCCCGACCTTCGAGCTGTCGTCTACACGCTATCTGAAGCCATGTCCGACATCTGGCTGGTAGACAACTTCGACCCGGAGGTGAAGTAGTTCTCCGTCGCCCTGGCGGCCTGACACCCTCCCAACAAGCGACGTCAGCTCAAGTGGTGACCGCCCCGGCAAGCAGCGCCCGCTGCTCGGCTTCGGTCAGCGTCTGGGGGGAGAGGTGGGGCGTCGGGGCTCCTCGTCGGCTCGAGGAAGCCATCCTCGCTGGGCGGAGATCAAGCCTGCAACGGCACTCTGTTGCCGCCCTCGAAGATCACCGCCGGCGGAGTAGTGGCTTTCCCAGCCTCATGGACTGACCGGCTCGATTGCTCGACTCGCCGGAAGGGAGCCGATGCTGGCTGCAAACACGACTCTCGGACCCGACAAGATCGTCGACCTGCGGGGGAGGGATGGGCAAGGCAATCGCGGGGCAGGGCGCCTAGTGTTCCGTCCGCGAAGTCATGTTAACGCCTGACGGCCTTGCGGATGATGTCGGCCGGCTGTCGGGTCCACACGAACGGTGTGGAGTCCTGATTCCAGTGGGTGATGTAGTGCGTGATGTGACGGATCAGGGCGCGCACGGTGTTGAAGGAGCCGCGGCGGATGGACTTGCGCGTCAGGATGCCAAACCACGCCTCGACCATGTTGATCCACGATGCGCCGGTGGGTGTGAAGTGGAAGTGGATCAACGGGTGGCGCGCCAGCCATTCCTTGACCGCGGGAATCGA
>CAYLSO010000310.1:0-10317 GCA_964386525.1 uncultured bacterium
CTAGCCGCCACGCGGCCCGCCGCCCCTGCGCTCCCGCGGCGTGCTATCCTGCCGCCACCATGAGACACACAAGCCGCATCGCCGTCCCGAGCATGCTTCTGGCCTTGAGCGCCGCGCTGACTTGCGCCGGCCCCGTCGCCGCGGCCGCGCCCGCGGCCACTCCGCCCGAGTGGCTCACCCCCGCCGAGTCCACGGCCTACCGCCGCACGCCCACCTACGACGAGACCATACGCTACCTGCGCCGGCTCGAGCGCGCCTCGCGCTGGGTCAAGGTCACGAGCTACGGCACGTCGGCCCAGGGCCGCGACCTGCCGCTGGTGATCGTCTCCAGGGACCGCGCCTTCACCCCCGAGGCCGCCGCCCGGCTGGGCAAGCCGGTGGTGCTGCTGCAGGCCTGCATCCACTCCGGCGAGAGCGAGGGCAAGGACGCGGCCCTGGCACTCGTCCGCGACCTCGCCGTGCTGCGCGCGCGCGAGACACTGCTCGATGGGATCGTGCTGCTCGTCGCGCCGATCCTCTCGCCCGACTCGCACGAGCGCCGCAGCCCGTACAACCGCATCAATCAGAACGGCCCCGAGGAGATGGGCTGGCGGCCCACCGCCACCGGGCTGAACCTCAATCGCGATTACCTCAAGGTCGAGACCCCCGAGATGCGGGCCCTGCTGTCGCGGGTGTTCACGCGCTGGCGGCCGCACCTGCTGGTCGATTCGCACACCACCGACGGAGCCGACTACCAGCACGACATCACCTACGGATTCAACCACGGGCCCACGGTGGCGCCGAGCGTGGAGCGCTGGCTGCTCGCGGCCTTCGAGGCCCGCGCGCTGGCGCGGCTGACACAGATGGGCCACCTGCCGGCCCCCTACCTCTCCTTCCGTGGATACAGCGAGGACCCGCGCGTCGGCGTCGAGTTCGGCGCCTCCCCACCGCGGCTCTCCAACGGCTATCCGCCGCTGCATGGCCGGCCCGCCATCCTCGTCGAGACGCACATGCTCAAGCCGTACGGCACGCGGGTGACCGCCACCTACGATCTCGTGGTGGCGCTGCTCGAGGAGATCAACGCCCGGCCGGCCGAGCTCCTCGACGCGGTGGCCGCCGCCGAGGCCGCTATCCTCGCGCGCGGGCGCGAGACCGATCCGGCCAAGCGCGAGGTGGTCCTCGCCGCGCGGCCCACCGACCAGAGCACGCCCTTCCCCTACCGGGGCTATGTCACGCATTGGGAGATGAGCGATCTGGCGGGCGGGCCGGTGCCGCGCTACACCACGACGCCGTGGGACACAACGATCTCCGTCTTCCGCGACCTGGCTCCCACGGTGACCGTGCGCCAGCCGGTGGGATATCTGGTGCCGCAGGAATGGACGGAGGTCCGCGACCGCCTCGACGTCCACGGCGTGCGCTATCGCCGCTTCGCGCGCGCCTGGAGCGACACGGTCGAGGCCCAGCGCGTCGCGGAGTGGCAGACCGACGCCCAGATCAACGAGGGCCACCACCCGATCCGCGCCTCGCAGGTGGCGCTGGAGCGGCGCCTGCGGACTTTCCGGCCGGGCGATCTGTGGGTGCCGCTCGACCAGCTCGCCGGCCTCGTGGCCGTGCACCTGTGCGAGGCGCAGGCCCCCGATGGGCTGCTCTTCTGGAACTTCTTCGATGCGGTGCTGACGCCCAAGGAGTACTCCGACGCCTACGTCATGGAGCCGATCGCGCGCCGCATGATGGAGAGCGACACCACGCTGGCGCGCGAGTTCCGCCAGCGGGTCGCGGCCGACACGACCTTCGCGCAGAGTCCCTTCCAGCGCATCGACTTCTTCTACCGCCGCTCGCCGTGGGCCGATCCGGAGCAGGCGGTCCTACCTATCGCGCGCGCGCTGCGCCGCCCGCCCGAGGACGTGCTAGCGCGATAGGCCGCGGCGCGGGTTCCCTCAGGAGGGGCCGTCCCGTTCAGGATCCGCGGGGGACTCAGGGGAGCTGCCGCTCACCTGCGCCCCAGGAGCAAATCGCTGCGGGGCGAAGGCCAGATCGTTCCAGATCTCCGTCGTGACGACCGAACTCGCCTCGAATGAGAAGACGGCCGCGCGCCCGCGCAGCAAATCCCAGCCGAGGGGGGCTTGCCACCAAAGCCGGCGCGGCCGGCCGCCGGCCCCCACCACCAGGCGCATCCGAGGCCCCTCCGCCGGGTCGGCCGCCCGCCAGGCATAGAGCGACACGATCGCCGGTCCCCGCGCCGCACGCAGAGTGAGGTAGGGCAGCCCGCTCAGCGCGAGCAGGAGCAGGCCGGCGCCGCGATCGGCCAGGTGCGCCAGCGCGCGCGCGAGGGCGGACCCCACGCGCGGCTCGAGCACCAGGCTGCTCGCGCCGCCGAACGGTTCCGGCCGCGCGCCCGCCGCGAGCAGCCCGCCATCCTCCAGCAGCCACCGCACACGGATGTGCTGGTGACGCAGCCACTGGAGCGATCCGGTCCCCTCCGGCTCGCCGGTCGGCCAATCCCAGAACACCACCTGGGAGACGCGATACCGCGCGACCACCGCCCGGATCTCGGCGCGGCCACCCAGCCACGGCAGCTCCCCGTCGCCCAAGGGCGGCGGCTCGTGTGCGTCGGGCCCCGGCTCGCACACGTAGCCGACCAGATCGAGGCCGTCCTGCCGCAGATTCCCGCGGGCCGCCAGCCACGCCGACCAGGCGGGCGCCGGCCCGACCAGGAGCGTGCGTTCGAGGGAGAGGTGGCCGCGCTCCATGTGCGCGCGCAGGACGGCGAAGAGCGCGCCCACGGCGCTCAGCGCCAGTCCGAAGATCGGCACGAAGAGGAGCAGCACGGCACGGCTGTAGATCTGCTGGCGCGAGAGGTAGGTCGTGGCCAGAAGCAGCAGCGCCACCAGCCCCACGAGGGGGCCGGCGGACGACAGCTCGGCCGCGTGACGGATGCGGGATCGGCGATACCGTCCGCGCAGGACGAAGGTGACGGTCGTGAGCAGCGAGGCGAAGAGGAACAGCCGCCGGTAATCCGCAAGCGGGAACAGGGCCTCGGGAAACAACGGATTGAGCGCGGCGCGCAACAGGTAGGCGCCGAGCAACGCGCCGTTGAGCGCCACCATGTCGAGCAGCCAGAGCAGCGCCCGGGTCAGCGGTCCCCGCCACTTCTTGAGCAGGTAGATGACCAGCCCCCATTTCTCATAAAAGGAGATCAGGCTGCCCAGGTGGAACCAGAAAGCGGGGTGGAAAGCCCCCTTGGCGCTGGCCCGCCGGTGGCGATGGACGAAGCGGGCGTCGGGAGTGTAGAGGACATCCCAGCCCGCCTGCCACATCCGGTAGCACCAATCGACATCCTCGAGGTAGAGGAAGAACCGCTCGTCCAGCGGCCCCGTGCGTTCCCTGGCCTTCCGGCGTACGAGCATGCACCCCCCGAGCACCCAGTCGACGGCCCGCTCGCTCTGGTGATCGAAGTCGCCCATCAGGTGCTCGCGCACGCTGCGCGAGTTCGGGAAGAGGCGACCCAGGGGCGTGCGCCGCAAGAGCAACGTGCGCAAGGTATAGAAGCGGCGACACGAGTCCTGGATGCTGCGGTCGTCGTTGAGGAGCTGGGGCCCGACGATGCCGGCCTTGGGGCGCGCGTCGGCGAAGCCGAGCAAGGTGTCGATGGCGCCGGGCAGCACCACGATGTCCGGATTCAGGATCAGGGCGTAGTCGGCGGCGACGGCGGCCAGGCCACGGTTGACGCCTCGCGAGTAGCCGAGGTTCTCGCTGTTCAAGATCCAGTGGACATCGGGATGCGCTCGCCGGACCCCCGCCAGTCCGGGGTCGCGGGAGGCGTTGTCGACGACGACGACGGCATGCGGGCAGGAAGGCGGATGCGCGCGCAGCGAGACGAGGCATCGCGCCAGGTCCTCGCTGCTGTCGTAGTTGACGATGACCACCGACAGTTTCACGCGCCGACCTCGGCCCCGCGCGCCCTCGGCGGATCCGCCGGAAGCGCAACGCCCAGACTTCCCACACGGCTTCCCAGGTGCTGCGGCTCGACATCTCAGGTATCCCGTCCCGGCGGTCGACGAGAATGACTGGGAGCTCCTTGATCCGACGGCCGCGCCACCCGCGGGGGCAGTCTGTCCCGATTGGGAGCGAATCGCCACCACTTTTGCTCCGGCTCGGCAACGGCGCCGGTTCCCCGCCTCCGCCCCCGCCTCCGCCGGGATTCACCCGCAGCCGGTCGGCGAGATGCGCCAGCGCGTGCCCCCCGGTGGCGCTCCGACCGCTTCTCCCCTATCCTTCCCGACGGCCGCAGATGCCGGCTGCTGCCGCCGGCCGCGGCGCCAAGCCACCCCATTCGCGAGATCTCATGGACCGCGCGCGCAACCCCGCCGAGGCGGCGGCCACTTACGCCCGCTTCGTCAAGTTCGAGCACACGCTCTTCTCGCTGCCGCTCATCGTGGCCGGCGGCCTGATCGGCGACCAGGTGCTGCGCCACGCGGGGGCGCCGGGGGCGCTCACTCCGGGGCGCCTGCTGCTCATCTTCGTCGCGGCGGCCGGGGCGCGCACCTTCGCGCTGGCCATGAACCGGATCATCGACCACCGGCTCGACGACGCCAACCCGCGCACGGCGGGGCGCGAGCTGCCCAGCGGCCGCATGGGGCTGCCGGAGGCCTGGGGCGTGGCGGCCGGCGGCGCGGCCGCCTACTGGACGGCGGCCGCCTTCCTGCCGCCGATCTGCCTGGCGCTGTCGCCGATTCCCATCGTGGTCTTCGTCGGCTACCCCTACCTCAAGCGCTTCACGCCTCTGTGCCACTTCGGCGTGGGCCTGGGCCTGGCGCTCTCGCCGCTGGGGGGCTTCCTGGGCGTGGCGGGGACCTGGCGCGGCCTCGGCGAAGTCCTGCCGCTGTTCTTCTTCGCCCTCGGCTGGGTCGCCGGATTCGACATCATCTACGCCACGCTCGACGAGGCCCATGACCGCGCGCACGGGGTCCGCTCGCTGCCGGCGACGGCGGGGCGGGCCGCGGCGCTGCGCGTGTCGGCCGCTCTGCACGCCCTGGCCTTCGCTTCTCTCGGCGTCTGGGCGATGATACAGGGCGCCGGCCCGTGGGCGTGGGCGTGCCTGGCGGCGGTGGGCGCGCTCCTGTGGTGGGAGCAACGCGCGGCGCAGCAGGTGGAGCTGGCTTTCTTCCGCATCAACTCGGGGCTGGGGTTCGTGGTGCTGGCATTGGTGTGGGCGGGCGTGGCGCTTTGAGGCGCGGGACCCCAACGACGAGGAGCGGATGGACGATCTGGCGATGACTCTCGGAAGCCGGGAAGGACGCGAGGCGGGAGCGCCGCGCCCCCCGGCGCTGCGCGTGCTGGTCGGCGTCACCGGCGCCTCGGGCGCGGTCTACGCGCTCGACTTCCTGCGCCGCTGCCCCGGCGACAAGTTCGTGGTGGTGAGCAAGTGGGCGCGCGCCGTGCTCCACTCGGAGCTGGGCCTGCGCGAGGAGGACCTCGATCCGTACGTCAAGGCGCGCTTCCCCGACGGCGATCTGAGCGCGCCGTTCTCGTCGGGATCGAACGCCTTCGACGCGCTGGTCATCGTGCCCTGCTCCACCTCGACGGCCGCCAAGATCGCGGCCGGCATCGGCGACACGCTGATCACGCGCGCCGCCGCCGTCGCCCTGAAGGAGCGCCGGCGCCTCGTCCTGGCGGTGCGCGAAACGCCGCTCTCCACCATCCAGCTCGAGGCCCTGCACAAGCTGTCGCAGGCCGGAGCGGTCATCTTCCCCTTGTCGCCGCCCTGGTACGGCAATCCCAAGACCGTGGACGAGCTGGTCGCCGCCACCACCGGCAAGCTCCTGCGCTTGCTCGGCGTCGAGCTGCCCGGCGGCTGGCGCGAGGAGGACCTCGAGTAGGCGGCCGGCGCCCGCGCCGGCGCGGCCGACCACGAGACAGCCCATGCCCTTCTCCGACCTGCAGTCCTTCCTCGCCCACCTCGAGCGCCACGGCGACCTGCACCGCGTGCGCGCCGAGGTGGACCCCGAGTACGAGATCACCGAGATCGCCGTGCGCGCCGTGCGTGAGGAGCGGCCGGCGCTGCTGTTCGAGCGCGTGAAGGGCTCGCCCTATCCGCTGGCGGTCAACGTGCTGGCCACGCCGCGCCGCATCGAATGGGCGCTGGGCCGCCACCCCGAGGAAGTCGGCGCCGGCATCGTCAGCCTGCTCGAGAAGCTCAAGCGCCCCAGCCTCGCCTCGCTGGCGGCGGCGCGGGGGCAGGTGGCCCGGGCGCTCGGCGCGCGCGTCAAGCGCGTCGGCCGCGCGCCCTGCCAGGAAGTGATCGAGGAGCCGGATCTCACGCAGCTTCCGGTGCTGCGCTGCTGGCCCGAAGACGGCGGGCGCTTCGTCACCTGCGGGCTGGTGCTCACCGCCGATCCCGAGACCGGCGAGCGCAACCTGGGCCTCTACCGCATGCACGTCTACGGCCCGGCCGAGACCGGTATGCACTGGCAGATCCAGAAGGGCGGCGGCTTCCACTATCACGTCGCGGAGAAGCGCGGGCAGCCGCTGCCGCTGACCGTGGCGATCGGCGCCGACCCCTGCCTGCTGCTCGCCGCCGTGGCGCCGCTGCCCGAGGGCGTCGACGAGCTGGTCTTCGCCGCCTATCTGCGCGGCTCCCCCACCCCGCTGGCGCGCGCCGCGCGCGTCGACGCCTGGGCGCCGGCCGCCGCCGAGTTCGTGCTCGAGGGCGAGGTGGCGCCCGGCGAGCGCCGGCAGGAAGGACCCTTCGGCGACCACTTCGGCCACTACTCGAACGCCGCGCCGTTCCCGGTGTTCCGGCTCAAGGCCGTGACGCACCGCCGCCGGCCGGTGTACCTTGCCAGCGTCGTCGGCAAGCCCCCCCAGGAGGACAAGGCGCTGGGCGAGGCGGTGGGCGCGATGATGGGCCCGCTGGTGCGGCTCCTTCACCGCGAGGTGCGCGACCTCTCGGCCCGCTACGAAGCCGGGTTCCACAACCTGCTCGTGGTGGCGGTCGAGGAGCGTTACGCGAAAGAGGGAATGCGCGCCGCGCTCGGCCTGCTGGGCACCGGCCAGCTGTCGCTGACCAAGTGCCTGGTGCTGGTGGACGCGGGCGTGGACGTGCGCGACCTCGGCGCCGTGCTGCGCGCCGTCCGCGATCACTTCGACCCGGCCGAGGACTTCCTGCTGTTGCCCGGGGTGCCGCTGGACACGCTGGATTTCACCAGCGGCCGCATGAACCTGGGCAGCAAGATGGTGCTCGACGCCACCGGCCAGCGCGCCGTGGGGCCGGGCAACGCGCCGCAGGAAGTGCGGCCGCGCGCCGCCGGAGGGCCGCCCGGGGCCGAGACGCGCGCGCGCTGGGAGCGCTTCCTGGCGGAGCTTCTCCGGCACGAGAGCGCGGTGCGCGGGGCCCGCGTCTTCGAGGACTGCTGGCTCACCGTGCAGGTGGCCGGCGACGGGCGGCGCATCGTCGAGGAACTGGTGCGCGAGCCCGCCCTGGCGGGGCTCAAGGTGATCGCCGCGGTGAGCCCCGACGTGCCGCTCGACGACCCCACGCTGCACTGGTGGGGCGTGTTCACGCGCTTCGACGCGGCGCGCGACGTGGTCTTCACCGAGGCGAGGCTCGACGGCGCCTGGCCGGGCTACGGCGGGCGTCTGGGCATCGACGCGACGTTCAAGGCAGGTTATCCCCGGCCGCTCGAGATGCGGGACGACATCGTGGAGAGGGTGGACCGACGGTGGAACGAGTACTGGAGCTGAAGGGCGAAGGGCCGCCGCTGGAGGATCTGGTCCGCGCACGCCGGGGGCTGTTGCGCGACCCGGCCCTGACGCGCATCGCCGACAAGCTCACGGCCGGCGAGCGCCTGGACTTCGCCGACGGCCTGGCCGTGCTGGGCACGGCCGACGTGCCCGGAGCGGGACTCCTGGCCGACGCCGTGCGCACCGCGCGGCACGGCGACTACACCTACTTCGTCTTCAACCGCCAGATCAACCCGACCGACTATTGCGTGCTCGACTGCTGCTTCTGCGACTACGCCAAGCGGCCCCAGGACCCCACCGGCTACGAGATGACGATGGACGAGATCCTCGCCCACTGCGCCGACGGGGTCAGCGAGGTGCACATCGTCGGCGGCCTGCACCCCAAGTGGAAGTACGACCACTACCTCGAGATCGTGCGGCAGATCCGGCGCGCCTATCCGGCCGTGCAGATCAAGGCCTACACGGCCGTGGAGATCGACTTCTTCACCCGCCTGTCGCGCAAGGGCGTGGCCGAGGTGCTGGCCGACCTGCGCGCGGCGGGGCTCGACGCGCTGCCCGGCGGCGGCGCCGAAGTCTTCTCGGAGCGGGTCAAGAAGCTGCTGTTCCCGCAGAAGACCGGCGGCGAGCGCTGGCTGGAGATCCACCGCGTGGCGCACGAGATGGGCATCCGCTCCAACGCCACGCTGCTCTACGGCCACGTCGAGACGTACGCGGAACGGGTGGACCACGTGCTCAAGCTGCGGGCGCTGGAGGACCGGGCCCCCGGCTTCTTCGCCTTCATCCCGCTCGCCTTCCAGCCCGGCACCACGGGCATCCGCACCCGCCAGGCGCCGCCGAACGAAGACCTGCGCACCCTGGCCATGAGCCGACTGGTGTTCGACAACGTGCCGCACGTCAAGTCGTACTGGGTGATGCTGGGCGAGGAGACGGCGTCGGTGGGGCTGACTTACGGCGCCTCCGACCTCGACGGCACCATCGGCGTCGAGCGCATCGCGCACGCCGCCCTGGCCGCCTCGCCGCTCGGGCTCGCGCGCGAGCGGCTGGTGGGGATGATCCGCGAAGCCGGGCGCATCCCGGTGGAACGCGACGCGCTGTACCGCGTGGTGCGGGTGTACGGCCGCCACGTCGGCGACGAGGCCAGCGCCGGCGACGAGGCCAGGGCCGGCGACGAGGCGGGGACCGCGTGAGCGCGAGCTTCACCGTCGCCCGCATCCCCTATCTGAACGTGCAGCCTTTCTGCGCCGACTGGGAGCACGTGCCGGCGCGCAGCATCGAGATGGCGCCGCGCCGCCTCGGGCAGGAGGCGCGCGCCGGGCGAGTGGACGCCGGGGTCATGGCGGCGGCCGACTTCTTCGAGCTCGAGGGCGACTTCGAGCGGGTCGGCCCCTTCGGCATCGCCTGCCGCGGCCGGGTGGACAGCGTCCTGCTGCTGGCGCGCGCGCCGGTGACGGCCCTGGGTGGGGCGCGCGTCTGCCTGACGCCGGAGAGCAGTACTTCGGCCGCGCTCGTGCGCCTATTGCTCGAGCGGCGCTTCGGCCTCACGGGGCTGCGCTTCGAGCGCGCCGCCACGCCGCTGCCGGGGCGGCTCGCCGACGGCGAGGCCTGGCTGGCCATCGGGGATGCGGCGCTGGCCGCGTTGCAGGCAGCGCCCGGGGACGTCTGCCTGGATCTCGGCGCGGCGTGGACCGAGTGGACCGGCCTGCCCTTCGTCTACGCGGTGTGGGCGGTCCGCAAGAGCCTGCCCGCCGCGACCCGCACCGGCTTCGCCGCCTTCCTCGACGCCTCGCTGGCGCGCGGCGAGCGCGACCTGGCGGGCGCCGCCCGCGCCGACCCCGCAGCCCACGGCGGTGCCTTGGGCCCGCCGGAACACCTGGAGCGCTATCTCGGCCGCTTCACCTATCGCCTGGGAGCCGCGGAGGAAGAGGGCCTCGCCACCTTCCGCCGCCTCCTGTCGGAGTTCGCCCCGTGAGCCACGATCCCGCTGCCGGAGACTACGAGAAGAGCCCCACCCCCGTCGCCTCGCTCACCCTGCGCTGGCCCGAGAAGCCCGCCGACCCGGTCATCCCGCGCGGCCCGGTGCCGCCTGAGATGGCGCAGATCCGCGAGGCGGTACAGGCCGGCCGCCGGCTGACCCGCGAGGAGGGCCTCTACCTGCTCACCGACGCGCCCCTGGCCGAGCTGGGCGCGCTGGCGCAGCAGGAGCGCTTCCGCCGCCACCCCGAGCCCGTCGTCACCTACGTGATGGACTCCAACCCCAACTACACGAACGTCTGCACGGTGGACTGTCACTTCTGCGCCTTCTACCGCAAGGCGGGACACGCCGAGGCCTACACGCTCACCGTCGGGCAGGTGGTGGAGCACGTGCGCGAGGCGGCGGCGTGGGGCTGCACCACGGTGCTCCTGCAGGGCGGACTCAATCCCGAGTTGCCGCTCTCCTACTACACCGACCTGGTGCGCGCCGTGAAGCGGGAGTTCCCGCAGGTCACGCCGCACTTCTTCTCGGCCCCCGAGATCCTCCAGGTGGCCGAGGTCTCCGGGCTGACGGTGCGCGGCGTGCTGCAGGCGCTGGTCGACGCCGGCCAGACGACGCTGCCC
>CAYLSO010000311.1:0-11250 GCA_964386525.1 uncultured bacterium
TGCGCGGCCTCGAGCAGCAGGATCTGCGCCCGGCCGCTGATCGCCGCCAGGTAGTTGGAGAGCTCGTGGCCGATCTCGGCGGCCATCTCGCCCTTGGCGGCCATGCGCTCGCTGTGCACCAGCGCGTCCTGGGTGCGCCGCAGCTCGACGTAGCGCCGGTGCGAGTCGCGGATGACCAGCAGCGGCGCGTAGAACAGCAGCACGCCGACGTAGTCGAGAGCCAGGTAGGAGACCACCATCAGCGGGCTCATGAACACCAGCGCCAGGTCCGACAGCAGCTGCTCGCCGTATAAGAAGTCCTGGGGCAGGACCTGCGCCAGCTTGCGCTCCGTCGACCAGGCCACGGGAATGGCGGTGAGCACGATGTTGACGGCGCGGTAGCTGAGGCTGAGGCCGACGAAGGGCACGATCAACCCGAGGTGGTCGCTCCACGCCTGATAACCGCCGGCGGCCCGGGCCGTCACCAGCCCCTCGGCAGGACCGCCGAGCAGCCGGAACACGACGCCGGCCGCCCCGGTGACCAGCACCATGGCCAGCGAGTTGTAGATCACCCGCACCCAGGGCCGCCGCTGGTAGAGGTTCTGGGCCAGCGTGGAGAGCGGCACGATGTAGAGCGCGGGGGCGAGCCCCCACAGCATGAGGACCGCGAAGTCGGCGGCCGAGGCCATGCTGTCGGTGGCCTCGCCCGAGACCGTGGGCAGCCAGAGGGCTCCGGCCAGCACACAGATCAGCGTCCACAGGGCGTACTGCACGAGGAATCCGGAGAACAGCGTCGGCGGGTTCAGCACCCACACGACGGCCGCGGCCACGCAGATGACGGTGACGAAGACCGCGAGTCTCTGGCTCAAACCGCGCCTCCCGCGCGCTGGTCGCTGGGGGGCCCGCCGGACCCCAGCCGGGGCCTCACCCCGAGCCCGGGGGCGGTGGGCAGGATCAGGCGCCCGGCGCCTCCCCCCACTCCCTCGAACGGGTCCTCGGCCAGCAGCCAGTGGCCGTCGAGGTCCAGGTGGTCCACGAGCGGAGCCAGATGGGCCGCCGAAGTGATTCCGAGGCTCGTCTCTATCATGCAACCGATCATCACGGCAAGGCCGCAGGCCCGCGCCGTCGCGATGACGCGCAGAGCTTCCCCCAGCCCCCCCGTCTTGGCCAGCTTCAAGTTGACCCCGTCTACCCCGCCCAGGAAGGGCAGCAGGTCACGGCTCACCGCCACGCTCTCGTCCAGGTAGAGCGGCAGGGGTGAGCGCCCGTGGAGCCAGCGGAACCCTTCGGGGTCGTCCATGGCCAGGGGCTGCTCGACGAATTCCACCCCCAGGTCGGCCAGCGCCGGCAGCATGGCCGCGGCCTGCTCGCGTGTCCAGGCCGAGTTGGCGTCCACCGTCAGGCGCTGGTTCGAGCGCGCGCGGATGCGGCGCAGGGTCTCGAGGTCGTCGTTGCCCCCGACCTTGATCTTGAGGATGGGGAAATCGCGCCCCTCGTCGAGCTTGCGCTCCATGGTCGGCCAGTCGGCCAGCCCCAGGCTCAGCGAGGAGATGGGCATGCGCGACGGATCGAGGCCGAGCAGTCGCCACACGGGCTGCGCCGCCTCCTGGCCGCACAGGTCCCACAGTGCGCACTCGAGCCCCGAGAGGGCCGCCCGGTTGCCGGGCAGCGCCGCCTGGCAGCGCGCCACGACGGCCTCCCGCGCCCACGGGTCGTCCCCCACGAGCGGAGCCCACGCCGCCAGCGCCCGCTCGGCGCTCTGGCGCGTCTCGCCGTGGTAGCGGGCCGCCGACACCTCGCCGCGCCCCACCCGGCCTCCGTGCTCGATCTCCACGAGCAGGTTCTCAAAGAGCCCGGCCCCGCCTCGGCTGATGCGGAACTCGTGCTTGGTGCGCAGGTCGAGCGGCGTCCAGCGGAGCTTCATGCCGCGTCCCCTCCCGCCGGCGCGCGGCCGCGCGCCGCCATCAGAGCGTCCACGTGGGCACCCGCGCCGCCGGCGAAGACGTCGCCGGCGGGCAATCCCGTCTCGGCGCCCGCCTCGGCCAGCGCCCGCCGCGCCGCAGCCCGCTCCAGCCCGTAGGTGTTGAGCGCCACCGCCTCGACGCGGGCCGGCCGCACCCAGCCGGCCGCCTCCTCGTTGAGCGCCACGAGCCGCAGCAGCGGCGGCACGGGCAGCCCGTCGGTGTGCCGCAGCGTCGCGCGCCCCGCGTGGTGGCAGAGCACGAGGCCCGCGGGAACGCTGCCGTGCAACAGGCCCAGGGCCACGCCCGAGAAGCCGGGGTGGACGAGCGAGCCCTGCCCCTCGACGATCACCCAGTCGGCGTCGCGCGCCCCCTCGAGCACCAGTGCTTCCGCCGCCCCGGCGATGAAGTCGGCGGCACAGCGGTCGACGGCGATGCCCCAGCCCGCGATGAGGATCCCGGTCTGCCCGGTGGCCGCGAAGGCGGCGCGCTCGCCGCGGCGCGCCAGCTCGGCGGCGATCTCCCAGGCCGCGGTCATCTTGCCGACGTTGCAGTCCGAGCCCACCGTGAGAACCACGCGCGCGCGCCCCCGCGCGGCCCGCGCCGCCGCCACCGGGATGCCCTCGGGCACGCGCCGCAGGTCTACCAGCGCCGTACCCGAGGCCCGGGCGGCGGCGACCATCTCGGGGTCGTCGGCGAGCAACTCGTGCATGCCGCTCCAGGCTTCCCAGCCCCGCGCCAGGGCCGCGAGCAGGAGCGGCCGCCAGGCTTCGGGGACCCGTCCCCCGGACGGTGCGACGCCCACCAGGACCGCGTTCGCCCCCGCGGCCCGCGCGCCCTCGAGATCGGCCACCACGGGCGCGTCCCCGCCGGCACCCAGCAGTTCGCCGCTCGTCGCGCCCGCCCGCCCGGTGTGCACGAGCGCCGCCAGGCACTCGGGGCGATAGCGGGCCAGCGCGGTCGCCGTCTTGGCCTCCATCGGCCCGCGTGCGCCCTCGACGAGCACGGCGAAGCGCCGGCCGGCGGTGGGCACGCGCAGGACCGGACTCATCCGACGACGCTGCGGTAGATTTGCTCGTAATGATCCACGCCTGCCTCGGCGCCGAAGCGCGCCATCGCCAGGCGCCGCCCGGCGCGGCCCATGCGGGAGCGCAGCCCGTCGTCTTCGAGCAGGCGCAGCACGGCGGCCGCCATCCCCGCCTCGTCGTCGGGATCGCGCAAGAACCCGGTCTTCCCGTCGGCCACGACCTCCGGCAGCCCGCCGACGTTCGAGGCCACCACCGCAACCCCGGCGCTCATCGCCTCGAGGGCCACCAGCCCGAACGACTCCTGGCGGCTGGGCAGCAGGAAGACGTCGGCCAGCGGCAGCAGCTCCTCCATGATGTCCTGGTTGCCGAGGAAGAGGGCATGGCGCGTCAGTCCCAGCTCGCGGCAGAGGTCCTCGGAGCGCGCCTTCTCGGGACCGTCGCCGATGAGCACCAGACGGCACGGCCGCCGCTCGCGCACCCGCGCGAAGACGCGCACCAGCGTGTCGAGGTTCTTGACCGGGCGGAAGTTCGAGGCGTGCATGAGCACCGGCACGTCGGCCGGCGCCAGCACCCCGCCGCGCCGCGCGCGCGGCGCGAAGCGCCGGGTGTCCACGAAGTTGTAGATCACCTCGATGGGCCGCGTGATCCCCAGGCTCTCGATCGTGCGCTCGCGCAGGAATCGGCTCACCGCGGTGACCGCGTCCGAGGACTCGATGCTGAACTTCGTGAGCCGGTGGAAGGCGGGCTGCTGCCCGACCACCGTGATGTCGGTGCCGTGCAGCGTGGTGACCACCGGCAGGCGGCGCGGCTTGACCAGCTCGCGCGCCAGGAAGGCGCTGGCCGCAAAGGGCATCGCGTAGTGGACGTGCAGCAGGTCGAGCCCGTGGTGCTCGGCCACCTCGCTCATCTTGGCGGCCAGCGCCAGCGACAGCGGCGAGTAGCTCTGGAAGAGCGGGTACGGCTCGATCACCACCTCGTGGAAGAAGACGTGTTGCGAGAAGCGGCTCTTGTGGTAGGGCAGGGCCAGCGAGATGAAGTGGACCTCGTAGCCCCGCTCGGCCAGCCGCGAGCCGATCTCGGTGGCCACTATGCCCGAGCCGCCGAAGGTGGGGTAGCAGGCGATGCCGATCTTGAGCGGCCCGCGCCCCGCGCCCCGCAGCGGCCGGCGCCGCTTGGCCGGCGCCCGAGTCATCGCCGGTCTCCGCCGGCCGGGCCCAGCCACGCCGCCAGCCCCCCGCCCCAGCGCAGCGCGCCCCGCCAGGTGAAACCCTCCCCGTAGCGCGCCTCGACGGCCGCGCCGGCCACCCGCGCGCGCGCCTCGACGAGATCGAGGAAACCCTCGTGCGACAGCCGCGTCTCGGGGCCCGGCCCGCTGCCGAATTGCGACTCGTAACACGCCAGCGCCGAGCGCTTGGCGGCGAACGTCGCGCTCACGTCCACGACCAGCCCGCCGCCCAGCCGGCCGCCCCCGCCGGCCCCCCCGCCCTGCTCCGCCCCGGCCGCCGGCCAGGCAAAGAGCAGCTGCTCGACCAGGTGCCGCTCCCCCGCCGCGTCGGCGCGCCACAACCGCGCTTCGAGGCAGGCTCGCTCGATGAGCCCGGAGCCGATGCGATGGTCGGGATGCCCCTCCTCGGGGTGCGGCGCGAGCACCAGGGCGGGACGCAACCGGCGCAGCGCCTCGGCGATGGCGCGCGTCTGCCTCGGGTCGTCGGGGCACAGGCCGAGATCGGGCAGCCCGAGGCACTCCCGCCCCGCCGCGCCCAGCTCGTGAGCCGCCGCCGCGGCCTCGCGCGCGCGCCGCTCGGGGTCGCCACGGCTGCCGCGCTCGCCCGCGGTCAGGTCCACGATGACCACCCGCGCCCCGGCGCCGGCCAGCCGCGCGACGGTGGCCCCGAAGGACAGCTCGGCGTCGTCGGGGTGGGCGCCGAAGGCCGCGACGTCGGCGGTCATGGCCGTGCCGCGCCGCTCATCCGGCCTCCCCCTCGGGCACCGTCACCAGCCCGTGGCTGACGTGCCCCGAGAGCGCGTTCTCCACGTGGTACTCGGCGAGCTTGCGGGCCTGCGCCAGCGCCGCCGTGCCGCCGTGCGCCACCAGGTCGAGCCACGCCAGCCGGCGCTCCTGCGGCCGGCCGCCGGGCGAGAGCGCGTGGCGCAGGCGCGGCGCCTGCGGGTGGGCCCGCTCGAGGCGGGCGCGGCTCTTGGCCACCAGCGCCTCCAGGATGCGCGCGTACTGATAGTCCACCTTGCCGCGGGCCGACTCCACGACCTGCGGCAGCGAGGCGTCCACCGCCGCGGCCGACTCCGCGAAGCCCCGCAGCTGCGCGTTGCCCTCGACGCGCAGCCGCTCGAATGCGGCCCGCACGGGCGCGGGCAGGGCGCGGTCGGCCAGCCCGCGCACGGCGGCGTCGGTGTCGCGCACCAGCTCCCAGGGCTCGACCTCGAGCTCGCGCACCAGCGCGGCGGCGGCGGCCGGCAGCCAGGTCGCGGTCAGCCGGGGAAAGACCGGGCTCATGGGCACGTCGAGTTCCTGGTACACCTCGCGCAGCTGCGAGAGGTAGGCGATCTCGCCCGGCCCCGCCACCAGGAACACGGTCGGCAGCAGGGCATCCTGGACCAGCGGGCGCAGCACCACGTTGGGCGACAGGTCCCGTCCCGCCGCGAGCGCGGCGGCCGCCCGCGGCCCGTCGAGCTTCAGGCGCGCGCCGCCCTCGACGCCGAACAGCGAGAACTCGCTCTGCGCCGGCTGGATGGGCAGCCCGTAGCCGCGCGCCACGAGCTCTTGTCCGGCGGCCTCCACGGCGCCACGGATGCGCTCGTGCTTCTCCAGGTAGCGCGCGTAGAGCGGCCGCGCGGCGGCGCGGAAGGCGTCCAGCCGCGGATCCAGCACCACGAGCCCCGATTCGCCGAGGGCCGCCAGGAGCAGGATGGCCTGGGCATCGCCGAGGTCGGCGGCCCGCTCCCGGGCGCGCGCCAGCCAGGCGGTGACCGTGCCGGCGCCGGGCAGCCCTCGCCAGGCCTGCGCCGCGCGCTCCCAGGATTCGGCGAGCGCGGCGGGGGTGATTCCGCCCACCATGCCGCCGGCTCCGTGCGCCGAAGCCGGCAGCCCGACCTCGTGCGCTTCCAGGGCGGCGCCCAGGAAGCGCACCGTGCGCACCTCCTCGAAGTCCGAGTCCTCGTTCGCCGACCAGAACATGGGCACGGCGCGCGTCCCGGTGCGCGCCTCGAAGCGGCGCGCCAGGGCCACGGCGGTGAGCGCCTTGTGCAGGGTATAGAGGGGACCGCCCAGGGCGTCGGGCTGCTGTCCGGCGATCACGGCGACCGCCCGCCCCGCCGCCAGCTCGTCGAGGCCCCGCCGGGCGGCTTGCGGCGCGCCCCAGCGCTCGTGCGCCGCGGCCAGCGCCGCCCACATCCCGGGCGGACCGCCCGCGCCCCGGCGGCGCTCCGCCAGCCCCGGCCAACCGTCCACGTCGCGGTGGCGGGACGGGAATCGGCCGCTCACGAAGGGATCGCCGTCGAGGAAATCGAGATAGAGCGGGTCGAAGAGGCCGGAGCCGCGCACCGGAACCTGCGCGAGAATGTCGGCAGCGATCATCTCCGCTCCCTCGGATGGTTGACGCCCGCGCGCCTCGCGCGCGCCTCACGCCGCCCGGCGCGCGGCCTCACCCCAGGCGGCTGGAGTGGGCACGCGGGATTATAGGAACCGCACCTCGTTTGGGCAACCCTCCCGCGCGCGACAACCCCGGCCGGAATCGGCACTTGCGCCCCGGGCCGGGGAGCCGGGCGTCTTGACGGCGGCCGCACCGGGGCCGCACGATGCCGCGGCCCGCCGGCCGCTTCCGGCGGCGCCCAAGGAGGGTTCCGTGCGGGACATCACCGACCGGGCTCTGGACACCGCGCGGGTGCGCGGGGCGTCCTACGCCGACGTCCGGGTCAACGCCGAGCGCATGCAGTACGTCGAGGTGAAGAACGGCCGCGTCACCTCGCTGGCCGACACCCAGTCCAGCGGACTCGGGGTGCGCGTGATGGTGGACGGCGCGTGGGGCTTCTGCGCCGGCGCCGAGGTGAGCGCCGCCGAGGCCGACCGCTGCGCCGCCCTCGCCGTCGCGATCGCGCGCGCCAGCGCCCGCGTGCGCCGCACCCCGATCGGACTCTCCCCGGTCGCCCCCGTGCAGGCGGACTGGGAGACCCCCCACCGCCTCGATCCCTTCCGCGTGCCGCTGTCGCAGAAGGTGGACCTGCTGCTCGCCGCCGACCGCGCCCTCGCCGGCGTGCGCGGCCTCAAGCTGGCCACCTCCTCCCTGCAGTTCTGGGAGGACCGCAAGGTCTTCGCCTCGAGCGAGGGCAGCTACATCACGCAGCGCATCCTGCACTCGGGCGGCGGCCTCGTGGGCACGGCGGCGAGCGACGACGACATCCAGGTGCGCTCCTACCCTTCCTCCTTCGGGGGCCAGTTCGAGTCCGGCGGCTTCGAGGTCGTGGAGCGCCTCGACCTGCCCGGGCACGCCGAGCAGGCCGGCGAGGAGGCGGTCGCGCTGCTCACCGCCAAACCCTGCCCCGCCGGCCGCGCCACCGTCATCCTCGACGGCTCGCAGACCTCGCTGCAGATCCACGAATCCTGCGGCCACCCCAGCGAGCTGGACCGCGTCCTCGGGTGGGAGGCCAACTACGCCGGCACTTCCTTCCTCACCCCCGAGAAGCGCGGCACGCTGCGCTACGGCTCCGACCACGTGACCCTCGTGGCCGACGCCACCGCGCCGCGCGGCATGGGCACCTTCGGCTACGACGACGAGGGCGTGCCGGCGCAGTGCGCCGACCTGGTGCGCGACGGCCTCTTCGTCGGCTACCTGACGTCGCGCGAGACCGCGCCGCAGCTCGGCCAGGCCTCCAACGGCACCATGCGCGCCGAATCCTGGGCCCACATCCCGATCATCCGCATGACCAACATCAATCTGCTGCCCGGGCGGTGGAAGCTCGCCGACCTCATCGCCGACACCCGGGACGGCATCTACATGCTCACCAACCGCTCCTGGTCGATCGACGACAAGCGCTACAACTTCCAGTTCGGCACCGAGCTGGGCTACGAGATCAAGAACGGGAAGCTGGGGGCGATGCTGAAGAACTGCACCTACACCGGCATCACCCCGCGATTCTGGAACTCCTGCGACGCGGTGTGCGACGCGTCCGACTGGGAGATCTGGGGCACCCCCAACTGCGGCAAGGCACAGCCCAGCCAGACCATGCGCACCGCCCAGGCGGCCGCCTCGGCGCGCTTCCGCGACGTGCAGGTGGGCGTGGGCTTCAAGCAGTAGGCGAGCGAGGGAGAGACGATGAGCGAGCCGATGGCCGGCGCCGCGCCGGCCCGCGAGGAGGTGCAGCGCCGGCTGGCGGGCGTGCTGGCGCGCTGCCCGGAGCAGGCCGAGGCCATCTACCAGGAGTCCGACGAGGCCCTCACCCGTTTCGCCAACAACGAGATCCACCAGAACGTGCGGGCCCGCCGGCGGGTGCTGACGCTGCGCGCTTTCCTCGGCCGGCGCGCCGGCGTGGCCACCACCTCGTGCCTCGACGAAGCCGCGCTGGCCACACTCGCCGAGCGCGCCCTCGAGATGGCGCGGCTGTCGCCCGAGAACCCCGACTCCGGCGAGCTGCCCGGCCCCGCTGCCTACGCGGACCTGCCGGCGTGGGTCGAGGCCACCGCCGCCTGCCCGCCCGAGGAGCGCGCCGAGCGCGTCCGCCAGGTCATCGAGCCGGTCCGGGCCCGGGGCTTGAGCGTCGCCGGCGCCCTTTCCACCTCCGGAGCCGTCGCCGCGGTGGCCAACACGCGCGGCGTCTTCGCCTACCATCCCTCTACGCTCGCCAACTTCACGTGCACGGTGACGGCCCCGGATTCCTCGGGCTGGGTGGACGCCAACGCCCGCGACGTGCGCGGACTCGACACCGCCGAGCTCGGCCGCAAGGCCCTCGAGAAGGCGGAGCGGTCAGCCCGCCCGGCGGCCGTGCCGCCGGGCAAGTACACGGTCGTGCTGGAGGAGAACGCGGTGGCCGAGCTCGTGGCCTTCCTGGGCTGGACCGGCTTCGGCGCCCAGGCCTACCAGGAGGGCTACTCCTTCCTCAACGGACGGCTCGGCGAGCCGGTCACCGGCGAGCGCATCCACATCGCCGACGACGCCTTCGACCCGCGCACCATGGGCATGCCGTTCGACTTCGAGGGCGTGCCCAAGCGGCGGGTGCCGCTCATCGAGGGCGGCGTGTCCCGCGGCCTGGTGCACGACTCGGTGACGGCGCGCAAGGCGGGGACGGCCACCACCGGCCACGCCCTGGCGCCGCCCAACCCCGAGGGGCCGCTGCCCTACGACCTGGTCCTCGGCACCGGCGAGCCCACGCTCGCGGAGATGGTCGCCGCCGTCGAGCGCGGCATCCTGGTGACGCGCTTCTGGTACAACCGCGTCGTCGACCCGCGCCACACGGTGATCACCGGCATGACCCGCGACGGCACCTTCCTGATCGAGCACGGCCGCCTGGCCGGCGGCGTGCGCAACCTGCGCTACAACGAGACCGTGCTCGGCGTGCTGGCGCGGGCCGAGGCGATCGGCCGGACGGCGCTGCCCACCGTCTTCGACTACACGCACAACTGCGTGGTGGCGCCGCCGCTGCTGGTGCGCGAGTTCAACTTCACCGGCGTCACCGAATTCTAGGCCGATGTTCCACTCCCTGCTGCAGCTGTGGTTCCGGCTGACCCTCGAATGGGGCTACGCGGGCATCTTCCTGCTCATGGCGATCGAATCGACGGTCTTCCCGCTGCCCAGCGAGGTGGTGATCCCGCCGGCCGCCTACTGGGCGGGCCAGGGGCGCCTCAACTTCTGGGGCGTGGTGGCGGCCGGCACGCTCGGCTCGTGGTTCGGCGCCTCGGTCTCGTACGGCGTGGCGCGCTGGCTGGGACGCCCCCTGCTGCTCCGCTACGGCAAGTACGTCTTCGTCCCCGAGAAGAAGTGGCGGCTCGCCGAGCTCTGGATCCAGCACTACGCGGCGGCCGGCATCTTCTTCGCCCGCCTGCTGCCGGTGGTGCGCCACCTGGTGTCGCTGCCGGCGGGCGCTGCCCGCATGGGCTTCGGCGTCTTCTCGGTCACCACCCTGCTCGGATCGTTCGTCTGGTGCACGGTGCTGGCCTGGTTCGGAGCGCGCGTGCTGGCCGACGAGCCGCGGCTCCTGCAGGACCCCGAGGCGCTGGCCCGCGTGCTGCAGGAGAAGCTGTGGTGGTTCGTGGCCGCGGCCGCCGTGCTCTTCGCTCTCTACCTGTTCGTGGACTGGACGGGGCGGCGCTGGCGGCGGCAGGCGGCCGGCCCCCGGGACGCGCCGCCGCGGGACTGAGGCTCACCGCCGCGAAGCAACCCAGCCGCGGAGCCTAGCTCCCGGCCGCCCGGCGCGGGCGCAGGCGCGCCCCCACGGCGCGCGCCGCGGCCCACAGGTCCTCGCGCTCCCGGACCCCGAAGGCGCGGTAGAGGAGCAGGACGAGGACCGCGCCCAGGGCGGTGCCGCCCGCCACGATCGCCGCCTCGCCCGCCAGCCGTCCGCGCCACCACGGCGCTGTGGCCCAGGTCAGCGCCGCGAGCACCGCCCCCATCACCGCGGCGGCCGCCCCCGCGCGGGCGGCCGCCGCCAGCAGCCGCCGCCCGCCCAGCGGCCCCACCTTGCGCGATAGCCACAGCCAGAGCTGCGCGAAGTTGATCAGCGCGGTGAGGCCGGTGGAGAGGGCCAGCCCCACGTGCCCCCAGACGCGCATCAGGAGCAGGTTCAGGCCGAGGTTCACGCCCACCGAGATGAAGCTTGCCACCAGCGGCGAGCGCGTATCCCCCAGGGCGTAGAAGGCCGGCACCAGCACCTTGATGCCGCTGTAGGCGGCCAGCCCGACGGTGTAGGCGACGAGCGCCTGCGCCGTGGCCTGCGTGTCGTGGGCCGTGAACTGGCCGTGCTGGTAGAGCAGCGCGGTCAGCGGCCACGCCAGGGCGGCCAGGCCGGCGCCCGCCGGCAGGGTCAGCGCCAGAGTCGTGCGGACCGCGCGATGCAGCGTGCGCTTGAGCCCGTCGATGTCCCCCGCCGAGGCGGAGCGCGACATCGAGGGCAGCGACACGGTGGCCATGGCCACGCCGAACAGTCCGATGGGCACGAACAGGATGCGGAAGGCGTACGCCAGCCACGACACCGCGCCGGTGCCCAGGGTGGAGGCGAGCATCGAGTTGATCACCACGTTGATCTGCACGGCCGACAGCCCGATGGCCGCCGGCGTC
>CAYLSO010000312.1:0-25779 GCA_964386525.1 uncultured bacterium
CTGCGCGACCACGGCCAAACTGCGGGGCCGGCTGTCGCTGCCCGCCGCCGCGGGGTCAGCCAGCGAGACCGCCGACGGGAAACCCGGCTCAAGCGCGTCGCGTGCGGCTCCGGTCACCGACGCCGTCATCTACGTAATTCCAGACCGCTCCCGAGGCACCCCGGCGCCGACAGGCAACTCGGCGTCCGGAAGCCGGAACCGGCCGCAGTCCGAGCGCCGGACGGTCGTCCTGACCACCAACGGGTTCGAGCCCAGGGTGCTGCCGGTGACGGCGGGATCCACCGTCCGGTTCCTGAACCGCGACCGCGTCTACCACAGTCCCTTCAGCGTTTCCCCTGCCTGCCGGTTCAGCCTGAAGGGCTGCGCCCCGGGCCAGGAGCGATCGGTCGTCTTCGACACCGTCGGGGTCGTGAACCTTTACTGCGAGTTGCACCCGGTCGCGGCCGGCTTCGTATTCGTCCGGCCCGACCGTCTCTTCGCCTGCCCGCGGGCGGATGGCCACTTCACCCTGCCCCGCCTTCCTCCCGGTGCCTACATCGTGAAAGCGTGGCATCCGGTCCTCGGCGAAACGAGCCGCCGGGTGAAGGTGACCGGCGGGCGCCCGGTCGAACTCGATCTGGCGTGGTCGCGGTGAGGCCGTCCCGGTGACCGTCCCCCTGCGTTGGAAGATCCGGCTCCTGGCCGTGCTGGCGCCGCTCGCCCTCGGGCTGGGAACCCTTTGGATCGTCAATCACAGCGTCGCCAAGCGCGCTCGCGCGGACATCCATCAGCAGTTGGAGACCGCCGCCCTGGTCTTCCAGAACGTCTACGGCTCGCGCTCGCGGGCGCTCGAGATGGCCGCCGAGGTGATCGTTCGCGACCCCAGGTTCTTCTCCGCCCTTACCCTGCCCGCGGGCGCCGGCGACCGTCACTTCCGGGCCACGGTCAGCGGGGTCGCGCACGACTTCGATCGTATCGCCCGGACCGACTTGTTCGAGGTGTTCGACGGTCGAGGCCGGCTGCTGGCTTCGGTGGGGAGCGGGGTCTCCAGTCCTCGGCCGCGCCGCGAACTCGTCCGGGAGGCACTGCGGGGGCGTTCGGTCTCGGGGCTTCTCGTCGAGCGGGGAGCGCACTACCAGGTCACCGTCCGTCCGACGCGGGTCGATGGCCGCACGGTGGGGGCGGTCATGCTCGGCACGCGGATCGGCGACGAGCTGGCCGGCGAGCTGCGCGCGCTCACGGGGGGCGAGATCACGTTCCTCTCGGGCCCGGTCGTCACCGGGAGCAGTCTGCGCGCCGGCGGCGACCGGCTGGCCCTGCGCCGTGCGCTCGACAAGGGCGGCGAGAGCGAGGTGCGACTGGCCTCGGGCTCCTACCTCACCCTGGTGCGTCCCATCCCCGGCTCCGCCCCGGGGAGCGGGCAGTCCTACGTCCTGCAGCGCTCCCTCGACGTCGAGCTGGCGTTCCTCCGCGAGCTGCAGGGCGGCCTCGTCCGGATTGCCATCCTGGTCGTCGTCGTCGCCATCTTCATCGGCTTCGTCGTGGCGCGCGAGGTGGTCGACCCCATCGGCCGCCTCGTGCGCGGCGCCGAGGAGATCGAGCGCGGCAATTACGACTACCCTCTCGAAGTGCGGGCCCAAGACGAGATCGGATATCTCACCGAGCGCTTCCGGCACATGCGCGAACAGGAGCGTGCCTACGTGGGCAGCCTGGAGGAGGTGGCCCGCCTCAAGAGCCAGTTCATCAGTGTCGCCTCGCACGAGTTGCGGACGCCGGTGACCATCATCAAGTGCTACAGCGAGATGCTGGCCGACGGGACCCTGGGCCCGGTGACGCCCGATCAGCGCCAGGCGCTCGAGACGATCGAAGGGGGCCTGGGGGCGATCGTCCGCATCACCGAGGACGCCACGCTCCTGGCCCAGATGGAGAGCGAGCGGCCGACCCTGACTCTGGAGGAGCACGAGATCGCGGCGGTCGTCGAGGCGGCGGTGAACGCGGCCGTGGCCGAGGCCGTGGGCCGAGGCGTCGCGGTCGATGTCGCCATCGAGCCGGGCCTGAGGCCCGCCCGGCTCGACGGGCCGCGGATCTCACACGCGGTCGCGAACCTGATCCGGAATGCCATCCGCTTCACGCCGGATGGGGGTTCGGTGACCGTGCGGGCGCGCGGCGAGCGCAGCCAGCTGGTGATCGAGGTCCAGGATACCGGCATCGGGATTCCCGAGGACAAGAGGGAGCGTCTGTTCGATCGCTCGTTCATGCTCCGGGATCCGCGCCATCACCATTCCTCCCGGACGCTGGAGTTCAACTCGGCGGGGCTCGGCCTCGGCCTGCCGATCGCCGGCGGCATCGTGGAGGCCCATGGCGGGACGATCGTGGCGGAGAGCCAGGTCGGGCGGGGGAGCACGTTCACCATCCGGGTGCCGGTGGAGTTCATCAAGCCCCAAAGCCGACGCTCGCGCACGGGGGCTCCCGCCGGCGCGCCGAGGGAGCCGGAGCTATCCGGCGTGGCGGAGCCCGTCGACTACGAGGAGCGGTCCAAAGCGGCATAGATCGCGGGGCTGTGGACGTGCAGGCGCAGGCGAGCCGCGCGGCGTCCCCAGCCGACCGGTCCGCCGACGCCACCTTTTACGCCCCAAGCCGCGCGACGGCCTGGGGTTTTTCACTGCTGGACTACGAGCCGCCGATAGGCTAGGAAGCGAGCCGAGGGCCGCGATCGGTGCATCCGCCGGCCGAGGTGAGCATTTCAGGGATTCATGGTAGATTGAGGCGGTAGGCAACGAGGGGAGCGACCATGCCCGAGCTGGAAGAGAAACCCAAGCCGTTCCTGATACCCGAGTACTGCAAGGGCTGCGGCCGTTGCGTGAGCGTGTGCACGAAAGGTTGCATCGCCTTCGCCAACGAGATCAATCCCGCCACGGGCATTGTTCCCGTCGTCCTGGATCTGGAGAACTGCACGGGATGCGGTCTGTGCATCGAGGCCTGCCCGGAGCCCTACGGCCTGCGCGCGCTGGCGCAAGGCGAGGCCTACGAGTTGCAGGATCCCGCCAAGCTCTTCGGGGCCCGGCGGAGCACCGCCCCCGAGCCCGTGGACATCCCCACCCGGAGGGTGCCGCTGCCGAAGACCCAGCCCCTCATCATCAAGGGCAACTACGCGGCCGCCGTGGGCGCCCTGCTGGCCGGCTGCCGTCACTTCTACGGCTACCCCATCACCCCCTCCACCGAGGGCGCGGAGCTGATGGCCAAGCTGCTGCCCAAGTTGAGCGGGGTCTTCCTCCAGGCGGTCTCCGAGGTCGCCACCGTGAACCACATGTACGGCACCGGCGGCGCCGGCATCGCGTCCATGACGTTCACCTCCGGCCCCGGTTTCTCCCTGATGCTGGAAGGCGTCTCCTACATGGTGGGCTCCGAGCTGCCCGGGGTGTTCGTGAACGTCATGCGCGGCGGCCCCGGCCTCGGGAACATCGCCCCCGAACAGTCCGACGTGAAGCTGGCCTGCCGCGGCCTGGGCCACGGGCACACCCACGGCATCACCCTGATGCCGAGCACCCCGCAGGAGATGCTGGACTACACCATCCTGGCCTTCGATCTCAGCTTCAAGTACCGCAACCCGGTCATCGTCCTGGCCGACGGGTACTTGGGCCAGATGACGGGCAGAGTGCAGCTCCCTGATTACATGGTCAAGCCGGGCATCCCCGCGTGGGCGGTCTACGGCGACAAGGACCACCGCGGAAACCTCATCTCCTCCATCCAGCTCCAGGAAGCGGACCTGGAGAAGTTCAACTTGCATCTGGAGGAGAAGTACCGGTCCATGAAAGCGGAAGCGCGGGCCGAGTCTTACATGACCGAGGACGCCGAGGTCCTCCTGGTGGCCTGCAACACGCCCGCCCGCGCCGCCAAGGGCGCCGTGAAGAGCCTTCGCGACCTGGGCATCAAGGCGGGTCTCTTCCGTCCGATCACCATCTGGCCCTTCCCGGTCCCGCAGCTCGAGGCCCTGCTTGCCAAGACCAAGCGTCTCGTGGTGGTCGAGGCCAATGCGGGCGGCCAGATCGAGGATGAACTCCGGCTGAGCCTGAGCCAGGCCGGCGTGGAGAAGCTGCCCCGCCTGACCCATGTGCGCCGGGCCGGCGGGATGCTGCCCCAGCAGACCGAGATCGTCGACCACGTGAAGTCCATCCTCGGTGAGTAGGGAGGCCCCCATGTCCGTCTTCTATCAGAGGTTCGAGCGCCACGCCCATGGCGAGGGCCTGAAGGGCCAGTCCACGCACTATTGCGCCGGTTGCGGCCACGGGCTCGCCCACAAGTATCTCGCCGAGGCCATCGCCGAGCTGGGCATCCAGGACAACACCGTGCTGGTGAGCCCGGTGGGCTGCTCGGTGTTCGCCTACTACTACTTCGACACCGGCAACACCCAGGCCGCGCACGGCCGGGCCGCCGCCGTCGCCCTCGGCCACAAGATGGCCAACCCCGAAGCCATCGTCATCTCCTACCAGGGGGACGGCGACCTGGCTTCCATCGGCCTGGCCGAGACCGTGGCCGCCGCCCAGCTGGGCGCTCCGATTACGGTCATCTTCATCAACAATGCGATCTACGGCATGACCGGCGGCCAGATGGCGCCGACCTCGCTGATGGGCCAGGCCACTTCCACGAGCCCCACGGGCCGCGAGAAGCTCAATGGCGCACCCATCAAGATGGCCGAGCTCATCGCCAGCCTGGACGGGTCCGTCTACGTGGAGCGCGTGGCTCTCTTCAGCCCCGCCGGCCGCAAGAAGGCCGCCCGGGCCATCAAGAAGGCCGTGCAGATCCAGAAGGAAGGCCGGGGCTACGCCTTCGTCGAGGTGCTGGCCGAGTGCCCCACCCACCTGAAGATGACCCCGGAGAAGGCCGAGGAGTGGGTGAAGGAGAACATGGTTCCGGTCTTTCCCCTCGGCGTGAAGAAAGACACCACCGTCGAACCCTGGTTCAAGCTCCCCACACCGAACTTCGAGGCCGAGACCTTCACCAAGGCCGTGGAGGCCGGCACGGAAGCCCAGGCGCGTTTCTGCAAGGGGTTCCCCGCGCACCTGAACCCCAGCGACATCAGCATGAAGCTGGCCGGGGCGGGCGGTGACGGCGCGCAGACGGCCGCCATGCTGGTGGCCATCGCCGCCATCAACGAGGGCTTCGACGGGACGCACATCCCCAGCTACGGCCCCGAGAGCCGCGGCGGCACGAGCTACGCCGATGTCCACGTGGCCACCGACGAGGTGCTGAATCCCGCCAGCCCCACGCCGGACATCCTGATCGCCTTCAACGCCCCGAGCCTCGCCAAGTTCGGTCTCACGGTGAAGAAGAACGGCTTCATCGTCTTCGACAGCTCCGTCGCCAAGGACGTGAAGCCGGGGGACCCGAGCATCACGGTGGTGGGCGTGCCCTTCACGGAGATCGCCGCCGGGCTGGGCAAGCTGGTGGTGAAGAACATCGTCGCCCTGGGCGCGCTCCAGGCCGCCACGAACATCTTCCCCAGGGAGACCTTCCTCGCCGCCATCAAGGAAGCGCTCAAGGAGAAGGCCAAGCTGATCCCGCTCAACGAGCAGGCGTTCCAGGCCGGCATGGAGGCCGCCAAGGCCTTCCTGGCTGCCAAGAGGAATTAGACCTCGGTCTCATGGGTGCGAACGAAGGCCCGGCGATCGCCGGGCCTTCGTGCCTGCGCGCCGCGGGACGATCCCGACTGCGTGGGCCTTCGAAGAGGCGGCGGCCTCGCTGCCGGGCGGGGGCGCAGGACTCGCAGTCCCGGCATTCCCGCCCGGAGACCACCATGGAACCTGCCACCCACATCGACCTGCTGTCTCGCTCGCGCCGCCGGCTCGCACTCGCTGCGTCGGCCATCGCGCTCGCCGGGGCGGTCGCGCTCCCCGGACTGATCGCGCTCCCCGCGCACGCCGTAACGTCCTCGGGCGCCCCCGCGGCGGCCTTGCCCGACACCGGGGTGTTCGCTCCGGTCGCCACCCAGCTCAAGGCGCGCCTCGCGCGGCTCGCGGAGCTGCCGGCCACGAGCCCGACCCCTGAGCGGCTGTGGCTGCTGCTCGACACCGGCCAGGCCGGCGAGGCCGCGCGGCCGGCGCCGCAGCTGGGCGCCGACACGCCGGCCGCGCTGGCGGCGCGGGCCCGCGTGGCGCTGGCCGTGCAGGACTTCGCGGCCGCCGCTCCGCTGGTCGAGCGGCTCGCGGCGCTGCCCGACGCCGACGCGCGCTCCACGCGCTACCTATGGGAATACGCGCGCGACGCGGCCGCCACCATCGACTCACTCACCCGCATGCGACTCGCCCGCGGCGATGCCGGCGCGGTGCCCGAGCTGCTCGCGGCCGGACGGCTGGCTTACGACCTGCTCGACTATGCCCGCGCCGATTCGCTATTCGTGCGCGCCCTGGCCGCCGCTGCCGCCGGGGAGTCCCCCGCGGCCCGGCGGGCCCGCTCCGCCGCGCACGTCGGCCGCGCGCTCGTCATGCAGAAGCGTCGCGAATGGGACGCCTCGCTGGGCGAGCTGCAGATGGCGCTCGCCGAGCACGCCACGCCGGAAGCGCTCGAGACGCTGGCCAACACGATGATCCGGCTCGGCCGCACCTACGAAGCGATCGCCGCGGCGGAGTGGGGGGTGCGGCTGCATCCCTATCACGACGCGTCGCACTATCTGCTGGGCAACGGCTACGCGCGGCGCAACTACACCGAGCTGCTCGCGGCGTATCCGGGCGCCTTCCTCGCCGCGACGCGGTCGGGGGCGCTCGCGGCCGCCGACGCCGAGCTGGCGTCCGGACGTCGCGCCGAGGCCCGGGCGGGGTACGAGGCCGCGGTCGCCCGGTATCCCGGATCCGCCGACGCGCGCGTTCGGCTGGCCTCGCTCGACTTCGAGGAGGGGCGCTTCGCCGCGGCGCGCGACGGCTGCTTCGCCGCGCTGGCCATCTGTCCGGAATACGGGCGCGCCCACGCGGTGCTCGCCAAAGCACTCGAAGCGCAGCGCTTCGCGGTGGACGTGCACCGCGCCGACTACGAGCGCCGCTTCGCCGTCAAGCCCACGCCCGCCGTGCCGGGGATCGAGCGCTTCGTGGCCAACTGGGGCTCGCTCACCCCGCGCCACCAGAAGCGCGTGGCGCTGTCGGTGGCGCCGTGGGCGGCGTACGTGCCGGTGCTGGTGGAGGGCGGCGCCACCTTCTACATCAAGCCGCTCTACATGCTGCTCAGCGAGTGCCCGGACCAGGAGGTGCTGCGCGACCAGCGCATCGACTACGACTCGCGCCTCTGGGACGACGTGCGCGGCTGCGGCGGCTACCACACGGTGACCGGCATCGAGGACGTCGAGCGCACCGTCTTCGACCGCTACGACACGGTCATCCACGAGCTCGCCCACCAGGTGCACGCCGTGCTGCCGGCCGACGACTCCCGCGTCATCCAGGACTTCTACCGCCGCACCAAGGAGCGCGACGACGCCACCCGCGACGCCTTCCTCTCGCGCTACGCCGGCGGCAGCGTGCACGAGTACTTCGCCGAGGGCGCCAACGCGCTGGTATCGCCAAAGCGCGACGCCTACGACCCGCGCGAGGTGGTGAGCGAGCGGCTCGCGGCCAAGGATCCGGAGCTGCAGGAGCTCGTGCAGAGGCACTTCGCGCGCACCGACGTGAGCGGTTCCTACCCCGTGGCCTACGCGGCCGGGGGCGACGACCGCGTCGAACGCGGCAAGGTCGAGGAGGCGCTCCCGTTCTACCGCAAGGCGCTGGCGCGCAAGGCCGACGACGAGACCGCGCTCACCGCCTACGCGCGGGCGCTCATCCTGGCCGGACGGCCGGCGGCGGCCGAGTCGGTGGCGGCGGTCGCGGTGGCGACGCACGCGGCCAGCGGCCCGGCGCGGGTCGCGCTCGCCGAGGCGCGGTGGCACGCCGGGGATGGACTCGAGGCCGCGCGCGCCGGGCTGGCGGCGACCCGGGACACCGTTCGCGCCGAGGATCGCTACCAGGTCGACGCGGCGCTCGGCGCCTACGCCTGGACGCTGGGCGATGCGGCCGGCGCGCTGGCGGCGTTCGACTCGGTGCTCGCCTACCAGTCCGACAACCCCGAGGGTCTCTACGGCCGCGCCTCGGCGCTGGCGCTGGCCGGCCGGCCCGACGAGGCGTTCCGGCTCTACGACGAGGCCGTGCGGGTGCGGACCGGCGTGGTCGAGCTGCGCTGCGACTTCGCCCGCGACCTGCTGTGGGCGGGCCGGGGCGCCGATGCCCTGAGGCAGCTGGACGAAGCCAAGCTACTCGACGCGGAGAACCCGAACGCCGAGGCGTTGCGCGGGTGGGTCGCGATGACGGCGGGGGATATGGACGCGGCCCGCGCGCACGCGACGCAGGCGCTCGCCTGGGGGCCGTGGTGCAATCTGGCGCGCATCGTGGATGGCGGAATCGCCATGCGCTCCGGGGACCGGGGCGCCGCGGAGCGCGCGTGGGCGCCGGTGCGGGAGCGCATCGCGAAGCGAACGCCGCCCGAGTACGTCTACCGACCGAGGATCGCGGTCTGGGAGCACGTGCACACGCTGCCGGCGGTGGAGCGGCGGCTGCTCGAGCGGCTGGCGGCGGAGTGAGGAAATGCGGGTGCCCCCGAGGCCGCCCGGGGCTCCGTAGGCGGACGTGATGAGTCCTCGCTACCCGCCACGCCTGCTTCGGAAGCGCCTCGGTCGGGCGGTCGCGCGACTCCCCGACCGCGAGGAGTTGCTCGCCAGTGCCGTGTACGCTTCGGTCCTAGAACAGGGCGTAGATGAACGGTGCAAGCGCGGAGGTGCCCCCGAACACGAGGACGATACCGAGCAACAGCACCACAGAGATGACGGGGAGCAGCCACCACTTCTTACGCTCTCTGAGAAACGCCCACAGGTCAGCAAGGAAGTCCATGGTCTACCTCCGGTGTCCTGTTCCTCAAGTTGGAGCTCCCAGACCAGCCGGCCCACGCGTCGCAGTTGCTGTGACCCGGGGTACCTGCATTGATGACGCGTACCTTGGTGAAGCCCGTCTCGCGCATCCGGCTCGCGCCCGGCGCCTCCCGGACGTCGAACCGCCGACTGCCGGAGCCGTTCAGAATCGAGCAGATGGGCCGCCACTTGCGGGGATTGATCTCGAGCGCGACCTGCCTGGCGCTCGCCGGGGTGACGAGCCCGAAAAGGACCGGGACGTTCCGAGCGTGCCTGGAATCGGTCATGGCGTGGTCCGGCGGGCTAGAACTGCCTCTCGAACTCGGCAGGCCTGAACGGCTCGTCCCCGCGCTCGATCCAGGCGCTCTCCCCCGGCGGCGCGAAGCCGGTCGGCAAGCCCTTGCCGCCGAGCAACCGGCGCAGCAGCGCGATCGGCGTCAGGAAGGCATAGAAGAGCAGGCCGAAGACGAGCGGCCCGATTACCTTGTTCAGGATCGTGCCGAAACGGAACCAGAGCCGGAAGACCGGCGTGAGCAGACGGTAGAAGAACACCCCCGCCACCAGGCAGCCGACCGCGATGTAGAGGAAGAGCGGGTCAGTGCGGTGGCGCAGCAGGTGCAGGAGCAGGAAGAGCAACGCGAAGGCCCCGGCGAGCTGCATGGCGCCGAGGCGGCGCTGGTAGTCAGTGACCTTTGACATCAGGGATCCCCATTCTCCGGTCGGGCTAGTCGAGTTCGTACTGCCGGCGCCAGTCGACGTCGTCGCGCAGCTTGGGTTGCTGGACTTTCGACATCATCCAGTTCCCACAGAACAGGTAGTCCATCTCGGTGCGCATGAAGCACAGATACGAATCCTCGGGGGTGCACACGATTGGCTCCCCGCGCACGTTGAATGAGGTATTGACGACGATGCCGTAGCCCGACCGCTCCTTGAACGCGTTGATCAGGTTCCAGTAGCGCGGCGCGGTGGCGCGGTCCACGGTCTGGATGCGCGCGGAGTAGTCGATGTGCGTGACGGCCGGGATGTCGGAGCGAATGATGTTGAGCTTGTCGATGCCGAAGAGCTGCTTCTGTTCCTCGGTCATCGGATTCTGGCGCCCCCTCTTGACGTAGTCCACGAGCAACATGTAGGGCGACTCGCGATCCAGGTCGAAGTACTCGTTGACCATCTCGAGCATGACCGAGGGCGCAAAGGGCCGGAACGACTCGCGGTACTTGATCTTCAGGTTCATCTTCTTCTGCATTTCCTTGTTTCGCGCGTCACCCACGATCGAGCGCGCGCCGAGCGCGCGCGGGCCGAACTCCATGCGGCCCTGGTGCCAGCCGATGATGTTGCCCTCGGCGATGAGCCGAGCAGCCTCGCCGTACAGCGCCTGGTCTTCGGGGATGTGGGTGGCGACGGCGCCCAGCCGCGCGAGCCGGCGCTCGACCTCGTCGTCGCTGAACTCCGGGCCAAGGTAGGCGCCCTTCATGCGGTCGGTGCGGCCGTCGGTCTTCCGCTCCCTGTCGAGGTACGTGTGCCACACCGCCAGGGCAGCCCCGACGGCGCCACCGGCGTCTCCCGAGGCGGGCTGGATCCAGATGTTCTCGAACGGCCCCTCCCGGAGGATCCGGCCGTTGGCGACGCAGTTGAGTGCCACGCCCCCGGCGAGTACGAGACTCTTCGAGCGGGTCTGCTCGTGGGCGTGGCGGGCCAGCTTGAGCATAACCTCCTCAGTCACGACTTGGAGCGAGGCGGCCATGTCCATCTCGTGCTGGGTGAGCGTGCTCTCGGGGTCCCGCGGCTTGTGGCCAAAGAGCTGGTCGAAGGCGTCACTGGTCATCTTGAGGCCGGTGGCGTAGTCGAAGTACTTCATGTTGAGTCGATACGAGCCGTCGGGTCGCACTTGGATCACGTGGTCGTAGAGTTGCTTTACGAAGCGGGGCTCGCCGTAGGGCGCCAGACCCATGACCTTGTACTCGCCGGAATTGACCTTGAAGCCGGTGTGGTAGGTGAAAGCCGAGTAGAGCAGGCCCAGCGAGTGCGGGAAGTCGACCTGCTTCGTGATGCGCAGGCACTTCCCTCGGCCGTGGCCGACGGTCGTCGTGGCGTACTCGCCCACGCCGTCCACGGTGAGGACGGCTGCCTCCTCGTAAGGGGACGGGTAGAATGCGCTGGCGGCGTGCGAGAAGTGGTGCTCGGGGAAGAGCAGCTTACCGCGAACCGCGCCCCGGCCGAGGCTCTCGAGCTCGTCGCGGATCAGACGCTTGAGCGAGAGCTTCTCTTTCAGCCAGACCGGCATGGCGGTCACAAATGATGCGACGCCCCGCGGGGCGAAGGCATAGTAGGTCTCGAGCAGGCGCTCGAACTTCAACATCGGCTTGTCGTAGAACACGATGAAGTCCATGTCCCCGAGCCCCAGGCCGGCGAACTCGAGGCAGTACTTCACCGCATGGGTAGGGAAGCGGGGATCGTGCTTCTTACGGGAGAAGCGCTCTTCCTGGGCCGCAGCGATGATCTCGCCGTCCCGGACGAGCGCTGCCGCGCTGTCATGGTAGAAGGCCGAGATGCCGAGGATGTAGGTCGATCGTTTCATCTGCGAGTTCTTTCGACTCCATGGTTTCGTGAGATCCGGGCTCCGCGCAGGGGGACGGTCCGGCTGCCCAGCGGGGGGCAGGGTCCGCAGCCCAGCCCATCAAGTATAACATCTGGGGACGGCGGCCTGCAGGCGAGCCGCCCGCGGCCCGCGACTGACGGGGGAGACTCGGCGGCGGCGGCGCCTCGCGGCCGCTCCCTGGTCCTGCCTGCTCCGGGCGGGCGGCTTGGCCCTCGGGCCTTTGGACTGCGCCCCGTGCTTGGTCTACCGGGCTCTCAGAATGAGGAGCCGATCGCGGTCCGGCATGTAGGGCCCGCCCGTGCGGCACTTGAACGGCGTTCAGCCCTGCAAAGACCCGTTCGGTTTGTCCACCCCCGGTTCCCGACACACTTCGGCCACCGCGGTGCCAGCCTCGGCCTGGCGCAAGACCCGAATGATCTGCGCATGAGTGGGCCGCGTGCCGCGCACCGGCGGTTCTCTAACCGGGGTGGGACCGGAATCCCAGCCCCGGAGGGAGAGTCGCGCTGGGCCGTTTTGCGGGGGGCAGACCACCGTGGTAAAGTCCCGGGTCACAGCGACGCGGAGGCCGTCCCTGCACGACTGGTCGCGGGGCTTGCGGGACGCCCTCTCCGGCCGCCGTTCCTCGAGGTCGCAGCGCGCGGGTGGGATGCTCGCGCGCCAGTGCCCGATTGCCGCCTCTTCTCCCGGAGGAATCCCCGGTGCCCACGCCCATGCCCACGCTCCGTCGCTTCCTGATTCCCACGCTGGTCATCATCGCCTCCACCGCCATCGCGCTCCTGTGCGCGGAGGGCATCGTGCGCGCGGTCTACCGGAGCCGCGTCGTCCTGTTTCCGCGCTACCACAGCGGCGCTCATTACGGCGACTATCACATCCGCCGCCTGCGCCCCCGCACCACCTTCTGGCACCGGTCCATCGACGGTTCGTGGAAGTTCGTGACCAACGCCCAAGGGTTTCGCGACGCGCGGGATTTCTCCTACGCCAAGCCGGCGGGGACGGTTCGGGTCCTCTGCCTGGGCGACTCGAACACCGAGGGATTTGAGGTCCGGCAGGAGCGGACGTTCGCGGCCGTCCTCGAGCAGCATCTCAAGCGCGATGGCATTCGTGCCGAGGTGATCAACGCCGGGGTATCCGGATTCGGCACGGCGGAAGAGCTCGTGCTGCTCGAGAACGAGGGGATCAAGTACTCCCCCGATGCGGTGGTGGTCGGCTTTGTCGCCAACGATCCCGGGGACAACTTGAGGTCCGGTCTCTTCCGCGTCGAGGCTGACACTCTGGCGGGGGCGGCCAAGGAGTACGTGCCGGGCGTGCGGGTGCTCGAGAGGATCAACCGCTTCGCCCTGATGCGCTGGCTGAGCGAGAACTCGTATCTGTACTCGGTAGGGTTCAACGGGCTGTGGGAGTTCTACAAGAGCCGCCTGACCAAGCAGAGGCTCGGGGAGGCGGGCTTCGAGTACGTGGAGCGGCCAGCGGGCGATGACCTCAAGCGCCACGGCTACGAAGAGGAGCTGTGCCGGCTCTTGGTGGAGCGGATGTACGGATTCTGCCGTCGCAACGGCATCAAGCTGATCCTGCTGGAGATCCCGAGCCGACACGGTGAAGCGGCCGTGCCGTCGATTCCACGGGAATTGGTGGAAGCGTTCCGACAGAACAGCGACGCCCTGATTCGGGCCGAGGACAGCCTCGGCGACTTCCGCGGCGCGAGTGGGGTGTTCGTTCCCCACGGGCACCGCCATATCTCGGAGGCCACGCATCTGGCGATGGGAATCGCCATGGCGAAGAAGCTCGAAGGACTGCTGGGCGCCGCGAGACCGGCGGCGCTCACCGCGCCACATTGACCCGTTCCTGTCGGTAGTCCCTGGTTCTACGTGAGTCCTGCGGCCACCGGGATGGCCGCAGGCGCGGCGGTCAGTAGCCCAAGGCGCCGTGCGTCCGCCGCCGATTGGACTCCTCCCGCCACGCCTCGATTAGCACCTGCGCCTCCCGCAGCGCGGAGAAGGGCTCCCGGTCTGGCAACTCATCCCGCCGTCCGCCTGTGCCCTCCTCGGGTGTTTGTCGCTTGTGAGCCATCTCATCGCCGCCGTTCCTCGAGAATTCGGCCTTGACCATGCCGAGTTGCAGGCCGCCTTCCGCGACGGATCCGCGAGCGCGCTGGGCAGCGTCGCGATCGGCCCCGTGACGAACACCGATCGCGGCTCGCTCACGCGCCTCCTGCGCCGTGCGGCCGAGGGCGGCGTCCGCATGGGAACGCGGTCCATCCAGGTTCGGTTTCTTTGCACGCGCTTCGACGACAGCTACAACGACGGCTACGCGGACAGCCTCACGCTCGTGCTCACTCCCTCGACGGTCGGCGTCGAGGGCCCTTGGATCGGCGGGCTGGAGTTCCCGCCGGTGTGGCCGAATCCGACGCGTGCCAGCGTGCGCCTCGCGTTTCACCTGCCCCAGGCAACGAACGTGACGCTCACCGTGCACGATGCACGGGGCCGCCGGGTCGCCGTGGTCGCCACAGGGGCCTTCCGCGCGGGCGATCTCGCGTTCATCTGGCGCTGCCCGAGCGAAGTCCGATCCGGGGTCTACTTCGCGAGGCTCCAGGCGGGCTCGCAGGTGTCGCACCGCCACCTCGTCCTGATCGACTGAGGGGTGGCCGTCGATCGGGCGCCTCCGGTCGCCTCGCCGGCGCTGCCGCCACGGGCTCCCTCCAGGCATCGTGGATTGGAATTCTCGGGCGCGCCCGGGGCTATCCCAGTGGGGAGCGCCAGCCAGGCCGTAATCTGACGGCCCGAGCGATCCCGATGTTGGTTGGCCCGAGGCCGCGAGGTACGATGCCCCGAGCCGGCGCCGCGGCGGATTCCGCGGGCTCGGGGCATGCCGGCGTCCCACACGGAGGGCCCGCATGCGGCTCGTGATCGATCGGGTGTCCAAGGTCTACCATGGCGGCGTGCGCGCGCTCGCCGATTTCAGCCTCGACCTCGGCACCGGCGTGCTCGGCCTGCTCGGACCCAACGGCGCCGGCAAGTCCACGCTCATGCGCATCGTCGCCACTCTCACCAAGCCGACGCAGGGCCACGTCACCTGGGAAGGGCGCGACGTGGCGAGCCAGCCGGACGCGGTGCGTGAGGTGCTGGGCTACCTGCCGCAGGACTTCGGCGTGTACCCCAACCTGAGCGCCGTCGAGTTCCTCGAGTACCTCGCGGCGGCCAAGGGGCTGGAGCCCCGCGCGGCCCGCCGGCGCATCGAGGAGCTGCTCGAGCTGGTGAACCTGGGGGACGCGCGCCGGCGGCCGCTGGGCGGCTTCTCGGGCGGCATGCGCCAGCGCGTGGGCGTCGCCCAGGCGCTGCTCAACGACCCGCGGCTGCTCATCGTGGACGAACCCACCGGGGGGCTCGACCCCGAGGAGCGCGTGCGCTTCCGCAACCTGCTCGCCGAGCTGCCGGGCGAGCGCGTCGTCATCCTGTCGACCCACATCGTCTCCGACGTCGAGGCCGTGGCGACCGACATCGCCATCATCGCGCGCGGACGGCTGGTCGCCCACCAGGCGCCCGAGGACCTGCTGCACTCGGTCGAGGGGCGCACCTGGGAACTCGTGCTCCCGAGCGCGGGACTCCCCGCGCTGCGCCAGCGGTATCTCGTGAGCGGGACGATGCGGCGCGGCGACGGGGTGCAGGCCCGCGTGATCGCGGCCGAGGTGCCGGGCCCCGGCGCGCGGGCGGCTCCCCCCACGCTCGAGGACGCGTACCTCGACGTGCTGGCCCGCGAGCGCACCGGGGCGACGCCATGAGCCCGGCGGCGGGCACCGCCACCCCGCGTCGCGCCGTGCACCTGCACGTGCTGCTGGCGATCGCCCGTGCGGACTTCCGCGAGCGCGTCCGGCGCTACGGCTTCCTGATCACGCTTGCGGTGGCCGCCTGGGGCGCCCACGGCGCGCTGCCGCCGCGCGGCGCCGGCTACACCACGGTGAGCCTCGACGGGCACCGCGCGCTCTACGACTCGGCGGGCGCCGGATCGATCGTCGCGCTCCTCACCGGCCTGTTCCTGACGCTGGTGGGCTTCTACCTGGTCAAGAACGCCGTCGAGCGCGACCGGCACACCGGCGTGGGGCAGATCCTGGCCGCCACCCGCATGGGGCGGCTGACGTACATCGCCGGCAAGGCGCTCAGCAACGCCGCGGTGCTGTTCGCGATGCTGGGCGTGATGCTGGTCGTGGCGGGAGCGATGCAGCAGGTGCTGGGCGAGGACCGCCACGTGGATCTCGGGGCGCTCGCGTCGCCGTTCGTGCTCCTCGCCGCGCCCGCCATGCTGGTGGTCGCGGCCGTGGCCGTGCTCTTCGAGGTCGTGCCCCGCCTGCGCGGCGGGCTCGGCAACGTCGTGTTCTTCTTCCTGTGGGCGGGGGGGCTCGCCACCGCGGTGCCGGAGAGCGCCGTCCGGCTGCCCATCGGCGACGTCGTCGGGATGACCGTCGTGATGCCGTCGCTCGAGCAGGCCTGTGCGCGAGCCTATCCCGACTACCATGCGGGCAAAGGGCATGCGGTCGGGATCAACTTCAGCCCCCGGGCGCGCGCCGTCACGCCGTTCTCCTACCCGGGGGTGCGCTGGACGCCGGCGCTCCTCGCCCAACGCCTCGCGTGGGTGGGGATCGCGGTGCTGCTGACCGGGTTCGCCGCGGCGCTCTTCGACCGCTTCGATGCGGCGCGGGCCGCGACGGGACGGCGCTCGCGGCGCCGCGCCCGCGCGCCGGCGGCCGGCGAACCCGCGGCCGAGGCGGCTGCGCCGACGGGGCCGCACGGTTCCGTCGCCTCCCTCGCGGCGGCGCCTCGGGCCGAGCGTCTGGCGCCGTTGCTGCGCGCCGAGATGGCGCTGCTCCTCAAGGGGCAGGGCCGTTGGTGGTACGCGGGGGCGCTGGGGCTGGCGCTCGTCTGCCTGTTCGTGCCGCTGGCGGGCGTACGCGGCGTGGCGCTGCCGCTGGCTGCGATCTGGCCGCTCCTGGCGTGGTCGTCGCTGGGGTGGCGCGAGACGCGTCACGGCACCGCGGCGATGCTCTTCTCGGCACCGCGCCCGCTGCGCCGTCAACTGCTCGCGACCTGGCTCGCGGGGGTGCTGCTCGCGCTGGCGGCGACCGGGAGCTACGGCCTGCGCGTCGGGCTCGCGGGCGACCTGGGCGCGCTCTCCGGCTGGCTCGCCGGGGTGCTCTTCATCCCCTCGTTCGCGCTCGCCTGCGGGGTGTGGACGGGCAGCGGGAAGCTCTTCGAGGTGGCGTTCCTGGCGCTGTGGTACGTGGGACCCCTACAGCGCATCCCGGCACTCGACTTCCTCGGGGCGGTGCCCGACGCCCGCACCGCCCATGCCACGTTCTTCGCCCTGGCGCTCGCCCTGCTGGCGCTGGCCTACGCGGGGCGCGCCCGCCAGTTGCGGGGCTGACCGTCCGCTCGCTTTGCCCGGCGAGCGAAGTGCGCTATCTTGCTGCCCATCGGCTCCGTAGGGCAGACGGATCGGGCGACGGTTTCCTGAACCGCGAGTCGAAGTGCTCTCCTGCGCAGCGGGAGCGACCGGGGAGACGAACCGGGGAAGGGCTCCCGGTCGTCCCCGACCGCGCTTCATGGTTATCGCGAGCCGCAGGACCTAAGAGATCCGATCCACTTCCGTGGTATCGTGCAGAGTTCGCGCCGAAGCCGCCGCAAGCTCGGGGTGGGTCGGTGACATGTCCCGAATGATCACGTCCTAGGCAGGGCACGATGACACCTACCCACCGGCGCTTCTCCATCGTCCGCTTCCTGCTTCTCGCCGTGCTCCAGGTCGCGGTTCTCTTCTTCGGGCTCCACTGGGCGCTCCCCGGCCTCTGGAGGCGTGAGATCGCGGCGGGCGCGCTCGCCGTCGTGCTGGTCTTCGTGGGCTTCCATCTGTTTCTTTCCTTCTTCGAGTGGTTCTTCCACCGCTACGTCCTCCACTTCGTCACCACTCCGGTGCTGCGTAAGTTCGCGCGCGAGCACCGCCACCATCACAGCCTGACCGCGGTTCGGCTGAGGCCGACGTCCGAGGGCTCTCATCGGGTCATCCTGAACGAGTACCCGATCACGCAGCCGGAGCAATTCGAGAGCTCGGCTTTTCCGTTCTATGCCCTCACCGCGTTCTGGGCTGTGTTCACTCCGCTTCTGGTGGGCCTGCAACTGGCCTGGCCGCGGCTGCCGGTCGTCCTCGGGGGACTTGCGGCCATCACCTGGTCGATGCTGCTCTACGAGATCCTGCACGCCATCAATCACTGGCCATACGAATGGTGGCAGAGGGCGATCGAGCACCCACGATTCGGGGCGTTCTGGAGGCCGCTCTACGGATTCCATCTGATGCATCACGCCAACATCGGCTGCAACGAAGCGATCTCCGGGTTCTTCTCGCTCCCGGTGCCCGATTGGTGCTTCGGCACGTACCATCAGCCGAAGCAGCTCCTGCTCGAGGGGCGCCGGGCGACCGCCGAGGAATTCAAGGTCCGTCCGCCGTCCCGGCTCGTGCTCTGGCTCGATCGTTGGGCGAAGGGGCGCGAGGCGAAGATCCAGCGTCGGGCGGGGTAGGGGGCGGCGCGGAGGAACCCCGCGGGCCGCGGTCAGAACATCAGCACCTGCCACTGCAAAAGCCATTGGTTGCGGTCCTCGGCGCCCTCTTTCTCGAGTCTCGCACCGGCCAGCTTGAGGTTGAACCGGTGGCCGTTGCTCCACCAGGCCAGGCCCGCCTGGAGCTTGTCCTCGTCCGCCGAGCCCGCCGCCTCGAAGTCCCGCCTCGCGTACTGGACGAAGGGCCCCAGACGAACCGCGCGGAAGTAGTAGCCGCCCTCGACCAGGTAGGCGTCCTGCCTCGGCAGGGTGCCGAAGGTGCTGCCGCCGTCGAAGCGCGTGTAGTCGAACTGCAGCGTGAGCGCGTCGCCGCCGACCGGCAGGTCGAGGAAGGCGTCTCCGCTCAGGGCGCTGAAGTCCTGCTGCTGGATGAAGCTCCCCCCGACCGCCAGGATCTTCCGCTTGCCCAGCGTCGTGCCCGTGTAGAAGAGGGCGGTGTCGGCCTCGAACGGGTACCAGACGCCGCGGGCATAGGAGCAGAGGGCCCCCCGGGAGTCGGTGCCGCGGTTGCCCTGCGAGACCCCGACCCGGTACTCGAAGTGATTGCGCGCGAGGTAGCCGCGCGCCTGCACGCCGTAGTCGCGCCCGACGTAGAGGTTGAGCGGGTCGGAGTGCAGGAAGGTGTAGGGCCCGTAGTCCACCGGCAGCAGGGCGGCCGCGCCCTGTCCCCCGTTGTGCGAGACCGGCAGCAGCAGCATGCCGCCTTCCAGCTTGAGCTGACTGCTGAAGGTGTAGGTGAGGACGAAGTCCTGGACGGTCAGGGTGCTCGCCGTCTTGCTGCCGCTCGTCGTGCCCTTACCCAGGTTGGGGCTGTCGGTCTCGAAGAAGAACGACAGCCGATCGTTGATCTTGCCCCCGGCGATCAGCCGCAGGCGGCGGAAGAACAGGTTCTGCTGGTAGTAGCTCGCATCCGCGTTCTCCAGCTCCTCGAACTGCAACTGCGAGAGGAAGCCGATGTTCAGCGTGGATTTGCCGTCGGCGGTGGACACCGCCCACTGCGCGTCGGCGACCGGCGCCACCAGCAGCAGGGCGGCGACCCCGACGAGCAACGCGACCAACCGGCAGGCGTTTCGACCCATCTTCATCCTCCCTTGGCTCTGACAGCCCGCGAATCGCGGCCGCACCGCGCGTTCACGCTGCCGGCGGCCGGGGTCGTCGGCGACCCGCCCCGCCGCCCGGAACCTTCTACTCGGCGCCGATGCCGAGGTAGGTCCGCAGCTTCTCGTCCTCGAATTTCTCCTCGGCGCTCTTCTCCCTCTTGGCCAGCGACACCAGGATGCCGACGATGAAAGCCGCGGGCATCGAGACGATCGCGGGGTTCCTGAGCGGGAAGAGGGCCTCCTTGTTCTTCAGGATGTCGACCCAGACCGTCGGACCGACGATGATGAGCACGACGGCGAGCGCGGCACCGGTCAGGATCGAAGCCACCGCGCCCCCGGTGGTGAAGCCCCGCCAGACGATCGACAGCAACAGCGACGGGAAGTTCGCGCTGCACGCGACCGCGAACGCCAGGCCCACCATGAAGGCGACGTTCTGGTCCTTGAACACGATGCCGAGCAGCACGGCCAGGAGCCCGAAGACCACGGTGGCGCCGCGCGCCACGCGGACCTGCTGCTTCTCGGTCGCCTGCCCACGCTTGATGACGCTGACGTAGATGTCGTGCGAGAGGGTCGACGCGCCGGCGAGCGTCAGCCCGGCGACGACGGCGAGGATCGTCGCGAAGGCGACCGCCGCGATGAAGCCGAGGAACGCCGTGCCGCCGAGGTGCTCGGCCAGCAACGGAGCCGCCATGTTGCCGCCCTTGTCGAACGAGAGGATGAGCTCGCGACCCAGGCCCCCCTCCGTGAGTCCCGGCAGAAGCGCCGCGGCGGCAAAGCCGACGATCGGGATGATGATGTAGAAGTAGCCGATGAAGCCGGTCGCGTACAGCACCGATTTGCGGGCCGTCTTGGCGTCCGGGACGGTGTAGAACCGCATGAGGATGTGGGGCAGGCCGAGCACGCCGAACATCAAGGCCAGGCCGAGCGAGATGGCATCGAGCGGCTTCGAGATCAGGCCGCCCGGCTCGAGCGCCGCCTGCCCGTACTTCGCCGCCACCGCCACGTACAGGCTGCCGGGGTCGAAGCCGAACTTGGATAGGGCGAGCAGCAAGAGGACCGTCACGCCCGCGAGCAACAAGACGGCCTTGACGATCTGCACCCACGTCGTCGCGATCATCCCGCCAAACAGCACGTAGACGAGCATGACGACACCGACGGCGGTGACCGCCCCGACGAAGGGCACACCGAACATGAGCTGGATCAGGTTGCCCGCGCCGACCATCTGGGCCGTCGTATAGACCAGCACGGTCAGGACGCCGCCGACGGCCGCGGCGATCCGAACGGGGGCCTGGCGCAGCCGGAAGGCGACGACGTCCGCGAACGTGTACTTCCCGAGGTTCCGCAGCGGCTCCGCCACGAGGAACAACAGGGCCGGCCAGCCGACGAGCCATCCGGTGGCGTAGATCATCCCGTCGTAGCCCTTGGTGGCGACGAGGCCGGCAATGCCCAGGAATGACGCCGCGCTCATGTAATCGCCGGCGAGCGCCAGGCCGTTCTGCAGCCCGGTGACACTCCGACCTGCGGCGTAGTACTCGCGGGCCGATTTGGTGCGCCGGGCGGCCCACCAGGTGATCGCCAGCGTGAGCACGACGATCAGGAAGAAAAAGATCATCGCCGATGCGGTCGGTTTGCCGAGCGCGGTCTGGACCACCTCCGGCGCGGGCATGACAGCGAGGGTCAGCATGTTTGTGCCTCCCGGGGCGCCGGTCAGTGCTTGACGTTGCTGCGGAGCTTGCCAGCCTCCGCGTCGTGGCTGCGGTTGGCCCACGCGACGTAGATGAAGGTCAGAATCCAGGCGATGATGATCACGCCGACGCCGATCGGTATGCCGAGCGTCGTGGCCTTACCGACCTTCTGACCCATCCATGGCTTGTCGTAGGCGATGAGGAGGATGAACCCGTAGTAGAGGACGAACAGGCAGAGCGTCAGGATGGTCGAAACCACCCACTTGTTCCGGACCAGCCGCTTGAACTCAGGCGAATCGAGCATCTCGCGTGCCGTCTTCTGCATTCGACTCTCCTCTTCTCCGCGCGGGCGTCTCCCACGCCGTCGTCACGCCGATCCCTCGACCAGCGCGTTGCGAGCCACCCCCGATTGATCCCGGCTGTGGTGTTCGCCTCGCCCCGGTGCGCAGGGTGCGTGGCAACTGGGAAGCCTGAGGTCAGCTCGGCCCTCGGGCGATTGCGTTCGGCGGGGAGCCGGGTGCAGCGTCAGGTGGCGCCCGCCGGGGGGCAGACTCGCAGCCCGAACGACACCATGTCAACTGTTTGCATCCCGGTGATGTACCGGTCGTTGGTTCAGGCAAGGGGAAGGGGGTGCCCCAGCGGCCGGACCAGCACGGCCGGGGATGTCCGGCGCCTGGACGTCACCGACCGGCGCGCCGACCACTACGCCCGGCGCCGCAAGGGTGAATCCGTCAGGCTCCCTGCGCCCATTCGCCGCCGAGGAAGTCGAAGGAGATCTTTTTCTGGAAGGCAGCGATCTGGGAGAAGATCTGCTTGAGCAGCGTTTCCTCGATCGGGGTAAGGGCCTTGATGCTGATGTGGTTCGTCGGGACCTGTCCGGACCGGATGCTGTCCATCTGATGGGCGAGCCGCAGCGACATCAGGAACTGGTAGGCCTGGGAGATCTCTTCGCTCGTGACGCGCGTCAGGACGCCCATGTCCTGCAGGCGTCCCAGGCGGTCGAAGGTGTTGGTCTCCACCGCCCCGCCGCGGAGGGCGTACAGGCGTGCGAAACTCACGATCGGCGCCGTGGCCTCCTTGATGTTGAACGTCCTCTGGCTGCCGTGGACATCGGTCTCAGCGACGATCTTCCCGAAGAAGCCGAGCAGAGACCGGTGGTGGAGCGCGTTCTGGGCGAGGTGCGCGAAGAACGCGGGAGTGTGGACGATCTCCGAGAGGGTGTGTTGGCGGAGAGCGGCAGCCAGCCCGGCATCGCCGTGGATGCACCGGAAATCGAAACAGGTGTTGAAGTCGAGGAGGTCCTTGGGCTCCGCGACGTTGATCCAGCCCGAGAAGTACTCCTTCCACGCCGCGAGTGGGGCACACCATCGGGGGTTCTTCGCCATCATTCCCCCCTTGCACAGCGGGTAGCCGGTCCTGTCCAGCCAGTCGCAGACCCGCTCGCCGACGGCCGTGAAGTAGGCGTGCGCGGCGGCCGGATCGGTTCCTGCCGGCGGATCGAAGATGATGGCATTGTCCTGATCCGTGACGAGCGTCTGCTCCTCCCGGCCTCCGCTCCCCAGGACGATGAACGCAAACGGAGCCGGCGCAGGCCCCAGCTCCTCCTCCGCGAGAAGCAGGAGCCTCTGCGCGATGGCGTCCGAGACCGCCGTGATCGCGCGACAGGTGCTGCGCGGCCGGGCGCCGCCGTCGGCCAGCCCCTGGGCGAGGAGGGGCAGCCTGGCCCGATGCTGCGCGAGATCCTCCACTCTCCCGGCTCCCCGGATGGCCCGGGAGAGGAGTGCCAGGGGGTAGCGTTCCGGCTCCAGCAGCTCCTTGTTCCGGACCACGCCGATGACAGCGCCGGCCTCGTCCCTGACCGCCAAATGCCGGACGTTCTTCTCGCGCATGAGGAGAATGGCCTCGTAACCCAGCGCGGTCGGGGAGACCGCCACGAGGGGCGCTGTCATGACCTCGAACACCGGCCGACCGACGGCGAGGCCCCGGCCTACCACCCGGTCGCAGAAGTCCGAGTCGGAGAGAAGCCCGATTCCCTCTCCCCCCGGACCGGTCACCAGCAGGGCGCTGGCGTGGTTCTGGGCCATGATCGCCGCGGCCCGGGCAAGGTCGGTCCTGTAGTCGCAGGCGGGGAGGGCGCGCATGAACCGCCGGACCGGCTCGTTGAGGGACAGGAGCGGCGTCTGCAGGTCGGCGATCAGGGCGTCCCGCTCGGAGAGCTCCCTCCGCCCGGCGCCCATCTCCTCCGCCACGGCGTCGCAGTAACCCTCATCGCCGCGTTCGCCCCGGATCAGGACCGCCGACAACGACGCCGCCACCGTGCCGGCGGGCCCCCGCAGGTGCGTGACGCGGGTCACGACCTTGCTGTTTCCCGTCAGTTCCCGTCGGAACGCCTCGAACTCCTCGGGGTCCGCGAACAGGTCGGCGAGGCCCGGGCGCGGCCCGCCGGCGCCGGGCGGCAGGCCGAACAACGTGTCGGCAGCCGGGTTGGCCTCCAAGACTCGCATCCGGCGATCGAGGGACGTCCGGAACACGGCCGCCCGAAGGTTCCCCGCGAGGCTCTGGAACGCCGAGCGGCTCCGGTCGAGCACGGCGAGCAGCCCCTTGTGCGTGCTGAGATCCCTGGCGATGAGGATGAACCCCGGCTTCTCGGCCAGGGTCATCTGTTCGACCGTCAGCAGCGCGTCGATGGTCGTACCGTCCTTCTTCCGCAGCCTGGTTTCCGTCGGCTCCGGAGCCTTGCCCTCCGCGGTCGCCGCTGCGAGCCACTGCGATGCCCTCGGCAGGCCTCCCCCCTCGGCGACGATGTCGTCGAGCTCCAGCAGCGGCCACTCGCTGTCGGAGTAGCCCAGAAGGGCGAGAAGGGTCTGGTTGGCATAGGTGGGTCTGCCGTCCAGCACCATCATCATGCCTTCCTTCGAAGCCTCCACCAGCGCGCGGTACCGGTCGTGGGACTCGCGCAGGGCGTCCTCCGCCAGCCCCCTGCGCCGCTCGATGCGGAAGCTCTGCTGCGCCACGAACACGAGCAGAAGCGCGATGACCACAGCGATGACGACGGAGATGCGGACGATCCGGTTCGTCAAGGCGGAGATCTCGGCGTGCACGTCCTCGACGTAGATCCCCGTGCCGATCACCCACCCCCAGGGCGCGAAGCCCCTCACGTAGGACTGCTTCGGCACGAGCCGGGCGGGATCGTCCTTCCACTGCCAGACGTACTCGACGTAGCCCTCGTTCCTCTCCCGTACGACGCGGAGGAACTCCATGAAGACCCGGTTGCCCTTCGGATCGCTGAAGTCGGACACATCCTTGCCGTTCAGGTCGGTGCGGTAGGGGTGCATCACCATGCGCGGACGCATGTCCGTGATCCAGAAGTAGTCCTTGCCTTCCTTCCCGTACCGCAGGAAACGCACGCGCTGGACGGCGGCTTCCTCTGCCTGCTCGCGCGTCAGACGGCCCGCCTTCTCTTCTTCGTGGTATTCGGCAAGGATGCTCCACGCGGAGTTCGTCAGCTCCCGAATCATCTCCCGCTTGCGCGACAGGAGGGCATCTTTGAACGCGGGAACGATGAAGGCGAAGACCGCGACGATCAGCAGCCCGATGGCGAGCAGGGTCGGCAGCAGGATGCGCAGGATGAAGCTCGTCCGGGCGAGCCGGGTCGGCTTGCGATACAGGGACGCCGCCGCAGGGACGGCCGCGGATGCGCGCGGCCCCGACGCCGAGAATAGGCTGTCCCGGAACCGCTCCCAGAGATCCCGCGGCATGTCCACGCCCGGGAGGGACAGACGCGGGATGTCGGGGCCGTGCAGATCGGTGCCGCAGCAGACGAGGAGCCCGCAGTCCCGCGCGAGAACGAGGAGAGCCTTCGTCTCGTCGGCACCGTACGGGGCGTAGATGGCCTCGATGCCGTCCAGCCCTGCCGCCTTGAGTTCAAGCAGGATGACCCTCAGCTTTTCCGGGTCGCGCTCGAGTTGAAGTGGATGGGCGAGGAACACCCTTCCCCCCGCGCGGTGCACGATCTGGCACACCTCTTCGGCAGGCAACGGCCGGGGAGGAGGGGCGGGCATCCTCGCGGCGGGCACCAGCGAGGCCCGCCCTCCCTGCGCGACGGCAGCCAGTATCGCGCGCAAATCGGGTGACTCGGGGTCGAAGCCGTACGCCAGCAGGTGGGCCTCACCGAACCTGGTGGTTGCGAAGATCTCGACCCCGGAGGCAACGCCGATCCCTGCATGGGCGGCGGCCTCCCGGAAGCGCGCCAGACCGGCGACGGTGTCGTGATCCGTCAGCGCCGCGAACCGGACGCCATCCCTCGCCAGGAGCTGCACCACCTGCTCTGGCGGGAGCTGTCCGTCGCTTAGATCCGAATGGCAGTGCAGGTTGACCCGCACGGAGCTCGTCATGGGATGCGCGCTCCTGTCTGTCTCAGCGCCTCGATGGGCCTGTCCAGGCGGACGCCGCTGTTGCGCACGACCTCCCGAGCGCACCGCGCGCCCCGTGCCGCATTGGCGGCCGCGGCGCCTTCACGCCTGACCGCGCGGCCGGACAAACATCATGCCATCGGCGATCGCGGAGCGCGGGCCGGCTCGCGCCCGGCCAGGAGGTTCCCGCATGCGGTTTCTCTCGCTTGCGGGCGTGCTGCTGCTGGCCCTGGAGAGTATAGGGGCTTCCGACTTCGGGGGGGCTGAAAACGGTGGGGCAGACAGGCTGAGCCCCGGATACCGACGGGTTGCGGACCACCTCGGCCGGGCTCGCGGGGTCAAGAGCGAAGGGCCGGCTGCTTTGACCCCCGTTTCCGGAGACACCCGGTGTCTCGCTCAATTGAGGGTCAAAGCAGCCGAGGCAGAGCATCAAGGATCGGAGTCTCCGGGGATCTCGGCGCGGTTCACTTCGCTTGATCCGGACAGGAGAGGAC
>CAYLSO010000313.1:0-3976 GCA_964386525.1 uncultured bacterium
CACCTCGAGCCGCTCGTGTACTGCCTGTCGAAGAAGGCCGGCGGCCGGCCGGTGAAGCTGACGATCACCCGCGAGGAAGCGTTCCACACGATGCCCTCGCGACAGGGGCTGCACAGCACGGTCCGCACCGGCGTGAAGCAGGACGGGCGGATCACGGCGCTGAAGGTCGCCTACCACTGGGACGCCGGGGCATACGCGGACTACGGCGTGAACGTGGGACGCGCTGCCGCCTACTCGGGTGCAGGCCCGTACGACGTCCCGAACTGCCACATCGACTCGCTCGTGGTGTACACGAACAAGACCTTCGGCACCGCCTACCGCGGCTTCGGGCACCTCGAGGTGCTGTGGGGCATCGAGCGCAACATGGACATGGTGGCCCGCGCGCTGGGCGTGGACCCCTACGAGTTCCGGCGCCGGAACCTGCTGCGGGTCGGCGAGACGACGATCACCGGCGAGCCGTTCACCGAGGGCCACGGGCGGCCCGAGGAGTGCCTGCGGCTGGTGGCCGAGGCGATCGGCTGGGATCCCCGCGGAGCGCGCCGCGCGGCCGGTGGCGCCGGGCTCGGGCGTGGTGCGCGGCAAGGGCCTCGCCATGCTGCACAAGGCGCCGGCCATGCCCACCTTCACCTCCTGCGCGGTTTCCATCCTGATGAACGGCGACGGCTCGGCCAACGTGCTGGTGAGCGGCGTGGACTACGGCCAGGGCACCTACACCACGCTGGCCCAGATCGCCGCCGACGAGCTGCGGCTGCCGCTCGACAAGGTGCGCGTGCCGTGGGACTGCGACACCGACTACACGCCCCACGACTGGCAGACGGTGGCCAGCCGCCTCACGGTGATGGCCGGCAACGCCATCATCCAGGCGGCCCGCGAGTGCCTCGACCAGATCCGCGCCGTGGCCGCCCAAGCGCTGCAGGTGCCGCCCGAGCAGATCGAGTGCGCCGACGGCAGGGTGTGGGCCACGGGCCGGCCCGAGCGCCCGCTCGACTACAGCCAGCTCGTGCTCGGCTACACCTATCCCGACGGCACCAGCATCGGCGGCCCGGTGATGGGCAAGGGCCGCTACATCGCCAAGGGGCTGACCAACCTCGACCCCGAGACCGGCCAGGGCCGGCCGGCGCTCAACTGGACGTACGGCGCCCACGCCGTCGAGCTCGAGGTGGACACCGACACCGGCCACGTGCGCGTGCTCAGGTTCGCCTCGGCCTTCGACGCCGGCAAGGTGCTCAACCGCCAGCAGTGCAAGGCCCAGGTGGTGGGCGGCGTGGTGCAGGGGCTGGGCTCGGCGCTGATCGAGAAGTTCGTGTTCGAGGACGGCAAGCTGGTCAACAATTCGTTCGTCGACTACAAGATCCCGACCGCCAAGGACATCCCGGCCGAGATGCTGCAGTTCTTCGTCGAGACGCCGCACCCGCAGGGACCGTACGGGGCGCGCGGCGTGGCCGAGCACCCGATGATCTCCGTGCCGAGCGCGGTGGGCAACGCCCTGGCCAACGCCACCGGCGTGGAGTTCTTCGAGCTGCCGCTCGACCCCGAGCGCATCTACCTGACGCTCAAGCGGGCGGCCCGGACGGAGACGGCGGCGACGGCCCCGGCGGCACCGGTGGCGGCCCCGGCGGTGACAGCACGCTCCGCGGCCCCGGCGGCGGTGGCGCCGGCCGCGATTCCGCTGGCGGCCAAGTAAGGAGGCGCGCGGTGCCGCGTTCTGTGCTGGTCCGCCAGGACTCGTACCACGACTCGGTCCTGCTCATGCGCCTGTCGCAGGCGTTGGCGGGCCTGAGCGGCGTCGAGGACGCGGTGGTGGCCATGGGCACGCCCCACAACCGCGGGCTGCTCGCCGCCCAAGGCTACGCGGGGCCCCAGCTGGATGCCGCCGGGCCCAACGACCTGGTGATCGCGGTGCGCGGCGGCACCGATGCCCCCGCGCGGGTCGAGGCCGAGATGGAGCGGCTGCTCCGGTCCGAGCGCCCGGCGGACGGGGAGGAAGCGCTCCCGGCGTCGCTGGCGGCCGCCGTCCGCGCGCTCCCCGAGGCCAACCTCGTGCTCATCTCCGTGCCCGGCGAACACGCCGCCCGCGAGGCGCGCCGCGCCCTGGCCCTCGGCCGGCACGTGATGATCTTCTCGGACAACGTCCCGATCGAAGACGAGGTCGCGCTGAAGCGCCTGGCGGTGGCGCGCGGGCTGCTCCTCATGGGCCCCGACTGCGGCACGGCGATCCTCGACGGCAAGCCGCTGGCCTTCGCCAACGCCGTGCGGCGCGGCGCCATCGGCGTGGTGGGCGCCGCGGGGACCGGCATCCAGGAGGTCACGAGCTGCATCCACCGCCTGGGCGGCGGCGTGTCGCAGGCCATCGGCACGGGCGGACGCGATCTCTCCGACGCGGTCGGCGGGCTCATGACGCTCTTCGGGATCGCAGCCCTCGCCGCCGACCCCGCCACGCGGGTCCTCGTCGTCGTGTCCAAGCCGCCCTCCCCCGCCGTGGCCGGCAAGGTCGTGTCCGCATTGGCCGCCGCCGGCAAGCCCGGTGTGGTCCACTTCGTGGGAGCCGAGCCCGGCACGGCCGCAGTCCCGGCGGCGCGCGGCGTCACCTTCGCGGATTCGCTCTCCGGCGCGGCCGAGGCCGCCTGCCGGCTGGCCGGGGTGCCGGACGTGCCGGCCGCCTCGCCGGCGCCGGACGCGGCGCGCGTGCGCGAGCTGGCGGCGCGGCTGGCGCCCGGCGCGAAGCTGCGCGGGCTGTTCTGCGGCGGGACCACGGGCCACGAAGCGTTGGCGCTGCTGGCGCGCGCCGGGCTCGAGGTGCACTCGAATCTGCACAAGCACGGTCCGCTGCGGGTGGCGGGCACCGCACCGGTCTGCGGCCACGCGCTCTTCGACCTCGGCGACGACGTCTTCACGGTCGGCCGGCCCCACCCCATGATCGAGCCCGCGCTACGCAACGAGAGATTGGCGCTCGAAACGTCCGATCCCGAAACCGCGCTCCTGCTCTTCGACTGCGTGCTCGGCTTCGGCGCGCACCGCGACCCGGCCGGAGTGCTGGCCGCGGGCCTGGGGCGCGCGCGGGCCGCGGCCGCCGGCCGCGATCTCGTCGCCATCGCCTCGGTCACCGGCACGAGCGGCGATCCGCAGCATTACGGCGCTCAGGTGCACCGGCTCGCCGCCGCGGGCATCGTCGTGGAGCCCGATAACCGCAGCGCCGCCGCGCTGGCCGCCGCCGTGATCGTGGCCGCCGCCTCGGCCGGCGGGCGGAGGGCCGGCTGATGGACACCGGCAAGGTGCTCGCGCTCTTCGCCGAGGAGCTGACGGTGGTCAACGTGGGCCTGGCCGCGTTCGCGGCCGAACTGCGCCGCGCCGGGGCGCGCGCGGTGCAGGTGGATTGGCGGCCGGCCGGCGGCGGCGATCCCGCCGCCCTGGCCGCCCTCGACGCCTGCCTCGGCCCCGACGGCGCGGTCCGCGCCGACATCGCCGCGGCCACGCGGCAGTCGGTGGAGCGGCTCCTGGCGGCCAAGCCGGCGGTCGTCGGCATCGGCCGCGCGCTCGACGTCATCCCCGGCATGCGGACCGACCTCGTCCTGCACGCCGGCCCACCGGTCGAGTGGGAGCGGATGAGCGGCCCGACCCGCGGCGCGGTCATGGGCGGCCTGGTCTACGAGGGGATCGCCGCCACTCCCGAGGCGGCCGCCCGGATGGCGGCGGCGGGCCGCGTGGCGTTCGCCCCCTGCCACCACCACGCGACCGTCGGTCCGATGGCCGGCATCGTCACCGCCTCGATGCCGGTGTGGATCGTCGAGAACGCCGCCTTCGGCAACCGGGCCTTCGCCACACTCAACGAGGGCCTCGGCAAGGTGCTGCGCTACGGCGCCTACGACGCCGAGGTCATCGAGCGCCTGCGCTGGATGGAGCGCACGCTCGCGCCGCTCTTGCAGGCCGCGCTGGCGGCCCACGGCCCGCTCGACCTGCGCAGCCTCATCGCCCAGGC
>CAYLSO010000314.1:0-2229 GCA_964386525.1 uncultured bacterium
TGCGAGCCTACGTCGGCCTCGATATCGGGACGACGAAGATCAGCGCCATCATTGCCGAGGTGGAGAAGGGCGGCAGCGTCAAGATCGTGGGCGTCGGGGTGGCGCCCTCGGAGGGCCTGCGCCGCGGCGTGGTGGTGAACCTGGAGAAGACCGTGGCCTCCATCACCAAGGCGGTGGAGGAGGCGGAGCGCATGTCCGGCATCCCCATCAAGGCGGTCTATGCCGGCATCGCCGGCGACCACATCCGCTCGATTAACTCGCGCGGCGTGATCGCCGTGTCGGGGCGCGAGAGCGAGATCACCCCGGCCGACGTGGAGCGGGTCGTGGAGGCCGCCAAGGCGGTGGCCATCCCGATGGACCGCGAGATCATCCACGTCATCCCGCAGGGCTTCATCGTCGACGACCAGGACGGGGTCAAGGACCCGGTGGGCATGTCGGGCGTGCGCCTGGAGGCCGAGGTGCACATCATCAGCGGCGCCGTGACCGCGTCCAAGAACATGTGCCGCAGCATCCAGCGCTGCGGGCTCAAGGTGAACGACCTGGTGCTCGAGCCGCTGGCCTCGGCGCACGCCGTGCTGGCCCCGGACGAGCGCGACATGGGGGTGGTGCTGCTCGACGTCGGCGGCGGCACCACCGACGTGGCGGTCTTCTACGAGGGCTCGGTGCGCCACACCGCCATCGTGCCGCTGGGCGGCTCCAACGTGACCAGCGACATCGCCATCGGCCTGCGCACGCCCATCGACCGGGCCGAGGAGATCAAGATCCAGCACGGCTGCGCGCTGGCCGCGATGGTCAAGCCCGAGGAGGATCTGGTGGTGCCCGGGGTGGGCGGCCGCCCCGACAAGCGCATCTCCCGCCACCTGCTGGCCTCGATGATCGAGCCGCGCATGGAGGAGATCTACCAGCTCGCCAATCGCGAGGTGAAGAAGCACCACTACGCCGACCTGCTCGGGGCCGGCGTGGTGATCACCGGCGGCTCCTCGCTGATGGAAGGGGCGGTGGAGCTCGCCGAGCAGGTGTTCCAGATGCCGGTGCGGCGCGGCGTGCCCTCCGGGCTCACGGGCCTGGCGGAGAACGTGCGCGACCCGCGCCACTCGACCGGGGTGGGACTCATCCTGCACGCCCTCGATGCGGAGGTCTCGGAGAACGGCAACGGCTCCGGGGGCGACGGGCGGGAACCACTGGATCGTCTCCTCGACTGGTTCCGAGGACTGTTCTCATGAGCCCCCGTAATTCCGCGGGGACCACGCCGAAGCGGCGGGCCAAGGCGGCGGCGGCCGACCGGGCTGCGAGCGCCCGCGCCCAGAGCGACACCATTCCAGGGAGGGTTCACGAGATGTTCGAGATCGAAGCGCAGCCGCGGCGGACGTCGGCATCCATCAAGGTCGTCGGCATCGGCGGTGCCGGCGGCAACGCCTTGAACCGCATGATCGCCGCCGGGCTGACGGGCGTCGACTTCATCGCCGCCAACACCGACCTGCAGGCCCTCGAGCAGTCGGAAGCCGCCTTCAAGCTGCAGCTCGGCCCCGAGCGCACGCGCGGGCTCGGCTCGGGCGGCGACCCGGCGGTCGGCCGCGCCGCCGCCGAGGAGGACGAGTCGCTGATCACGGAGGCGCTGGAGGGCGCCGACCTGGTGTTCATCACCGCCGGCATGGGCGGCGGCACCGGCACCGGGGCCGCCCCGGTGGTGGCGCGGCTGGCCCGCCACGGCGGCGCGCTCACCGTGGCGGTGGTCAGCAAGCCGTTCCAGTTCGAGGGGCGCCGGCGCATGCGCCAGGCCGACGAGGGCATGGCCGAGCTGCGCGCCGAGGTGGACACGCTCATCGTCATCCCCAACGAGCGCCTGCTGGCGGTGGTGGAGCCGGGCACGACGCTCACCGACGCCTTCGGCGTCGCCGACGAGGTGCTGCTCAAGGCGACCAAGGGCATCTCGGACCTGGTGACCGTGCCGGGGCTGGTGAACCTGGACTTCGCCGACGTCAAGGCGGTCATGTCGAACCGCGGCAACGCGCTCATGGGCACGGGGCGGGCCTCCGGCGAGGGCCGCGCGCTGGCGGCGGCGCAGGCGGCGGTCGCCAGCCCGCTGCTCGAGGACGTCTCGATCAGCGGCGCCGAGGGGGTGCTGGTGAACATCACCGGCGGTCACGACCTGACCCTGCACGAGGTGAACGAGGCGGCGAACGTGGTCGTCAGCGCGGCTGGCGAGGACGCCAACGTCATCTTCGGCGC
>CAYLSO010000315.1:0-3836 GCA_964386525.1 uncultured bacterium
GCTCGTCGCGCGTCAGGCCACCCGCCTGGAACTTCTGGATGGCGCGGCGCAGCCGCTGCGCCTCGGCGCCCTCGCCGATGCGCGGGTAGGAGCCCAGCGCCGATGCGATCATGTGCGTCCCCTTCTCGCGTCCCCGGCGCGGCCGGACGGCAGTGCCGCCGGCCGCCGGACCCGCCCGCCGCGCGGCGGCGTCAGTGCCCCGGGCGCCGGAACAGCTCTGCCCCGAGGGTGGGATTGAATTCGATCTCGGTGAGCGCCGTCTCCACCATCTTGACGCCGCTCGAGTACACGATGACCCGGTACGGGTAGCGCACCTTGCCCACCAAGCGGTAGTCGCCGTAAGCGCGCTGCACCGGTACCCAGTCGACGCCGGTTGGCGACAGCTCCGGCTGCTCGAGCGCCATCAGCTCACCGCTGGCGGCGTCGAAGTACACTCTGGCCGCCCGGCCCCCGGCGCGCACCCACTCCACGGCCTCCGCCTCCTGACTGGCGAACGGCAGGCGCCCCACGTAGCGGATGTCGGCCTGGGGTTCGGCGAGCGCCCGCAGCAGCTGGACCGGGTTGGCGTAGGCGCCGGCGCGCATGTCCTCCACCTGCTCGGCGCTGATCCTCATCGGCTCGCCGTTCATCACCACCCACGCCGTGTCATCGTCGGTCACCTGCACCATGGGCTTCCCCATCACCAACATCTCCACGCGCCGGCGCGCCGGCAGCTGCACGTACTCGGCGGCCTCGCCGTCGAGGCTCATCTGTCCCATGGCGAGGGTGACGGTGCCGCGTGTCCGCCAGCCGCGGATCGCCTTCAGGACGGCCGCGCCGCCGTGCGCGCGCAGCGCCTTGCCCACCACCGCCGCCGCCTGCTGCCGCGACTCGGGCGTGGCCGGCGCCAAGGCGGGCGGCGGCACCTGCGCCACCTCGGGGATGGCGCCGGTACGGGCGGTGAAGGCGAGGGTCTCGGCCGCGCCGAAGTCGCTAAGCTGCGGCGCCACCGTCTCCGCCCGGCCGACCACCACGAAGTTCGCCGGCGCGGTGCGCAGGTAGGCGCCGGCCACCCGCCGCACATCCTCGGCGGTGACCGCGCGGACGCGCTCGCGGTAGCGGTCGAAGTAGTCGTCTCCGAGGTCGTAGAAGCCGGCGCGCAGCCACTGCTCGGCGACGTCGCCGGGCGTCTGGAAGCCGAACGGGAAGACGCCCAGATAGAAGGCCTTGGCCTTGGCCAGCTCGTCGGGGGTCGGCCCCTGGTCGCGGAAGCGCGAGATGACCTCGAGGGCCAGATCCAGCGCCTGCTTGACGCTCTCGTTCTTGGTGAAGGTCGAGAACGCGAAGGTGCCGCGGTCGGCGCCGAAGTTCCAACGCGTGTCCACGTCGTAGGTGAGTCCGGCCTTGGCGCGCACCTCCGAGACCAGGCGCGAGGCGAAACCGCCGCCGCCCAGGACGTAGTTCATCAACAGCAGCGGGAAGTAGTCGGGCGTGGAGCGCGGCGGGCCGACGTAGCCCATGCGGATTTGCGACTGCGACAGGTCGGGCTTGTCGAGCAGCCGCACGCGGCTGGCCGTCATCTCCGCCGGCGCCGCCTCCGCGGGGACGGGCACGTCTCCCGGCTCCCAGGCGCCGAACGCCCGCTCGGCCGCGGCGAAGACCTCGGCGGCGGTGACGTCGCCGGCCACCGCGAGCACGGTGTTGTTCGGCCGCCAGTAGGTGCGGTGGAAGGCGATCAGGTCGTCGCGCGTCAGACCGCCCACCGACTGCTCGTCACCGGCCACGGCGCGCGCGTAGGGGTGGCGGCCGTGGATCAGCGCCACCAGGTGGTCGTCGGCCACCGTGCCGGGATCGTCACGACTCTGGCGGATGGCCGCCTGCGTCTGGCTGCGCATGCGACCGACCTCCTCCTCGGCGAAGGCCGGGCGCATGGCCACGTCGGCGAGCAGGGTGAGGGCCAGGTCGCGGTCCGGCGTGCGCACCTCGGCCGCAGCCATCGTGTAGTCGCGGTCGGCGTCGATCGACAGGCTGCCGCCGACGTAGTCGATCTTGGCCGACAGTTCCTGGGCACTCAGCGTCGCCGTGCCCTGGCGCATGACGGCGGCGGCGAGGGCGGCCTCGCCGGCCTTCGCGGCCGGCTCGTCGCGGGCCCCGGCCTTGACCAGCAGCCGGTAGTGCACGGCCGGCAGGCGGTGGTCCTCGAACACCTGCACCACGAGGCCGTTGGCGAGCGTGCGGCTGACCGGGCGCGGCACCCGGAACTCGGGGGCCGGCGGCGGAGGCGCGGCGGCGGCCGGCAGCGCCACCGCGAGCCACGCCGCGGCGGCGATCAGGAGCGCGAGCGCGGCGGGGAGCGGCGCGCGGGCAACCGCGAACCGGCGAAGCACGCAGGCGGGGTTCACGAGCCGCTCCTTTCCGCCGGCACCACCCACACCACGGTGCGGCGGTCGCGCACCAGATAGGCGGTCACCACGCGCTTGACGTCCCCGGCGGTCACCGCCCGGATGTCCTCCAGCTTGCGCCCGGCGTGGCGCGCATCGCCGCCGATGAGGGCGGCGTTGCCGAGTGCATCGGCGCGGTTCTGTGGGGTCTCCAGGCCGAAGACGAAGTCCGACTCGGCCTGGTTCTTGGCCTTACCCATCTCCTCCTCCGTGGGGCCGTCGCGGCCGAGCCGGTCGATGACCGCGAACAGCGTGTCCTCGACCTGGGCGCGGTCCTTGCCCGGCTTGACGGCGGCGAAGGCGTAGAACAGCCCGGGGTTCTTGCGGCCGAGCGCCACGCCGCCTGCGAACAGCGCGCTCTGGTCCTCGTAGACGAGCTTCTTGTAGAGGCGCGACGACTGGCCCTGCGACAGGATGCGGCTCACCACCTCGAGGGCCGGCGTGTCGGCGCTCGAGTCCGGTGGGATCTTGTAGCCGGCGATGACCACCGGCAGCTGGGCGATGGCGTTCACCACGGAGCGCCGCTCCCCTTTCTGCTCGGGCTCGACGGTGCTCACCGGCGGCGCCGGCTTGCCGGGCTTGAGCTTGCCGAAGTACTTCTCCGCCAGGCCCACCACCCGGGCGTGGGTGACCGGGCCGCAGACGACGAGCGTCGCCTTGTCCGGGGCGTAATGCGTCGCGTAGTAGTCCTGCACGTCGGCCAGCGTGAGGGCGTCCAGATCGCTCATCCAGCCGAGGGTCGGCCACTGGTACGGGTGCGCCACGTAGGCCACCGCCGTCATCTCCTCGACCGCCTTGGCGATGGGGTTGTCCTCGACGCGGTAGCGGCGCTCCTCCTTCACCACCTCGCGCTCGCTCTTCAGGTTCTCGGCGGTGAGCCGCAGGGTGCTCATGCGCTCGGCCTCGAGGCGGGCGATCAGCTCGAGCTGGTCGGGCGGGACATTGGCCCAGTAGACCGTGACGTCCCAGGTGGTGAAGGCGTTGTCCACGCCCCCCACCGACTGGACGAGGCGGGTGTGCTCCTCGGCCCCGACGTTCTTCGAGCCCTTGAACATGAGGTGCTCGAAGAGGTGTGTGATGCCGGTGATGCCCGGGCGCTCGTTGCGCGACCCGACGTCGTACCAGACCTGAAAGGTGGCGACGGCGGCGGTCGGATCCTCGAGCGTGAGCACGCGCAATCCGTTCTTCAGGCGCGCCTCCTGGGGCACCAGCAGGTCGGTCAGGGCAGCCGCCGCGGGGCGGGGCGCGGCCGCCGTGCCGAGAAGGCAGAGAAGCAGGGCAGCGAAACCGGCGCTGCGCGCGCTCCGCTTGACCCGCGCCGTCGCGGGCGCTCCGAGGCCTGAGACTCTCATGGCGTTCCTCCGTGGGCGGCGCCGCGGCCGGCGGCGGGCCCGTTGACTGGTGCGGATGAAGGCG
>CAYLSO010000316.1:0-2575 GCA_964386525.1 uncultured bacterium
GCCTTCTCGACCATGGTCAGCGACTACGGCATCAACGACACCTCGTCGCTGCTCAAGGACATCACGGCCGTGGTCTCGGTGAGCTTCGAGATCCGGTAGGCCCGCGGCCGCGCGGACGAAGCGGGTCATTCCGTTCGGGCCGTGACGGGGCCGGGGCAGGGGATGCCCCGGCCGGTTGCCCCTCCCGGTTCACTCTTCTCCTCGTAACCGCACCGACGCGGGCAGCGGGCGGAGTTCCCCGCTCGCAAAGCCCGGGTCAAGTGGCGGCAGACACGGATCTCCGAGCCCGGCTCACCTTCGGCCGGGCTCCGGCACGGCCATTGCTCAGGTGCGAGGGCGAGATGGGGCGCGCAGAAGGGCGCTGCGCCCCGCGGCAGCGGAAACCGCGAGCGAGGAGGCCACCATGAAGCGCACGACCCGCATCCTGCTGACGGCCCTGGCCGTCGCCACCCTGGGCGCCGCAGTGGCGTCCGCCGACCCGCCGGCCCCAGGGGCCGAGCGCCGCCACACGCGCCAGCACGAGCGCATCGTGCGGGGCGTCCGCAGCGGGCAGCTGACCCGGCAAGAGCTTCGCCAGTTGCGCCGCGGGCAGGCGAGGCTGCGGCGCACGGAGCTGCGCATGAAGGCTGACCGCCGCGTGAGGGAGCACGAGCGGGCGCGGCTGCATCGCCGGCTCGACCGCGAGAGCCGCCACATCTGGCGGCTGAAGCACAACGGGCGCTGCTACGTTCTGTAGGGAGTGATAGCGGCGGGCGCGACGGGTGAGAGTCCTCAGCCCGTCGCCCGCCGTACCGCGGCGGCGAAGGCGTCCACGTCGCTCTCGTCGTTCCACAATCCGGGCGAGACCCGCATCCGCCCGGAGCGCAGCGACACGCGCACGTGCGCGCCGGCGAGCTCGGCGTGCAGACGGTCGAGGTCGGCGCCGCCGGCCACCTCGAAGTAGAGGATGGGTCCGCGATGCGGCCCGTCGAGCCGGGTGAGCGGCCGCAACGGCGTGCCCGTGACGCCGGCGGCCAGCCGGTCCTGCAGCCGGCGGTGATGCGCCTCGGTCTCCGCCACGCCCACCGCCAGCAGGTAGTCGAGCCCGGCGCGGAAAGCGCCCATGTTGAGGAACGACGCCGGTTCGCCCGTGTCGAGCCGGCGCCCGTGCAGCGGGAAGCCGCTGTATTCGAGCACGCGCTGGAAGTCGCGCGCGTTCTCGGTCGACCACCAGTTGGCGTTGACGTTGGCCAGCTCGGCGAGCAGCGGGCGCCGCACCCAGACGGCCCCGGTGCCGTAGGGTCCGAGCAGCCACTTGTAGCCGCTGGTGATGACCGCGTCGGGGCCGAGTCGCGACCAGTCGTAGTCCACGCAGCCGGCCGCCTGCGTGGCGTCCACCACGAGCAGCCCGCCCTGCGCGTGCAGCAAGGCGGCGAGCGCGTCGAGCGGGTAGAAATCGCCGGTCAGGTAGTGCAGGGCCGCGACGGTCAGCAGCCGCACCGGCCCCCCGGTGCGCAGCGCCGCCTCCACGTCCGCGACCGTCAGCGGTCGGCCGCGCTGCCCCACGAACTCGACCCGCACGCCCTCCTCGGCGAGCGCCTGCCACGCGTAGACGTTGCTGGGGAACTCGTCGGGGCCGATCAGCAGCCGATCACCGGTGCGCCAGCGGATGCCCTGTGCGAGCAGCATGGCGCCGAAGGTCGTGCTGGTGGTGACGCCGACTTCGTCTTGCGGCACGCGCAACACGCGGGCCACGCGCTCGCGCACCGCGTCGGGGTAGCCGAAGAACTCGTCGGGCCCGATGCGGTAGGGCTCGGCCTTGAGCGCGTAGGCCGCGGCCACCGCAGCGCGGGCCGCCCGGGGCAGGGGTGCGCAGTAGGCGCCGTCGAGGTAGATCTCGCCGGGGGCGAGGTCGAAGTCTTCGCGGCCGGGCATGGGGTGGCTCCTTGCCGACGGAGGGGCGGCGGTCGCGCTCAGGGCCCGCGCCGGCTCAGCCCTGCTTCTTGATCGGCACCACCGCCTTGTCGTCCAGCCCGAGCACGTTCACCAGGTCGGAGCCGGACGGCACGATGAACTTGGTCTGCCCCGCGAGCACCGTGTTGAGCACGTCGAGACGCTTGCTCATCTCGGCGCGCTCCTTGAAGAAGCTCTCGGCGGCGTTCGACACCATCTCGATCGCCTTGGCCTCGGCGGTGGCGCGGGTCACGCGCGCCTGCGCGTCGCCCTCGGCCCTGAGGATCTCCGACTGCTTGACGCCCTCGGCCTGCAGGATCTGCGACTGCTTGATGCCCTCGGCCTCGAGGATGTTGGCGCGCTTGTCGCGCTCGGCCTTCATCTGGCGCGACATGGCCTCGGTGATGTCGGCGGGCGGGTCGATCTTCTGCACCTCGACGCGCGTCACCTTGACGCCCCAGGTGTTGGTGGCCTCGTCGAGCACGAGGCGCAGGTTGGAGTTGATCGTGTCACGCGCCGTCAGGGTCTCGTCGAGCGACTTGTCGCCGATCAGGTTGCGCAGGTTGGTCTGCGCCAGCGTGGTGGCGGCGTAGCCGAAGTTCTGCACCTCGAAGGTGGACTTCACCGGGTCGACGATGCGGTA
>CAYLSO010000317.1:0-9094 GCA_964386525.1 uncultured bacterium
CGTGGTGGAGGCTCGCAGCAGACGCTCGAGCTCCTCGCGGTCCGAATCCTTGAGCGTGAACGAACGAAGATGATTGGCCATGGGTTCCCTCCCGTAGGATGCCATGACCATCTTAGCATGCCTTGCGGTACGTTACACTAGTCGAGCACAACGGCTCGCGTTGTCCGCACGCTTGCGCCCTGCCTCAGACGCAGCATGTAGATCCCCGGAGGAAGGTGCGCGCCTTCGCCGATATCGAGGACATGGTGACCGGGGCCCAGAGACCCGACCTCCCGTGCGGCGACACGTCGCCCGGCCACATCGTACATTTCAAGGACTGCCGCCGAAGAACTTGCGAGTGAGAAGCGCACCCGCACGGCCCGCCTAACTGAGGGGTTTGGGCTAATGGGGTCAAGCCCAAGCGCAATGGGGGGAGAAGCCAAGACCCCTACCGTGCCTCCTCCGAGCGACCCGTCCGCTAACACACGCTGGGCGTAGATGTCGTATGCGCCCGTACCGCTGCGCGCGTCCTGCCAGCTGACAATGGCTTCTTCAGTAATGCTCGTTGCGATTGCCGGCTCTCCTTGATCCCCAGCGGCCAAGCAGACGGCCACGCCGTTGACCCCCCAAAGCAGTGTGCCTGTCGGGGAAATGCGCTGGGCATAGACGTTCCACGCATTGCCCCGATAGTCGGCCCACGCAACGACGGCTCCACCTGCGCCGTCCGAGTCGATCTCGGGGTCAGCACCATTGTAGTACGCAGCCGCCAAATCGACTCCGTTGGCTGGCCAGAGCGCCGTGCCGTCGGGGGCCATTCGTTGAGCATACAGCGCCTCCGAGGCACTTCGGGCGTCCCACCAAGCGATGATTGCTCCGCCCATGCCGTCCGAGACGATCTTGGGGCCCTGCTGCTGGGATGCCGCGTCGCAGGCGACCACGCCATTGGCCTGCCACTGGACCGCGCCGCTGGCCAAGACGCGCTGAGCGTATATGTCATAGGGAACGAGGCCATAGGGATCTGCTCCCATACGTCCGTCCATCCATGTCACAATGGCCCCTCCGCTGCCATCGGATGTGACCTCCGGGTACACATTCTCACCCCCGGTGGTGCAGAGGGCGACGCCGTTGGTCGACCAGCGCACTGTCCCGTTCGCGCCTACCCTCTGCGCGTAGATGTCGCCGTAGATCGTGCGACGAAAGTCGACCCAGGCGACGATGGCCCCGCCGGCACCATCCGAGGCGATACTAAGGAAAGACTGATCATTAGCCGCCGTGCAGAGCGCCACGCCGTCTGCCGCCCATGAGATGCTACCGTCGGACGCGATGCGCTGGACGTAGATGTCGGAGTTCCCGCTGCGATTGTCGGCCCAAGCGACGATGGCTCCGCCCTTCAGGTCAGATGCGATTCTCGGCTCGTACTGGCTTCCTGCGGCAGCACAAAGGGGCACGCCATCGGGAGTCCACTGAACCGTTCCGCTTGGAGAAACCCGCTGGGCGTAGATGTCGGAAGGAGTAGTACGGAGATCTCGCCAAGCGACGATAGCCCCGCCCGCTCCGTCTGACACCATCGTGTTGCTTGCCTGGTACGTGACTTGGCTACAAAGAGCGACGCCGTTCGCTGACCACTGGGGCGCCCCACTGAGCGATACGCGCTGGGCGTAGATCATCCCATCGTACCCACCAACCCCGCTGCGCTGGTCTTGCCAGCAGATGATTGCCCCACCTGCGCAATCAGAGACGGCCACCGGGAAGTACTGATTACCGGCGGCAGAGCAGACGGGAACATTTGCAAGGGGGCTAGAGGGCCAGTCGGCGTGGGCAGGGCGGGATGGGAATATAACTAGTGCCAGGAGAATGATGCTGCGAATAGATGCGTGCATTGGCGGCCCCCAACGGGTACAGCCTTGGCGACAGAGTGCGCGCAGTCCCGCCGCCAGCTCGTCGGTTCCGAGCCGGGTCACGCGGCGGGAGACAGAGCATAGCACGCTATTCGCAGCGCCCCACACGGCAACAGCGGGGCTTGCTGGAGCCTGTGCCCAGGCGGGCATCGCCCCACCCTCTCTGCCAACGTGGATGAGACACCGACCCCCCGGAAGATTAGACCATATGGAACGACCGGCTCGCGGTCGTAGGGTCGCGCCGTCTCGCGAGAGAGGCCGACAGGGGTGGCACGAAGCCACCCTCGATCGCGGGTTAACGCCAGCGGCGTCAGAGCCGTATACGAGAGGAGCCGGTCGTGAGCGCGAACGGTATCACCTTCGTGGGGATGGACGCACACAAGAAGGCGATCAATGTGGCGATGCTGCTGCCGGGAGGCAATCAGCCGGTGGAATGGCAGGTGGCCAACGAGCCAGCGGCGATTCGTCGGCTGGCGAAGAAGCTGACCCGCGAAGCAGCGGGCGGCGAAGTGCGCTGCTGTTATGAGGCGGGGCCGTGCGGGTACGCGCTGCAGCGCGAGTTCAAGGCCGCGGGCGGGATCATCTGCGAGGTGGTGGCGCCATCGCTGATCCCGGTCAAGCCCGGCGAGCGGATCAAGACTGACCGGCGTGACGCGCGTAAGCTGGCGGAGCTGCAGCGCGCCGGGCTCTTAACCGAAGTACACCCACCGACCGCGGACGAGGAGGCGGTGCGCGACCTGTGCCGGTGCCGGGAAGACGCCCAGGAGGACCTGACCCGGGCGCGCCAGCGGATGGGCAAGTTCCTGTTGCGGCGCGCGCTCATCTTCACGGCCAGCAAGAGCGCCTGGGGCAAGTTGCACCGTCAGTGGCTGCGTGGGCTCACGTTTGAACACGCCGCCGACCAGGCAGTGTCCGACGACTACCTGCTGGCGATCGAGCACCTGGAGGAGCGGCTCCACACGCTGGACAGCCAGCTGGCCGAGCACGCCGGGCGCGATCCCTACCGGGAGCCGGTCGGCTGGTTGCGCTGCTTCCGCGGTATCGACACGGCGACGGCGATCACCCTGGTCGCTGAGCTCCACGACTTCCGTCGGTTCCGCACTGCGCGCGAGCTGATGGCCTACTTGGGACTGGTGCCGAGCGAGTATTCGAGCGGCGAGAGCCGCCACCGCGGCAGCATCACCAAGGCGGGGAACCGGCATGTACGCCGAGTGCTGGTCGAGACCGCCTGGCACTACCGTCACCGCGCGAAGATCGGAGAAACGCTGCGCGCTCGTCGCCGTGGACAACCTGGCCACGTGATCGCCTTGGCGGACCGGGCCCAGGAGCGCCTGTGCCGGCGTTATCGGCATCTGATCGAGTGCGGCAAACCGTCCCCAAAGGTGGTGGTGGCGATCGCCCGCGAGCTGGCGGGCTTCCTGTGGGGGGCACTGGCTCCGCCCACGGTCGCGGCTGACACCAACGTGAGCGCTTCGCGGCCATGACGCTGGAGTCACGGACCACAACGATCGTGGCTCTGCGGGCAAATGCGGAAGCCATTTTCGTGGCCCCCTGATCCGATCACCACCTTTCGCGGAAAAGCGTGCACCAGGAACGAGAGACGACGGATGGACGCAGGCACGATCCGGAGAACCCGCGACGTACACTATGCGACAGGGGCGTACTCCCAGACTCGCGACTTTAGACAGCGGAGTCTCCCGACGGAACACGGTCATGCGGCTCGGCCCCGGGCAACCGGAGCAACCCGCGCATAGCAGAGTGATTCGTCGTCGAAGCGCCCTGCCAAGTCCGTCGTCTCTCGCTCCTGGATCTGAGCCTGAGAAAACCACCCCTCACCCAGGGGTGCCTTGACAAGGGGTCGTTCCATAGCAGTGTAGAGGGCGAGGTGGGAGATGGAGATGTCCACGAGCCTGGAGGGCAGCCCGGTGGGGGCGAAGACCGAGGTGGTGGCCAAGGCGCAGCGGCGGCGGTTCCCGGCGGCCGAGAAGCTGCGCATCCTGCGCGAGGCGGAGGGCTGCAAGCGTCCTGGGGAGCTGGGGGCGCTGCTGCGGCGTGAGGGGCTGTTCTCCTCGCACCTGGCCAAGTGGCGGGCGGCACGCAAGCGCGGGGAGCTGGCCGGGCTGGCGGCCCGGCGCCGTGGTCCGCAAGCGCAGCGGCCGGACCCGCGCGATCGGCGGATCGCCGAACTCGAGCGGGAGACGCGGCGGCTGCAAGCCCGGCTGGAGCGAGCCGAGGCGCTCATCGAGGTTCAAAAAAAGTCTCACTGCTGCTGGGTGTCCCGCTCGAGAGCAGCGGGAAGGACTGATGCGGACGGTCACTGAACTCGGACCTCGGCTCGGCGTCGCGCCCACCTGCGCGGCGCTGAGCGTGGCCCGGGCCAGCTACTACCGGCAACGGCAGCCGCGGCCAGCGTGGGGCCCCCGCCCGACTCCGGCGCGGGCCTTGTCGCCGGCCGAGCGCCAGAGCGCGCTGGACCTCCTGCACGAGCCCCGGTTCCTAGACCTCTCCCCGGCCGAAATCTACGCCACGTTGCTCGATGAGGGCCGTTACCTCTGCTCGCCGCGCACGTTCTATCGCCTGCTGGCGGCCGCCCAGGAAGTGCGCGAGCGGCGCGACCAGCTTCGCCATCCGTCCTACGCCGCGCCGGAGCTGCTGGCGACGCGGCCGAACGAGCTTTGGAGTTGGGATATCACGAAGCTACTGGGCCCGGCCAAGTGGACCTACTACTACCTCTACGTGCTGCTCGATGTGTTCAGCCGCTATGTGGTGGGCTGGATGGTGGCGCATCGGGAGTCGGCGCGCCTGGCCGAGCGGCTGATCGCCGAGAGCTGCCAGCGCCAGGGGATTGCGCCGGGGCAGCTCACCGTGCACGCCGACCGCGGGCCGGCCATGACGTCCAAGCCGGTGGCGCTGTTGCTCGCCGACCTGGGGATCACCAAGAGCCACTCGCGCCCGCACGTGTCCAACGACAACCCGTACTCGGAGGCGCAGTTCAAGACGCTCAAGTACTGCCCGGCGTTCCCCGATCGCTTCGGGTCGCTCGAGCATGCGCGCAGCTTCGGCGGGGACTTCTTCCCCTGGTACAACACCGAGCATCATCACGTGGGGATCGGCCTGTTCACGCCGCACGACGTGCACTACGGGCTCGCCGCGGCCAAGTGGGAACGGCGGGCCGCAGTGCTGGCCGAAGCGTTTGCCCGTCACCCCGAGCGGTTCCCGCGCGGCCGGCCACGACCGCTGGCCCTGCCGACGGCGGTGTGGATCAACCCGCCGGCTAACCCCTGCGGCTCCCCAGAGGCCGCAATCACCCTGACCCAGGAGTCGCGGGCCACCGAGATCGTGGCTCTACGGCGATCCTCGAAGACCGTCTTCCCACCCGACCACCGCGAGAGCCCCGAGGTCATGCCCGAGGCCCTCGCCGTTGCTCCCTAAACCCATGAGCCCGGTGTCTCAAAATCGTTGACAGGTTCCGCCAAGGTGGAACGCCGCCGCCAGCGCGAGGAGCCCGAGGCTAACGTAGAGAGACCCCTTCGCCAAACCCATGAGCCCGGTGTCTCAAAATCGTTGACAGGTTCCGCTGGCCGTGTTCGACGTGGCGGGACGGCAGGTGCTGAGCCGGAAGCTGCAAGGCATGGGACCGGGTCGGCATGTGATCGCCCTGGACAGGGGGGCGCATCTCGCTCCGGGCGTATACGTGGTGAGGCTGACCCATAGTGGGCGGTCGCTGACGGCGCGCGCGGTGGTGATTCGCTAGGGGAGTCAGCTTGCCCGTCAGTAACCAACGCCGACGGGGCGGCCGCGCGGCCGCCTCGTCGGCATTTCTGCTTATCTCAGGTGTCCCGCGCCTTAGCCCGCCCGCGCCAACCCGCGTAACTCGTTGAAAACCGCGAGAACCTCCCTCGGCGGCGCCAGGCACAGAGTTCGAAATAAGTCGAGTATGGGGAGCCATCTTAGTCGGTGTACGAACCGCATCACCGTTCGGCACCGCGTACCAGATCTCGATCGAGTTGCGGTCGTGCACGAGCACCTTCTTCACCACCTGGTGGAGGAGGTGCTTTCTTTCTGAGTTTGTCCCTTGACGAGGAGGTGATTCAACTCGGCTCCCCGCGCTGTCGTAGCAGCGGGAGAGACGGCGATGCTGGACGAGGGATGACGTCCGGCCCCGCAGCCCGAACTACTGGAGACTATGATTGCCGTCATCAACCAGCCATTCCCGGCAGCAGGTTCTCGTGCGGTGAAGCGGGTGCTGCCATGTGGAGTTTGGCAGGGATGATCGGGGGCTCTCTCGATTCCCGGGTCGCCTTCCCGCGGACAGGCCCACGAGGGGCAGCTGGGGCTACATTCGACACACAGTTGATTATTGACTTGCACGCCGTTCGGCGTAAGCTCGCTGGTAGTCCGCAGGTGTGACGTTGCCGCGCGTCCACGTCTCCCTTCCGGTCTGGACTCTCGGCCCGCCCCCAAGGACGGCAGCACTCCCCTTAGCTATCACAGACGACGATCGAGGCTTGGGCACGTCCCGTCAGATGTTCGGGCGGAGTGTGCGACGCTGGGCTTGGTCGGGAAGCCGAAGGCCGACGACCTAGGCTCCGCTGGGGATCGGGTCTGCCCTCGACCGGCTTCGGGTGAGCCAGCCTGAATTCTCCGAGTTCTCAGAAGTCTGGGTTCCGGGGCCCGACGCGAAGCGTGAGGAGGGCAAGAACAATGAGGACTAAGGTTCTTCTCCTGGCCTGCCTCTGCACCCTGGCCATCGCGGGCGCCGCGAACGCGCAGTACTTCATGGAAATCTCCTGGGACGACTGCAGCCCCAAAGTTCTCAACAAGGCGTTCGCTGGTCCCGGAGTGTACAGCCAGGTCGTCTCGCTCATCCCATTCGTCGCCGATCCGATTGAGGCTTATGAGCTGAGGATCACGGCGGATCCCACTGTATCCGACGCCTGGCGCTTCGACGGTGCCGGATGCCAAACCAGCTCGCGGATTGCCTTCGCAGAGACCGGCGGTACGTCGTGCCCGAGCCTTGCGGGGCCCGATCCTATGCCGCCGCCCGGGTTCTCCTACTCATATGATCCTGAAAACCAGACCGCGCAGCTCGTGTTCTTCAGATGGTTCGGTGGGAGCACGATCACCCCGACGGTGGACCAGCGTTACTCGCTGCTAAAGCTCAATTATGACCATAGTCTCTCGGTAGCCGGCCCGAGCGGCCCAGGAACCTGTGGCGGTGCTGAGCAACCGCTGAAGTTCCGTGCGACCTGTGTGGTGATACAGAGCGGTGGGTTAGGAATTCCCGCTAACCAGGATTCTGTCGGATGGAACAACCCCTGTATGGTCATGCCCTGTGCCGGCCAAGTTGTCGCCACCGGCAAAGAGGCGGTCTGCGCAGGGGACTTTTACACGGTCAGCGGCTCGGCGCGGAACTGTGGCGTGCGTGAGGCGACTCTCGAGATCACGATCAAGGACGAGGCCGGGGTTCCCATCCAGTCGCGTGCGTTCCTGGGGGTCCCGCCCTGGGGCAAGGTGACCCTTACCTCTGATCCTATGGTGTGCCAGACACCGGGATCCCGGACGTTCACCGTGGAGGCCATCGCAGCGGACTTCTGTGGGAAGTCCGGAGTCGCGTCCGCGCAATGCTCTACGACGTGCTACGCGGCACAATGCGTGACCGTGGTCTGCAGCGCCCCGGACACGGTCTGCGTCGGGCAGCCCTTTGCGGTCACGGCCTACGCCAAGAACTGTGGAAGCGAGCCGGCCGAAGTGATCATCGCAATCAGGGACACCGCGAATGCGACCCTCAAGTCGGCGTCCTTCCCCGAGGTCGCCCCGGGTGAGGCCCGGGTACTGTCAACCGACCCCATCACCTGTGCGGCCGCGGGCCCGAGCACCTACTGGGCAGAGGTGACCGCGGTAGGCGAGGGCGGATGCAAAGTCGACGCGGCTCACTCGACGACGGTGGTGTGCCGCGGTCTGCCCTACGTGGGGCAGGTCGGGTGTTCCGCGCCAGCAGCCGTGTGCGTGGGCGAGCCCTTTTTTGTTATGGGCGGGGCGACGAACTGGGGGACTCACCTGGTGGACTTGACGCTCACCATCAAGGACTGGGAAGGGACCGTGCTCAAGGTGGAGACTTTTCCGGCGGTTCCGCCGGGCACGGCAACGGGTACCAAGGGCGGTCCCATCACCTGCCCGGGCCCGGGGACCTGGATGTGTTCGACGACGGTGACGGCGGCTGACATGTGCGGCACGGTGCAGAGCGGACCGGCGACCTGCTCGATCGTCTGCAAGCCACTGGCCTGCGCGGACCAGGTGACGTGCGACGCTCCGCCGGCGGTCTGCCTTGGCGGGATCTACAAGGTCGTGGGTTCGGCGCGGAACTGCGGGGACCGGCCAGCCGATCTGACGATCACGATCACGCAGGAGCCGGGGATTACGCTCAAGACACAGGTTTTCGGGGGGGTTGGGGTAGGGGACATCCGGACTCTGACAAGCGAGGTCCTCAGTTGTCAGTTCGCCGGGAGCACGACCTACACGGTCCTGGTAACCGCCGCCAACGAATGCGGCTCGGTGGCCGCTGTTCCCGCCACGCGCACGGTGGTGTGCCGGGAGCCGGCCTGCCCGACGGTCACTTTCACCGACATCGGCGCGGGGTTCCCGCAGATGAAGGATGCTTCCGCGGCCTGGGGGGATTACGACAGCGACGGGGATCTCGACCTCGTGCTGACCGGAGCGACCGGGGGATCAGCGACACGTCTCACGCGCGTCTACCGCAACGATGGCGGAGTCTTCCACGACGCCGGTGCCGGGCTGGAAGCAGTCTATCAGGGCGCGGTGGCCTGGGGAGACTACGACAACGACGGCGACCTCGATCTTCTGGTGACGGGAACGACGGGCGGTGGCGCGGGGGCGATGGCGCGCGTGTATCGCAACGACGGCGGGGTCTTCCACGATGCCGGCGCCGGGCTGGCCGCGGTCCATCAGGGCGGAGCGGCCTGGGGGGATTACGACAACGACGGGGATCTGGAGATCCTGCTGTCGGGCGACGCCAATCCTGAGCCGTTCACGAGGTTCTATCGCAACGCTGCCGCCGCCTTCAGCGAGGTCGTTTCCGCAATCCCGCAGGTGAGCCAGAGCGCGGTGGCCTGGGGAGACTACGACAACGACGGCGATCTGGACCTCCTGCTGGCGGGGAAGTTGGCTTCCGGCAGCGGGTTCACGGACGTATTCCG
>CAYLSO010000318.1:0-2791 GCA_964386525.1 uncultured bacterium
CCGCTCGAGCGCCTCGCGGTCGGCGGGCTCGAGGGCCTCGTAGCCGGCCCCCGAGACGGCGCGGCGCAGCGCGGCGACGGAGGCGCGGCGCGGGTCGTAGGCCACCGCCGCCTGCTCGGTCGCCAGGTTGACGGTGGCGGAGGCCACGCCCGGCACGCGCGCCAGCGCCCGCTCGACGGCGCCGACGCAGGCGGCGCAGTGCATGCCGCGGATCGGCAGGACCACCGGCGAGAGCGACGGGCCGGCGCCGGCTGCCGGGGGCGCGGGTCCGGCCGGAGCGCCGGCCGCGGGCTGCTGGTTCTGGGGGTCGTCCGGTACGGGGGTGAGGCTGATTCTCATTTGGCCTTTCGCGGTCGCGCGGCCTCTTTCCCTTCGCCCTGCGGCTTGCCGGCCTTGCTCCCGCCGTGGCGCTTGCGGTGCAGGCCCTGGGAGATCGCCGCGGCCATGACGCGGGTCACGCCGCCGGTCGCCGGCACCCAGGAGTGCACCGACCGCGCCGCCCCGGCGGCCTCCTCGAGCCCGGCCGCCGCACCGCCGCCTTCGCCGGGCTGGGCGGCCTGAGTCGCCAGCGGCCTCACCTCGATGGCCAGGTCGGAGGCCAGGCGCACCAGATCGCGCCAGCCCTCCCGCTCGCGGATGAGGCGCGCCTGCGCGCCGTCCACCAGCGCTTCGGCCAGCCGCCCGCGGCCGTTGTAGTTGGAGGCCATGGAGTAGCCGTACGCCCCGGCGCCGGTGACCGCGAGTAGATCCCCCGGCGCCACCGGCGGCAGCCAGCGGTCGCGCGCCAGATAGTCGCCGCTCTCGCAGACCGGCCCCACCACGTCGGTCTTCTCGCCCGGCGCCCCACCCTGGGCCAGCGGCACCGGCTCGCGCACCGGCACGATCTCGTGGTGGGCGCCGTAGAGCACGGGACGCACCAGGTCGTTCATGCCCAGCTCGGTGACCACGAAGGTCCGCCCCGTGCGCTTCACCGACAGCACCTGCCCGACGAGCGCGCCGGCGTCGGCCACCAGAAAGCGGCCGGGCTCGACCACCAGGCGCAACCTCTGGTTGGCGGCCACCAGGCAGGCGGCGTCGGCGAAGCGCTCGAAAGGCAGGCCGCCGCGCCCGTCGTAGTCGATGCCGAAGCCACCGCCCAGATCAAGGAGCTCGAGGGGCACACCGGCGGAGCGGAGCCGCTCGACGAGGTCCACGCACTCGCCGAGGGTGTCGAGCAGCGGGCCGACGTCGAGGATGTGCGAGCCGACGTGCACGTGCAAGCCGACCCAGCGCAGGTGCGGGGTGCGCTCGGGGTGGACGTACCAGTCCACGACCAGATCGGGAGGCAGCCCGAACTTGCTGTCGGCGAGACCGGTCGCCAGGTCGGGGTGCACGTTGGCGTCGATGTCCGGGTTGACGCGCAGGGCGGCCCGCACCGGGGCGGTCAGCTTGCCCGTCCGGGCGGCCCGCGCTGCCGCCTGCTCGAGGCGCGCCGCCTCGGCCTCCGAGTCCACCGAGACGAGATAGGCCCCGCACCCGGCGGCCTGGGCCAGCTCCTCGTCGTTGCGCGCGCTGCCGTTGACCACGAGGTGCGCGGGGGCCGCGCCGATGGCCAGGGCGATGGACAGCTCCGCCGCCGAGCTGACCTCGAAGCCGAGTCCGCACTCGTAGAACAGGCGCAGGATCGCCGGGTTGGTGTTGGCCTTGACGGCGTAGGCCACCAGCGTCTGGACGCGCGCGAAGGCGCGGCGGACGCGCTCGGCGTTGTCGCGCAGGCGCTGCGCCGAGTACACGTAGAGCGGCCCGACCGAACGATAGAGGGCCTCGACCGGCAGGTCCTCGCAGCAGAGCGTGCGGTTGCGGTAGGCGAAGGTGGGCGCGCCGGCCACGCCACGCGCCGCGCCCAACTCGGCCGTCCTGGCCTGCGGACCTCCCGTCACCCCGGTGGACACCCCTCGAGCCTCCTCCCAGTCGCGCGGCCGCCCCGCCCGCAGCGCGCGGGCCTGCCGCCAAACCTACGCTGCCGCCGGCGTCCTCACAACAAAATGCGTGCCCCGAGCGCGGGCCCCGCCGCCGTCCGCGCCCCGGGACGCATCCCCACGGTCCTTGAGGCGGCTCCTCAGTAACCTTCGCGCTTGTCGACCACGTTGCGCAGCGGCCGCCCGTCGAGGAAGCGTTCGATGTTCTCCGCGAAGAGGTCCCCGGCCCGCTCCCAGAACCGGCGGGAGGTGCCCGAGACGTGCGGCGTGAGCAGCACCTGCGGCAACGAGTAGAGCGGGCTGCCCGCCGGCAGCGGCTCCTCGGCCGTGACGTCGAGGCCGGCGCCGCCCAGGCGGCCGCTCTCCAGGGCGCGCACCAGGGCCGCTTCGTCCACGGTGTTGCCGCGCCCGACGTTGAGGAAGTAGGCCCCGGGCCGCATGTCCGCGAACTGGGCGTCCGAGAAGAGGCGGCGCGTGCGCCGGGTGTGCGGCAGGCAATCGGCGACGAAGTCGCTCCGCTCGAGCAGCCAAGGGAGATCCCCCTCGCCGCGGGCCTCCGCCACGCCGGGCGGCAGCGGCTGCGCGGGGCGCCGGCGGACCGCCAGGACGCGCATGCCGAGGGCGTGCGCGCGAACGGCGAGCGCCGAGCCCACCGCCCCGAGGCCGACGACGCCGAGGGTCTTGCCGTCGAGCTCGTCGAAGGGAGGATCGCCGCCCCACAGCGCCTCCTGGCCCCAGCGAGCGGCGCGCTGATGGTCGCGCGCCAGGTGGATCTTGCGCACCAGCGCGAGCATGAGGCCGAGCAGGTGCTCGGCCATGGGCACGGCGTGCAC
>CAYLSO010000319.1:0-8083 GCA_964386525.1 uncultured bacterium
CTGAACGAGGAGACGCAACTGCCCCCGCTGCAGAGGCAGATCGGTGCGTACATCCAGATCGACTGCCCCTACCGGACCGACAACGCCGAGCTGCAGCAGTTCGGCATCACCGATCTGGCATACGAGGAGGCCTGCCTGGCGGCGGGTCAGTACCAGCAATTCGTCGCGTTCAGCCTGCTCGGGGAGTTGGGCCGGAACCATCCCGACGATCCTTCGCCGGTCATTCCCGGCCTCACGAACTACCAGGCGGTCTGCTATTTCTCGTTCACGCCGGGGATACTCCCGCCGGCTCCGTTCCACTACTGGGGCGGGGTCACGGACGGGGCAGGCTCCTTCACCGGCCCGCGCCTCACGGACCGCGAGATGTGGTTCGATTTCCTGGAGAGCGCGATCACCTGGCAGCCCACGATGTTCTTCCGCGACTACGACCTCCTGTTCACGCTGCCCGTGAGCGGGCTCGATTCACCCTACGACGACTACCTCGGATTGATCCGCGTGCCGGTGCTCGACGCCACGCCCATGGGCGGGTTCGGGCCCGTCACCGAGTACAGCGTCGCACTCTTCGGCAGCCAGGATGTCGAGATGCTGATGCCGTCGCTGGGGCCCCCGCTCGAGACCGACATCGGCCACATCGACATCTTCACCTGGCCCGGGGCAGAGGACCTGTTCTGGCGGCCGATGCTGAACTGGATCAAGGCGCACTCGGAGGGGCCGGGCGGGTTGCTGTTCGCTTCGGATGACGAAGAAGGCGCGACTCCGCCGCCGGGCAACGCGATTCTGTCCTTCGGCCTCGAGCGCATCGTGCCCAACCCGCAGCGCGGGCCGCTGGTCCTCGGCTTCACGCTGGCGGACGGGGTGTCGGCCCGGCTCGAGGTCGTGAGCGTGAGCGGCAGACTGGTGCATTCGGCCGAGGTCGGTGATCTCGGCCCGGGTCGTCATCAGCTGCAGATGGGCGGCACGACGCACCTGCCGACGGGGGTGTATCTGGTGAAGCTCACGCAGAACGGCCGGGTGTCGTCGCAGAGGGTGACGATCATTCAGTAGGCGTAGGGTTCCTGGTAGCTGGTGGTTCATGGCGGCCGGGGGCGGCAGCGCGCGCCCCCGGCCGCCGGTCCTCTCGCCGCGACTAAGCCCGCCGGATCGGCAGGCGCTGGCCGTAGGTGAGCGAGCGCCAGAGCCACTCGAAGGGCCCGAAGCGGAAGCGGGCGAGCCACACCGGCGAGTACCAGAGCTGCAGGAGCCAGATCCCCAGGACGATGGCAACCTGCCCGAGGCGGTCCACGCGGCCATAGAGTCCGAAGCCCTGCCCGTAGAACAGCGTCGTGCAGATGAGCGTGTGCACCAGATAGTTGGTGAAGGCCATGCGTCCCACGGCCGCCAGCCGGCGGACGAGCCCCGAGGCGGGCCACGCGCGGCACGCCAGCACGACCGCGGCGATGTAGGCGAGAGCGATCAGCACGCCGGCCCAGTAGTTCCACTGCGGGCCGAGGAAGAACGAGTACCGCACATCCCAGCCGGCCGCGACGTTGCGGTAGACGCCGTAAGCGGCCAGCCCGAGACCCGCGACCAGCCCGCCCGCGAGCAGCCGCCGGTAGAAGCCCGGCGGGCGCTCACCCGCCAGCACGCCCCACTTGTAGAGCGCCATGCCGACGAGCATGAGCCCGCCGGCCCGCCACAGCTCGTACATCAATAGGAACGGGACCTGGAGGAAGAAGGCCAACGGGGCGCGATGCGCCATCTGGCCGAGCCAGCCGCCGCGGTAGAGCTCCGTCTCCCACGCCAGCCGGTCGGGCGCCGGCCGCCAGGTCTCGAGCAGGTTGGCGACGGACGCCGGCGGCCAGAACCGCATGGACCAGCCGAAGAAGAGATAGATCGCCGATCCGAACGCCAGGGCCACGAGGCCGGTGATGAAGAGGGCGCGCGCCGGGCGCTTCCGGAACAGGAACGCCAGCATGCCGCAGAGGGCGTAGGTGACGAGGATGTCGCCGTACCAGAGCAGGTAGGCGTGCGCCAGGCCGAAGAGCAGGAGCCAGGCCATGCGCCGGTAATGGAGCGGGCCGGGCGCGGCCCCCCTGGCTTCCGCGCGCTCGGTGAACAGCAGGACGCCGGCGCCGAAGAGCATCGAGAAGATGCTGATGAACTTGCGGTCGGCGAAGAGGTGGCTCAGGAGCCAGACCCACCAGCCGGCCCCGGCCAGAGGACCGAGCGCCGTCGGGTTGAGATAGGCGGATGACGGCAGCGCGAAGCTCTGGATGTTCATCACCAGGATGCCGAGCACCGCCACGCCGCGGATGGCGTCGAGGGAGAGGATGCGCTCGGCCTGCGGGACGGGGGCGGCCTGACCGTTCATGGCAGTACTCCTTGGGGGGGCGCCGCCGGGATGTATAGACGCGGGGCGGCCCGGCGTCAACGCCCGGACGTGGCCTCGCGCTGGCCCGCCGCAGCGCGCGGAGCTACGCTTTTGGCCGGTGTCGGGTCCGCGCGTCCGCCCGACGTCAGGCCCGAGGCGAGGTGATGATCGTGCGTATCCGGTTCGTCCTCCTCAGCTTGCTAGGTGTCCTCGCCGCGTGCCCGCCGGCGGCAGCCGGTGAGCGGCCGTTCCACTCCCTCACCATCGGCTACCACTCGCGCAGCTGGCTGTTCTACGGCTTGTCCCGGGCGGACTCGCTCGCCTGGGCGGAGGTGCGTACCGGGATCGTCTACGGCGGGGGCGACCGGGCGGCGGTGCAGATCGGGCTGCGTCGCCGGCTGTTCCCCGACGTCACCGCGATGGTGGCCATCAGCGAGCCGCTGATCGGCGCCTCCCCGCGCGCCATGCGCGACTTCAGCCGCCAGCTCCACGGCGACATCTTCTGGAGAGGGTTCTTCGGGCTCTCGCTCGACGGCAAGGGCGAGCAGCGCCAGTTGACGCTGAACATCTGGAAGATCGAGATCCCCATCGCCGGGCACGTGGACGGTGTGCCGTGGGTGCTGCGATAGGGGGCCTGGCTAAGCACGCGCGCCGCCCATAGCTGGCTCTCCGGCTACACTCCCCGCCGCTCCTCCTCGATGAGATGGATGCGCCGCCAGGCGCCGGAGCGGAAGCGCCAGCCGAGCGCCGCCGCCAGGCACGCCAGATAGAACACGACGCACCACATGACGGCGGGCGGGCCGCCGCCACGCACGGTGACCAGCAAGTACGCGCCCGGGACGAAGACCAACCAGGCGATGGCCAGCCGCGCCCACATGCACCAGGCGGTGTCGCCGGCCGCGCGCAGCGCCTCGCCCAGCGTGATGCCGATGGCGTCGAAAGCTTGCCAGGCGCCGCTGATCGCCAGCATCAGGGCGCCGATCCGCATCCAGTCGCCGGCTACGCCGCCGGGCGGCGCGAAGATCCGCATGAGGGGGCCGGGCAGCGTGAAGTAGACGAACCCCACGCCCACCTGCCAGACCAGGGCCACGGCGAGGGTGCGTCGCACGACGCGTCCGACCTCGCCGGCCATGCCGCCTCCGATGGCCTGGCCCACCAGGATCGCGCCGGCCGAGGCGAGCCCGAACGCGGGCATGAACGAGATCGAGTTGATCTGCAGGATGACGTTGAACGCGGCGATCACCGTGGTGCCGAGGCCCGCCACCACGGCGTTGATGAAGAGCAGGAAGGCCGCGAACTCCATGAACCAGTTGAGCCCGTTGGGCAGCCCGAAGCGCAGCATGCGCAGGAACTCGTGGGCGCGCAGGCCCAGCGCCGGGCGCGGGCCCGCCGCGGCCGCCTGGCGCTCGATCTCCCGCTCGCGCGCACGGAAGGCGACGGCGACGACCGCGAAGCCGATCCAGCTCGCCAGCGTGCTGGCCAGCGCGGCGCCCTCGACGCCGAGCGCCGGAGCCCCGAGCTTGCCGTAGATGAGGACCCAGTTGAGCGCCACGTTGGTCACCATGGTGACGACGCTGGCGCGCATCTGGACGCGGGTGTTGCCCAGCCCGGCGAACCAGTTGCCGAGCGCCTCCGTCCCGACCACCGCGCCGATCGACCACAGGCGGATGACGATGTAGTCGGTCATGAGCGCGTGCACCCGCGGTTCGTAGGCGAACCGGCCCATCACCGGCCCGACGGCGGCGGTCACGGCGACCGCGCCCACCATGGTGAGCGCGGCGAGCAACAGTCCGTACCAAGCGTAGCGGCGGGCAGCCGGCAGATCCCCGGCGCCGTAGAGCTGCGCGGCGAAGCTCTGCACGATGAACACGGTGCCCATGGGCAGCACCATGAAGGCGAAAGCATTGATCGCCCCCGAGGTGGCCGCGGCCAGGGCGGTTTCGCCGAGGGGGGCCGACATGGCGGCATCGCAGATGCCGACCACCGACTGCGAGGAGCGGGCGAGCACCACCGGCCACGCCAGCGCAAGCAGCGTGCGGAGGCCGGCGCGTCCGGCGGGCAGGGCGTTGGCAGCGTTGGACATAGGTGCCGCATTCTAGCAGGAGCGCGGAGCGGTGATGGAACCCCAAGAGGCGGCCCTGGGGTATAATGCCCGTCGAGTCACCGGGCGCCGCGCGGCAGGCCGGCCCGCGCCGCGCCCCGGAGACCTCGGCCATCCGAGCCGGGCCGACCCGAGCTACGGGCAGCGGTCCATCCTTCCCGGAAATCGTCCGGTCACCTACGAAGGAAACGAAGTCATGCGCAAACCCGTTCAAATCGCTCTCATCGTCGGCCTGGTGATCCTGGCCATCGTCGCCGCCGTGCTCTTCGCGCGGTACCAGAAGACGGCCGCGGACCTGGCTACCTCGCGCGCCGCCGAGGACCAGGCGGCGTCGCGCTACGTGCAGACCATCGACGCCATCGCCGAGATCCAGGACAGCCTCAACGCCATCGCCGTGGGCGACACGGGCGTCGGGGTCAAGCCGTGGAAGATCGGCACCGGGCAGGAGCCGGCGCAGCCGAAGGGGCAGGAGGCGCTCGACCGCATCGCCGTGCTGCGTTCCAGCATCGAGCGCAACAAGGTGCGCATCCGCGAGCTGGAGGCCGGCCTGAAGAAGAGCGGCATCAAGGTCACGGGCCTCGAGAAGATGATCTTCTCCCTCAAGCAGACGGTGACCGAGAAGGAGCAGATGGTCGCCGTGCTCAGCGCCCAGGTGGACACCCTCAAGACGCAGGTGGCCGGGCTCGAGACGACCGTGCAGGAGACGCGCGACACGCTGGCGGTGCGCAACGTGACGCTCGAGGAGAAGCGGCGCGAACTGGCGACCGTGTTCTACGCCGTCGGCACCAAGGGCGAGCTGGAGAAGGCGGGCGTCGTCAAAGAGAAGGGCGGGGTCCTCGGCATCGGGCAGACCCTGGTGCCGGTGCCCGGCGCCCCCGAGACCGCCTTCACGCCGCTCGACACCGACGCGGAGAAGATGATCTGGACGGGTGCGGCCAAGGCGCGCGTGATCAGCGCGCAGCCCAGCACGAGCTACGAACTGCGGCTGGTGGACGGTAAGATGGAGCTGCACATCCTCGACACCGGCGAGTTCCGCCGCATCAAGCGGGTGATCATCGTGAAGTCGTAGGCGAGTGGGGACAGCGGGACGCAAGCGCGCGGGGCGGCCCGGTGGGCCGCCCCGTGGTGCTGGGGGCTTGTCCAGACCTCGCAGCTGACACTAGCGGGTGGCCCGGTGTCCCGCCGCCGCTCCGGAACGGAATCGCGGCAGCAGAAACAGACAAGCCCTCAAGGCATGACCACGACATTCCTGACCAGCGTCTTCCCAGCGGCCGCCAAGCGGAGGAAGTACACGCCCGCGGGAACCCGGCCGCCACGTTCGTCGCTCGCATCCCAAAGCACGCGGTGGGGGCCCGCCGGCGTGAGACCGGAGAGCAGCGTGGTCACCCTGCGGCCGGAGACGTCGTAGACGGCCAGCGTGGCGTGCGCCGGCGCGGCGAGGGAGAAGCGGATCTCCACGCTCGCGCCTGCCGGATTGGGCAGCGGCGGCGCGAGCGCGAAGAGCGGCGCGCCCGGCTCGGGCACGGAAACGCCGGGCACCTCGACGAGATCGAGGAAGTCCACTCTCGTGCCCCCCGCAAGACCCAGGCGCTCGAGGCGCACGGTGTAGCTTCCGGCCGGAAGGTGGATGGGTTCGGACGACTGGACCCAGTCGTAATTGGCGCTGGTTCAGCCGATGCCCGCCCCGGGCAGAGTGATCAAGGTGTCGGCGGCGACCGGCGGTCCGCCGCCGCTGGGCAGGAACTGGATGGCGAACTGACGGACGACCCCGATGGATCCGGCCGTGCGCAGCGAATCCCGGAAGACGAAGTCCTGCGCCAAGGTGAGCGGCCACTCGATGTAGTCGCCCGGGGTGTCCACGCCATCCACCGCCAGCCCGCCCCGGGCGGCGCCGCAGGAGACATAACCGATGGCGCCCCCGCCCACATTGTGGGACGCAACCATGTTCTCGGCCTCGAGCTGCACGACCGTCTCGGCCCGTGCCGGGCCCTGGAGGCCAAGACACGGCGCGGCGAGGAAGAACAAGGCCAGTGCGCAGCCAGTCCAGAAGCTGGGAGCGCGGCGCCGGCATCGAGACGGAAAACGCGAGGGGAGCATGCGCATGGCGGGAGCCTCCTGTTCTCAAGGATAGACCCGGCACCGGCGGTCAACAAGGAAAGCCGCAGCAGGCGCCGGCAGCACCCCCGGCGGCCTCGTCCCGATTGCATCGCCGGCTCCGTGGTGCTAAACCGCCACCGGAGGATCCATGTCAGGGCCGAGACGGGTAACTTGGCTCCGTATGCCGCGCGGGATGCTCCGGGTCTTTTCCCTCTGCCTCGTCCTGGCAGTCCCGGGTGACCCGGCGCTCGCCCTGGGGCCTGGCGATCCCGCCCCCCGCTTCGACCTGCCGCGCCTGGAGGGCGACGGCACGGTCCGCGCACCGGCCGTCTTCGCGGAAGCCTCCCTCACCGTCCTCGTCATCTGGAACCGCGGCTGCCCCGAGTGCACCGCCGTCGCCCTGGAGATGCAGAGCCTGGCCGATTCGCTGGGCCCGCTCGACGCCCGGGTGCTCGGCGTCGTCTTCGGCCCGGACGATCCCGTCTCGATCCGCGAGCAACTCCGCGAGCACCGCGTCGCCGTGCCGCAGCTCTGGGACGCCGGCGGCACGGTCGCAGCGCGTTACGGACTCGGGCGCCAGCACCTGAGCGTCTTTCTCGTGGAGCGCGACGGGCGGGTGCGCGAGTCCTTCGACGACCGCATCCCGAGCCTGATGGACCCGGTCCTGCCGGCGGCGCGGCGGTGGCCGGGTTTCGAGACGACGAAGGCGCCCGTGACGCCGCCACCCGCACCGCCGGCGCCCGCGGCCGTGGCGCCACCTCCCGGTCCTGCCGAAGAAGTCGCCGCCATCCTCTCGTCGCTCAAGCTCGACGCCCGCATGAAGGTCATCTCCACCGAGGGCGCCCAGCCCGGCGACCGCGGCCTCTACAACGAGCTGCTCGAGAACGGCAGCCTGTTCCTCTTCCGGGTCGACGCGCGGCTGCCGCTGGCGCTGGCGCCAGGCGTCGAGCTGGTGCCGTGGCTGCGCATCAGCAACGAGGGCGACGCGATCCTCACCGAGCAGGCCGAGCAGCTCTCGAGCCCGCTGGGGACGATCAGCCTCAATCTGCGGTCGGGGCGTTTCGGCGGCACGCTCGGGGCCTTCCCGCTGCGCGTGGCGCCGCTGCTGCTGCAGCGCTGGGACGCGACCGACGCCCCGCCGCTGGGCGGCGTCGCGGCCTGTGCGTGCGGCGCCGGCGCGGCCGGCGTCAGCCAGCGCAGCCTCGAGGTGCTCGCCCCGGAGTACACCTTCGAGGGCGTGTCGGCCTCGTACACCGAGCGTCTCGGCGTCCTGCGCGCCTGGTTCGCGATCCCGCGCTGGGAGCGGGTCGTGCCCACGACGGCGCCACCGCTGGAGAAGCTCACCGCCCGCTACCGGCGGCTGCTCGGCGGCTCGTACATGGAGATGGGGTCGCCCGGGAAGCGCGATGCGGACTCCGGCCTGCCCGCGCCGCTGGGGCTGCGCGTCGGCGTGGTGTCGGTGACCGACGACGGCCGCAGCCTGGGCGCGGGCGCCTACCGGCCGGCGCAGCACGACGAGCTGGGCTGGGTCGCGC
>CAYLSO010000320.1:0-1810 GCA_964386525.1 uncultured bacterium
CGCCACCGCCGCGTGCTGGCCCTCGAGCGGGTAGGGCGTGCGGCGGTGATCCGCCACGCCGAAGGTGGACGGCCGGAAGCCCTCCACCGCATGGCATGCGGCGCAATCGGCCGGCTTGCCAGCCAGCGCGCCCTGCCCGGCGTGCGCGTCCTTGTGACAGGACGCGCAGCGCGCGAACGCCGGCTTCTTGCCCCACGCCGTCTTGGGATCATGGCAGCGCTCGCAGGCCACCGCCGCGTGCTTGCCGCGCAGCGGGTAGCGGGTGCGGTCGTGGTCGAAGCCCTGCTGGTCGACGCGGTGCCAGTCGGTGGTGGTATGGCACTTGGCGCACTCGGCGCCGAAGCTGCCCTTGTGCGGGTCGGCATGGCACGCGGCGCACTCGGTCTCGAGCCCCAGCCAGCTGCGCTCCGGGTTCTTGATGCGCACGCGCCCCGCCGCCGCCGCGCGCTGATGCTTGGCCTGGTGGCACTCGCGGCAGGCCAGCGGCGCGTGCTTGCCGGTGAGCGCATAGCCGGCGCGGCGGTGGTCGAACCTCTCGGCGGCGCCCTCGTCCCACTGGATGAGCGCGAAGTCGCGCCCGGCGTGCTCGGGATGGCAGCGAGCGCAGTCTTGGTCGCGCGCCTCGCGGCCATGGATGCCGGCCGCCGCCCGCCGGCGCGCCGCGATCTCGGTGTGGCAGTCGAGGCAGCGCGCGTTCATGCCCCCGCCGCGCGCGTGGCACTTGAAGCACTGCGTGGTGGCGTCGAGCTCGGCGTGGGCCCGCGACAGCGGGCCGGGGGAGACCTGCGCCGGGGCGCGCGCCGGGACCATCGCCAGGAGCAGAGCCATCGTCAGGGCGACTTCCTTGGTGACGATGCGCACGCCGACGCGCTCGAGGAACGCGAAGGGCGGATCGCCGCCGGCCCGCACCACGACGTAGTCGTTGGCCAGATCGCGCGGCTGGCCGTCGACGTCGAGGACGACGTCGGCGGCGCGGATCTCGCGCACCCGGCTGCGGCGCACCACGCGCACCCGGCCGCGCTCCTCCTCGGCGGCGAGCTTGGCCTGATTGCGCTCCTTGACGCGGGTGAAGTCGTCGCCGCGGTAGCTGAGCGTCACTTCGGTGCCCTTCTGGCTGGCCAGGCCGACCGCCGATTCCACCGCGCTGTCGCCGCCGCCCACCACCAGCATGCGATTGCCCGCGAACACCTCCATCTCGACGATGTCGTAGAAGACCTTGGGCAGCTCCTCGCCGGGCACCTCGAGCCGGCGCGGCGTGCCGCGGCGGCCCATCGCCAGCACCACGCGGCGCGACCGCCAGACGGCGCCCTCCGTCACCACCTCGAAGTGCGCGGCGCGACGGCGCACGTCGGTCACGCGCTGCCCGGTGCGCACGTCGAGCCCGGTGCTGGCGATCACCGTGCGCCACACCTTGAGCAGCGTCTCCTTGGACGCGTCCGCCACCCACAGATCGCCGTAGAGGGGCATGCGCACCGGCTCGGCGAGCAGCAGCTTGTGGCGCGGGTAACGATGGATGGTGTCGGAGAGGTCCCCCTGCTCGAGCACGACGCAGCGCAGGTTCGAGCGCCGGGCCTCGAGGCCGGCGCTCAGTCCGGCCGGGCCCGAGCCGACGACGACGAGGTCGTAGACGTCGTCGCCGGCGGGCACGGGGGCGCCGACTCCCGGCCCGCGCGCGGCCCGCGTCAGCTCCCGCGCCACGTGCTCGACCGCCAGCTTGCCCTCGTTGATGGCGTTCTTGATCAGGCCGCGGCCGCCCATCTCGCCGACGACGTAGAGGCCGGGCACGTCGCGGCTCTCGAAATCGAGCGTC
>CAYLSO010000321.1:0-10008 GCA_964386525.1 uncultured bacterium
CTCTATGGCGACCAGGTGATCGACGAGCCCGAACTGGCCGTGCCGCACCCGGAGCTGGAGCGGCGCGCCTTCGCGCTGGTGCCGCTGGTCGAGTTGCAGCCGACCCTCGTGCATCCGGTGCTCGGCGACACCATGGTGGCCCTCCTGGCGCGCTTGAAGGCCCGTCCCCCCGTCAAGCGCATGAGCCGTCTCTGGTACTGAGGCCCCGGCCCGGCGCGGCGCGCGCAGCGTTTTCAGACGGAGCCTGATATGGCCCAGCGCGAGACCCGTTACATCGCCATTGAAGGCGTCATCGGCGTCGGCAAGACGACGCTCTCCCGCCTGCTCGCCGAGCGGCTGGGCGCCGAGCTCGTGCTCGAGGAGGTGGAGGAGAACCCCTTCCTGCACGAGTTCTACGCCGACCGCGCGCGCTGGGCGTTTCAGACGCAGATGCACTTCCTGTTCAGCCGCTACCAGCAGCAGCGCAGTCTCCTGCAGACCGACCTCTTCCTGCAGCGCGTGGTCTCCGACTACCTGTTCCAGAAGGACCGCATCTTCGCCAACCTCAACCTCACCGACCGCGAGCTGGCGCTGTACGAGAGGATCGTCACCCAGATCGAGCTGGAGGTGCCGCGGCCGGACGTCGTCGTCTACCTGCAGGCCAACACCGACACGCTGCTGGCCCGCATCCGCGACCGCGGCCGCCCGTTCGAGAAGGAGATGGAGCGCGAGTACCTCAAGGCGCTCAACGAGGCGTACAACTACTTCTTCTTCCACTACACGGACGCGCCGCTCCTGGTGGTCAACACCGACAGCATCGATTTCGTGCGCCACGCCGCCGACCTCGAGGACCTGAGCCGCCGCATCCTGTCGCACCACGAGGGCACCGTGTATTACGCGCCGCTGGGCAGCCGCGCTCCGGCCGCGCCGGAGGGCAAGGCGCAGCGGCCGCGCCGGCGCAAGGCCGCCCCGCGCCAGGGGGTCCCGGCGTGAGCGCCGCCCCGGGTCCGCCGCGCAGCGGCGCCGGCGAGCGCTGGACCGCGCCCCGGGTGCGCGCCCTCAAGGGCAAGGAGCGCATCGCCGTCCTCACCGCCTACGATTTCCCCACCGCCAAGCTGGCCGACGGGGCCGGCGTCGAGATCGTGCTGGTCGGCGACTCGCTCGGCATGGTGGTGCTCGGCTACGAGACGACGCTGCCGGTGACCGTCGACGAGATGGTCCACCACACCAAGGCGGTGGTGCGGGCGCGGCCGGCCGCCCTGGTGATCGTCGACATGCCCTTCATGTCGTACCAGACCGGCCCCACCGAGGCGCTGGCCGGCGCCGGCCGCCTGGTGAAGGAGGGCGGCGCCGACGGGGTGAAGCTCGAGGGTGGCGCGCGCGTCGCCGAGGCGGTGCGCGCCATCGTCGAAGCCGGCATCCCGGTGATGGGCCACCTCGGGCTGACGCCGCAGTCGGTGCTGCAGTTCGGCGGCTACCGCGTCCAGGGACGCGGCGCCGACGAGGCCCGGCGCCTGCTCGCCGACGCCGGCGGCCTGGAGGCGGCGGGAGCCTTCGCGCTCGTCCTCGAGGGCATGCCGGCGGGGCTCGCCGGAGAGATCACGCGGGCCGTCGGCGTCCCCACCATCGGCATCGGCGCCGGGGCGGCGTGCGACGGCCAGGTGCTCGTGTGGCACGACGTGCTCGGTCTCTACCACGGCAAGCAGCCGCGCTTCGTGCGCCGCTATGCCGAGCTGTGGCAGGCGGCCGACGACGGCCTGCGCCGCTTCGTCGCCGACGTCAAGGCCGGGCGCTTCCCCGACCGCGGCGAATCCTACGAGTGAGGCTCCTCCGGGCGACCACGCCCGCCGCCATGCGGCGGCTGTCGCACAAGCTCAAGGCCCGCGGCCAGCGCCTGGGCTTCGTGCCCACCATGGGCGCGCTGCACGAGGGACACCTGTCGCTGATCCGCCAGGCGGCCCGCGAGGCCGACCGCGTGGTGGTGAGCATCTTCGTCAACCCGCTGCAGTTCGGGCCGCAGGAGGATTTCGCCCACTACCCGCGCGACCTCGCGCGCGACCTCGAGCGGCTGGCCGGGGAGCCCGTGGACGCCGTCTACCTGCCCGGCGCCGAGGTCCTGTACCCGGACGGCTTCGCGGCCCGCGTCACGGTGGCCGGGCTCGAGGCGGTGCTGGAGGGCGCGCAGCGCCCGGGCCACTTCGCGGGCGTGTGCACCGTGGTCCTCAAGCTGCTCCACGCCGTCGCGCCCGACACGCTGTGGCTCGGGCAGAAGGACGCCCAGCAGTGCGTCGTCCTGGAGCGCCTGGTGCGCGATCTCGACCTGCCGGTGAAGGTCAGGCGGGGGGCGACGGTGCGCGAGAGCGACGGTCTGGCGATGTCGTCGCGCAACGCCTACCTCTCGGCGGAGGAGCGCGCCGAGGCGCCGGTGCTCCATCAGGCGCTGGCGCGCCTGGCGGCGGCGGCCCGCGCCGGCGAGCGCGACGCGGCGGCGTTGCGCCAGCTGGCGGTGCGCCACATCGCGGGGGCCCCGCTGGCGCGCCTGGAGTCCCTCGACATCGTGGACGCGCGCACCCTGGTGCCCCTGGAGCGCGTCGCGGGCGAGGTGCTGGCGCTGGTGGCGTGCCGCTTCGGGGGGGCGCGCCTCATCGACAACGTGCAGTTCCGCATCCTGCGGCGTGAGGGCGAACGATGAGCGAGGAGCCGGCGGCGGCCGGGCCCGTGGCGGCGGTGGTGCTCGCCGCCGGTCAGGGCAAGCGCATGCGGTCCGACATCTCGAAGGTGATGCACGAGATGTCGGGCCAGCCCCTGCTCGGCCACGTCTTCGACCGCCTCGACGAGCTGGGCGTGCGCGACCGCGTGGCCGTCGTGGGCTTCGCCCGCGAAGCGGTGATCGCCCTGTGCGCGGCGCGGGGGGCGCGCTGGGTGGTGCAGGAGGAGCTGCTGGGCACCGGCCACGCCTTCCGGCAGGCGGTGCCGGCGCTGGCGGACTTCCGCGGCACCGTGCTGGTGCTGTGCGGCGACATGGCGCTGCTCTCCGGCGCCACCCTGCGGCGGCTGCTCGAGACGCACCGGGGCCGCGGCGCCACCGCCACCGTGCTGTCGGCCGACCTGCGCGACCCCAGCGGCTACGGCCGCGTGGTGCGCGACCCCGGCGGCGACATCGAGCGCATCGTGGAGGAGCGCGACGCCACCCCCGCCGAGCTGGCCTTGCAGGAGATCAACACGGCCATCTACGCCTTCGCGTACCCCGACATCCTGGAGGCGCTGGGGGGGCTCACGGCCGAGAACCGCCAGGGGGAGTACTATCTCACCGACGTCGTGTCGCTGCTGCGCGAGCGCGGGCGGCGGGTGGCCGTGGTCAAGGTGGGCGACCCGCGCGAGGCTTTCGGAGTGAACACGCTGGCGCAGCTGGCGGAGGCGGAGGCGGCGTTCCGCGCGCTGCGCGCCGCGGGCCGGCTGTAGGCGTGCGGGGCTTTCCGGGGGCCGGGCAGCCAGCCCCCGGGGACGACCGCCGGGAGGACGCCGTGCAAAGGATGTGGGCGGGTTGGAGGATGAGCTACGTGACCGGCGCCGAGCGCGAGCGCGGCTGCCTGTTCTGCACGCTGCGCCCGGCGGGAGACGACCGGGCGCTCCTGGTGCTGGCCCGGCGCGGCGGCGCCTATCTGATGCTCAATGCGTTCCCGTACAATGCCGGCCACCTCATGGTCGCGGTGAAGCGGCATGTCGGGACGCTCGCGGCCCTGACCGCCGTGGAGCGCCGCGACCTGTGGGACCTCGCGGCCCTGGGTGAGTCGCTGCTCGCGGAGGTGTACCATCCCAGCGGGCTCAACGTGGGCGCCAACCTCGGCCGGGCGGCCGGGGCGGGGGTGAGCGGGCATCTGCATCTGCACCTCGTGCCGCGCTGGAGCGGAGACACGAACTTCATGGCGGCCGTGGCCGAGACCAAGGTGCTGCCGGAAGCGCTGAGCGAGACCTACCGCCGTCTGGCGGCCGCGCTGGAACGGCGGGGCCGGTCGGCGGCAGGACGGACGCGACGGCCCCGGGCGGCCGGTGCCGCGCGGCGTCCGACGCCGGGCCGGGCCGGCGGCCGGCGGCCGGAGAGCTAGTGCCCGTCCGCCGGCCCTCGCGTCCGCCGTTGCGGGGCGGCCGGCGGCGCCCCCGCGTGGGCGCGGCGGCGCTGGGTGCGGTCGCCATGGTGGTGGGCGCTCTTGGCCTGTCGGCGGTGATCGGCGGGCTGAGTGGCCCACCCGACGCGGAGCGCCGCGCCGACAGCCTGCGCTCGGTGGCGCGGGCCGGCCGGGTGCGCGCCGAGGTGCTGAACGGCAGCGGGCAGGCCGGGGCTGGCAGCCTGGTCGCGAGCCTGCTGCGCGAGAGCGGCATCGAGGTCGTCGGCATCCGCAACGCCGACCGCTTTGACTACCCGCGCACGCTGGTCGTGGCGCGCGGCGCGGATCCAGCCCGGGCCAGGACCGTGGCGCGGCGGCTGCGCGGGTCGCAGGTGCTCCGGCAGCGGGCGCCGGTGGACTGGGATGTGACGGTGGTGGTGGGACGGGACCAGGCCCGGCAGGCGCTCGAGGCGCCCTAGCCGGCCGGGGGGTCCCGCAACGCGATTCGCGGAGGAACGGATATGCCGCAACTGGGAATGGGCGAACTGATCATCATCTTCTTGGTCGTCTTGCTGCTCTTCGGCGCCAGCCAGATCCCCAAGGTCGCCAAGGGCCTCGGGCAGGGCCTGCGGGAGTTCAAGCGCGCGGCCCGCGAGCTGCAGGAAGACGATAAGGACCAGGGAGACAAGGACAAGGACAAACCGAAGCCGATCGAGTAGGTCCACGCCCCGGACGGCCGGAGGGTTCCGGATCGGGCGCCCGGAACCCTCCGCCTGCCGGCGCCTGCCGGCGCGGCCTTCCTACTGGATGGGGAGCACGTCTCCCCGCCGATCCTCCACCTTGCTCGTCGAGCGCAGCCAATCGAGCCAGGCGCTGAAGTTGCGGTTCTGGCGCGTCGACAGCAGCCCCCGCGACACCTGCACCTTGAGGGAGTCGTAGCTCGCTATCGGCGCGGACTCGTGGGCGTCCTTGCGCAGGAGCAGCACCCCGCCGGCGGCGCTGATCGGCCCGCCGACCTGGCCGGCCGGCAGCGTGAACGCCAGGCCCAGCGCCAGATTGCTGCCCACCAGCTGCGGTGGCGCCTGCGCGCGCGAGAACATCCCGGTGGCCTCGACCGTGGCAGCGCCGGCGGCGCGCGCCGCCGCCACGAAGTCCTGGCCGCCGCGGACCGCGGCGAGCGCCCGCTCGGCCGCGCGACGCGGCTCCTCGAGGCGCATCCTCTGCTCCACGAACGCCCTGACCTGGGCGCGCACGTCCTCGAACTTGCGCGGCCCTTCCTCGCGGCGCTCCTTGACCTGCAGCAGCACCCAGTTGGCCTCCTGGTCGTAGACGGCGCTCACCGAGCCCGCCTTGGCGGTGAGCACGAACCCCTGTGCCTGAGGGATGGCGTAGAGCTCCGGCGCGAAGCTGTTGGCGTTGACCCAGCCGGTCTCGCGCGCCGCCACGCCCATGGCCGCCGCCGTCGGGCCGAGGCCGCGCGACCGGGCGGCCTTGCGCAGCTTCTCGAGGCGCTCGAGATCCTCCTGCAGCGAGGTCTCGGAGATGCGGATGGAGATCACGATCTGGCGCATGCGGTAGAGCGGCTCGGGGCCCACGACGGGGCTGCGCCGCACCTGCATCAAGTAGTACTTGATGCCCTCGCGCACCGGATCGAGCACCGCCGAGTCGGCCACCGTGGCCACCTTGCCCGAGACCTCGGCGGGCAGATCGGCAGCCCGGAAGTCGCGCCCCACCTCCCCGCCCTGGTCGGCGGTCGGGCCCTCGGAGTGGTCGCGGGCCAACTGGGCGAAGTCGGCGCCGGCGCGCGCCTGCTGGGCCAGGGAGGCGGCCCGGTCGCGGGCCGCGGCGTCGTCCTCCGGCGTGAACTTCTTGGGCAGGATCACGACCACGGCACTGGCCTCGACCGGCCCCGAGAACAGGCCGCGGTGCTGCTCGTAGTACTCGCGCAGCGTCGCGTCGGTGATCTTGGTGGTGTCCAGGGGGGCGGTCGAGGGCAACCAGCGGGCCACCATCACCTGCGCCTTCTCGTACTGGTCCACGAAGGCTCGCATCAGCTCCGGCTCGCTGAACTTGGCGGTGGCCAGGAGGCGCTCCTCGACCTTCTGCGCCGGCAGGGTGCGGCGCACCTCCTCCTCCAGCGGGCTCCAGTTGATCTGGGGGTCGGAGAGCGCGGCCATGTACTTCTGGGCGTCGAACCGGCCGTTGGTCTGGAAGGCCGGCTGGGAGCGCACCGACGCGGGCGGCGTGTTGCGCATCGCGAAGACCACCTCCGGGTCGGTGGCCCGGAAGCCGATCCTGCGGCCCAGCCGCAGCATGGACTTCTCGGTGAGCAGCTGCAGCCACGCCTGCTCGCGCAGCATGCCCTCCTCGCGGCTCTGGGGGTCGCGTCCGTACTGCTGGACGAACTGCTGCACCAGGCCGTTGTAGGTGTTCTGCAGATCCTGCTGCGTGATCGGCTGCCCGTCCACGGTGCCCAGGACGGTCGAGCCGCGCACCTCGCGAGTGCCGACGATGTTGGGCGCGACCGAGAAGCCGATGATGAAGGTCACGGCGGTGCCGAGGATGACCAACCACCAGATGATCGCCGTGCGGCGGCTGCCCCGCAGGAATTTCAGCATGCCCTTGAGCTCCCGAAGTCGTTGGAAGGGGTTCCCCGCGCGATCCGAAGGTGGATCCGAGGTCGAGGCACTCTACCATCGGCCGGGCGGGCCCAACAAGGCCGCCGGGGGGTGGGGCCGCACCCCCGGCCGCACATCGGCATTGACCCGGCGGCGGCGTCAGGTATGGTGGCCGAAGTCGGCCGCCGCGCCGGCCCGGAGACCCGGAGAGCCCATCGGATCATGACCCCCAAGACGGCCGGAGAAGACGCCGCCGGAATCGAGGCGCCCGGCTTGCCGCTGGAGCAGGTGCTCGACACGCTCGAGCAGGGCGTGCTCGCTCTCGACCGCGAGCGCAAGATCCTCTACGCCAACCGGCGTTGCGAGGAGCTGCTCGGCATGCCGCCGGAGGATCTCGTCGGTTTGCCCGCCACGCGGGTGTTCGTCGGCCTGGAAGCCAAGTGGCTGCGCGGCGAGTCGCGCCAGCCGCGCGAGTTTCGGGTCGAGACCGAAGGCCGCGAGGCCACCCTCAAGGTGGAGGCCTTCCCCATGCGCGGCGATACCGGCGCGGTGGTCGGCCACGTCCTGGTGGCCGACGCGGTGGCCGAGACCGAGGGCGGCGAGTTCCAGAAGAAGCTCGACCGGCTGGTCTCCCTGGGCGAGCTGTCGGCCTACGTGGCGCACGAGATCCGCAACCCGCTGACGGGCATCCGCACGACGGTCCAGTTCGTCTCCTCCAAGCTCAAGCCCGCCGACTCGCGGCGCGAGGACCTCGACGACGTCATCAAGGAGCTGGACCGCATCGAGCAGATCATCACCGGCCTCCTGCTCTTCGCCCGGCCGCAGAGCGGGCGGCCGGTGCTCTCCGACCTGCACGCCATCGTCGACAAGACGCTCGACAACCTCGAGCTGCAGATGAGCGCCGGCGGCGTGAAGGTGGACAAGGACTACGTCGAGGAGCTGCCCAAGGTGTGGGTGGACCCCGACCTGGTGCAGCAGGTCTTCCTCAACCTGTGCCTGAACGCCGTGCAGGCGATGCCTGAAGGCGGCGCGCTCACCGTCTCCACCTCCGTGCGCCGCCCGCGCACCCGCAAGCAGTTCGTCGACGTCTCCTTCGCCGACACCGGCCCCGGGATCGCCAAGGACAGCATGGAGAAGATCTTCGACCCCTTCTTCACCACGCGCTCCATGGGGACCGGCCTGGGCCTGCCCATCTCGCTCGAGATCGTGCGCGACCACGGCGGGGTGATCACGGCGCGCAACAACTCCTCCGGCGGGGCGACCTTCCGGGTCTCCTTCCCGCTGCCCGTGGAGTCGCCCGAAGAACGATGAAATCCACCGTCGTCGTCATCGACGATGAAGTCCTGATCCGCAAGTCGCTCACCAAGGTGTTGAAGGCGCGCGGCTACCGCGTCGAGAGCGCCGCCACGGGCGGCGCCGGCTACGACCTCGTCCGCCAGCTGCGCCCCACGGTCACCATCCTCGACATGCGCCTGCCCGACACCGACGGCCTCTCGGTCCTGCGCCGCATCCGCGAGACCGACCGCGAGACTCAGGTCATCGTGATCACCGCCTACGGGGACATCGAGTCGGCGGTCGAGGCGATGAAGCTGGGGGCCGCCGACTTCGTGCGCAAGCCCTACGAGATGGAAGACATCGTGCTGGCCGTGCAGTCGGCCGCGCAGGCCTTCGCCCGGGAGACCGAGCTGGACGCCTTCCGCCGCGGCCAGCAGGACCCGCTGCGCTCCTCCGAGATCCTGGGCGAGAGCCCGACCATCCTGGAGCTGCGGCAGGTGATCGCCAAGGTGGCCGCCTCCGAAGCCACCACCGTGCTCATCGAGGGCGAATCGGGGACCGGCAAGGAGCTGGTGGCCCGCGCCATCCACGACCAGAGCGAGCGCCGCGACTGCCCGCTGGTCGAGGTGAACTGCTCGCAGTTCCAGGAGGCGCTGCTCAACAACGAGCTCTTCGGCCACGAGCGCGGCGCCTTCACCGACGCCCGCGAGGTCAAGAAGGGCCTGGTGGAGGTGTGCGAGAACGGCACCCTGTTCCTCGACGAGGTGGGGGAGATGCCGCTCGGCACGCAGGCCATGCTCCTGCGCTTCATCGACTCGCGGCAGTTCAAGCGGGTCGGGGGGACCGAGACCCTGCAGGCCAACCTGCGCATCGTCACGGCCACCAACAAGCGACTCGAGGACGAGGTGACGCGGGGGCGCTTCCGGGAGGACCTCTACTACCGCCTGAAGGTGGTCAGCATCCGGCTTCCGGCCCTGCGCGAGCGGGGCGACGACGTGGTGCTGCTGGCCCGCCATTTCCTGGCCGAGATGAACGCCAAGTTCAAGAAGCGGTTCCGCGAGCTGTCGCCGGAGGCGGCAGGGCTGCTGCGGCGCTACTCCTGGCCGGGCAACGTGCGCCAGCTGCGCAACGTGCTCGAGCGGGTCGTGCTGCTGGAGGACGGCGAGCTTCTGATGCCGGCCCACCTGCCGCCGGAAGTCGCCGGGGAAGAGTCGGGGCCGCGCCCGCGCGATCGCTTCGCCTCGCAGACGCTGGCGCAGATCGAGGAGCAGCACATCCGGGAAGTCCTGCGCATGACCGGGGGCAACAAGTCGCGCGCGGCGCGCATCCTCGACATCGCGCGGCCCACTTTGATCGAGAGGCTGAAGCGGATGGAAGGAGTAGATGTAAGAGAAGGCGACATGTCAAAAAATCGAACAGCTCCCGTAAGTGATTGATAATCCGTGTTATTCAGTTCTAAACTCGTCGTCCCTGTTAGAAATCCTAACAGCTAATCCCTCGATTCTTCATCAGCGGCCGCATTCGATCTCCCCGGAGTCCTGACGATAGATTCAAGTCGATTTCTAAGTGTAGTCACATCAACTAGTTACGCATGTAAGATTTTCGACACCTGGGCTAAGTCCTTTCTTGGCACGCAGGCTGCATATACCTGTGGGCGATGACGGAGGTAACGGGTGGCCAAGAGGGTGTTGATCGTCGAGGACGAATCCTTGCTGCGCCGCACGCTGGCCAGCGCCCTCCGGGAAGCGGGTTTCGAAGCGGTCACGGCGCAGAGCGCTGAAGAGGCGGAGCGGCATCTCTTCCCGGTGCCGGCGGTGGATCTCGTCGTGATGGACAACCGGTTGCCGGCCGAGGACGGGGTTTCGGTGCTCCGCCGGCTTCGCGAAGGCCAGGTGAAGTGCCCGGTCATCCTGATGACCGCCTACGACCAGGCGGAGGTGCGGCGGGAGGCGCAGAACCTGGCGGACTGTTACATGGTCAAGCCGTTCGACCTGCAGCGCATGCTGAGCGAGATCGAGCGGCTGCTGGGC
>CAYLSO010000322.1:0-2433 GCA_964386525.1 uncultured bacterium
GACCTCACGCCCATCGTCTGCGTCGGCGAAACGCTCGAAGAGCGCGACGCGAACCAGACGCTGGCCGTGCTCGACCGGCAGCTCGACGCCGCGCTGGACGGGCTCACACCGGCCCAGGTCGGCTCGCTGGTGATTGCCTACGAACCGGTGTGGGCGATCGGGACGGGCCGGAACGCCACCCCCGCCCAGGCCGGCGAAGCCCACGCGCACATCCGGGCGCGCCTCGGCGGGGCCTTCGGCCAGGAGGCCGCCGGGGCCTGCCACGTGCTCTATGGCGGGAGCGTTAAACCCGACAATATCAACGACTTGATGGCTCTCGAGGACGTCGACGGCGCGCTGGTCGGCGGGGCCAGCCTGACGGTGCCGTCGTTTTTCGCGATCGTGACAGGCGCCTCGAGATCTGTATAATAGAAAGATGTTCTACTATCTGGCGGTTGCCGTGTACGTGCTGGTGTGCTTCTTCCTCCTCCTCTCGATCCTGCTCCAGCAGGGGCGCGCGGGAGACATCGCGAGCGCATTCGGCGGCAGCAGCAGTCAGACCGTGTTCGGCGCCCGGACCGGGGCGACCATGTTGACGCGGGCCACGACGATTCTGGCCGCGCTCTTCATGATCGGGTCGATCGGGCTGGCGATCGCGTGGCAGAAGGGTCCGAGTTCGGTTGTGAGCGGAGTCAAGACACCCGCCGCGCCAACCGCGCCGGCAACACCGCCTGCAACGCCGCCCGCCGCGCCGGTCAAGAAGTAGAAAGTCGTCGGCTCACCCTCGTTGCGGAAGTGGCGGAACTGGCAGACGCACCAGCTTGAGGGGCTGGCACTCGCAAGAGTGTGGGGGTTCGAATCCCCCCTTCCGCACCAGCCTTCGCTCCCCCTCGGCTTGCCCGACCCTCGGGTGAGCTACGGCTGGGCAAGCCAGCCACGGGCGAAGGCTGTCCCGCCGAAGCTATGGGAGGAAGGCCGCGAACCGGACCATAGCGAAGGCGGACTCTCACCCTCGCAGAGACATTCAGCGGTTCCAGCAGTGGAATCGCCGTTGTTGTTTCACTCCTTTTGTAAAGTGGTTTTGTAAAGCCAGACGCATGACCTGGGACGCAATCCTGGGCGTTTCCTGTAGGATGGCGCGGAGTTCTTGACCCAGGAACTTGCCTCGCACTCCAGTGGAATCGCCCGACTGCAGGAGAACAGGAATGCGTGCTCGCTCCGAAACCGTAGGGCGTCGCGGCTTCAGGGAGTGGCGCGTGAGACAAGGCTTCGCGCTTCTAGCAGCAGCCTCGCTGTTCGCGGTCCTCGTCGCTCCTGTCTCCAGCTCACCTCTCTGTCCGCAGTCTCCGCCGTCGCCCCAAGGGGCGACCCCGACAGCGGAGGAGTTGGTGTCCTTGCGCCAGAGGGCCGAGACGGGAGACGGGCACGCGCAGCACGCACTGGGCACCCTGCACCTCATTGGACAGGGTGTCCCGATGGACAAGGCAGAAGCCCTTAAGTGGTTCGCTCTTGAGGCGGACGCCAACGGCGACGAGAGGCCAGAGCTCTACTCAGCCTTCGACAGCACTGCGGCCAAGGTCCACCAGTCGGAGCGGGAAGAGGCTTTGAGCCGAGCGCGTCTCTGGGCGCTCGACTTCGATCGGCGCTCTCCTTCTCCAGGCAGGAAGAGAGGGAAGAGTCTGATGTCGATCTTTCGCGCCACTTACCCTCGTCTCACGAGGGAAGTTAAGCCCTTTTATTCCAAGGCCGCGATGGAGAAAAGGATCGAGGGCACGGTGGAGCTCGATTGCATCGTCAATGCCTATGGGACGGTAGGGGAATGCCAGGTAGTGGATTCGCTCGACAGCGTCTACGGCCTCGATCAGGAGGCTCTCAGGGCCGTCCTCCAGTGGCGGTTCAGACCAGGCACCATCCGCGGCAAGCCTGCGTCCATCCCTGTCACCATCCATTTGACTTTCACGCTGAAGCAGTAGCGCGATTCCTCGGTTTATTGAAGCGCAACATGGCCCCGTCCCGATGCGATGCGCTTCCGCCAGCTTGAGGGGCTGGCACTCGCAAGAGTGTGGGGATTCGAATCCCCCCTTCCGCACCACCTTTAGATGCAATAACTTACGGCGATCCAAGCAGTGGGATCGCCGTTGTTGTTTCACGCCGTCTGTAAAGTGTTCGTGTAAGGCCGAGACGGAGAAGGCGGGCGCCGTACCGCCTGCGTCTGCACGCTGCGATCGGTCGATTCGCGGACCAGACCCAGGACGGTGCTGGGGTAGAATCCGCCCACCATGGAAGATCCAGCCTTGCGATCTCGTCCAAGGGCACACGCAGGGAGGCAATGATGCAGTCAGAAAGCGGGCAGGTGTATCTCCTGGCGGTCCTCTCGCTTGCGGTGGTGCTCGTGCTCGCAGGTGCGGCTCTCGCTCAGCCGAGCATTCCAACAAATATTGGCACCTGGAAGCT
>CAYLSO010000323.1:0-2626 GCA_964386525.1 uncultured bacterium
AGGCGACCGCCTTCGACCCGGCGCCGGGGATCCCCGTCGAGCGGCTGGCCGACGCCGCCCAGCTCGCCTCGCTGGCCGACGAGACGCCGGAGGGGCGGAGCATCGTGGTGCTGGCCAAGGAGCGCTTCGGCCTGCGCGAGCGCGACATCCACGCCCTGGGGGCCGCCTTCGTGCCGTTCAGCGCGCAGACCCGCATGAGCGGCGTGGACCTCGACGGCCGCGCCATCCGCAAGGGCGCCGCCGACGCCGTCGCGGACTTCGTGCGCGGGCGGGGCGGGGAGTTCCCGGCCCCGGTGCGGGTCGCGGTCGAGGAGATCGCCCGCGGCGGCGGCACGCCGCTGGTGGTCGCCGAGAACGCCACCGTGCTGGGCACGATCCAGCTCAAGGACATCGTCAAGGGCGGCATCCGCGAGCGCTTCGCCCACCTGCGGCGCATGGGCATCAAGACGGTGATGATCACCGGCGACAATCCGCTCACCGCCGCCGCCATCGCCGCCGAGGCGGGCGTGGACGACTTCCTCGCCGAGGCCACGCCGGAGACCAAGCTCAAGCTGATCCGCGACCAGCAGGCCGGCGGCCGGCTGGTGGCCATGACCGGCGACGGCACCAACGACGCACCGGCCCTGGCCCAGGCGGACGTGGCGGTGGCCATGAACACCGGCACGCAGGCCGCCAAGGAAGCCGGCAACATGGTCGACCTCGACTCGAATCCGACCAAGCTCATCGAGATCGTCGAGACCGGCAAGCAGCTCCTGATGACGCGCGGCGCGCTCACCACCTTCAGCGTCGCCAACGACGTCGCCAAGTACTTCGCCATCGTCCCGGCGGCGTTCGCCGGCACCTATCCGGCGCTCGGCGCGCTCAACGTCATGCGCCTGACGACCCCGGCCAGCGCCATCCTCTCGGCGGTCATCTTCAACGCCCTGATCATCGTCGCGCTGATCCCGCTGGCCCTGCGCGGCGTGCGCTACCGGCCCGCCGGCGCGGCCACGGTGCTGCGCAACAACCTGCTCGTCTACGGGGGCGGCGGCCTGATCGCCCCGTTCCTCGGCATCAAGGCCATCGACATGATCCTGGCCGCGCTGCACCTCGTGTAGGGGACCGACCATGCGCTCCGAGCTTCGACCCGCCGTCGTGATGCTGATCCTGCTCACGCTGCTCACCGGCATCGCCTACCCGCTCGCGGTCACGGGCATCGCCCGCGTGGCGTTCCCCGCGCAGGCCGACGGCAGCCTGATCCGGGAGGGCAGCCGCGCCGTGGGCTCCCGCCTCGTCGGCCAGCCGTTCGACGCGCCGCGCTATCTCTGGGGGCGGCTCTCGGCCACCGGTTCGTTCCCCTACAACGCCGCCGCGTCCACGGGGTCCAACTACGGCCCGTCGCACCCGGCGCTGATCGAGGCGGCGGCGGCGCGCCTCGCGGCGCTGCGCGCGGCCGACCCGACGGCCACCGGACCGGTCCCCGTGGACCTGGTCACCGCCTCGGGGAGCGGGCTCGATCCGCACGTGAGCCCGGCTGCGGCCGAATACCAGGTGGCGCGCGTGGCGCGGACCCGGGGGCTCGCTCCCGAGCAGGTTCGCGCGCTCGTGCACAGGCACACGGAGGGCCGCACCTGGGGGGTGTTCGGCGAGCCGCGGGTCAACGTGCTCGAGCTCAACCTGGCGCTCGACAGGTTAGGCGGCGGGCCGCCCGGCGCGCGGTTCGGCCCGCCGCCCGGCGCTACGGCCGGTGGTGGAATCCCCGCGCGGCGACTATGCTCACCCCGCCCGGCGCCGCCCGGGCGAGCGAAGGGCGCATGACCGAGAACCCCAGACCCAGCCCCGACGAGCTCCTGGCCCGCATCCGCGCCGAGGAAGAGCGCGCCGCGCGCGCCAAGCTCAAGATCTTCTTCGGGGCCTGCGCCGGCGTCGGCAAGACCTACGCCATGCTCGTCGAGGCGCACGAGCGCCGGCGGGCGGGCGCCGACGTCGTCGCCGGCCTGGTCGAGACCCACGGCCGCGCCGAGACCGCCGCCCTGCTCGAGGGGCTCGAGGTCCTCCCGCTCCGGCCGCTCGACCATCGCGGCGTGCGCCTGCAGGAGTTCGACCTCGACGCGGCGCTGGCGCGCCGCCCGTCCCTGCTGCTGCTCGACGAGCTCGCCCACACCAACGCGCCCGGCTCCCGCCACCCGAAGCGCTGGCAGGACGTGGAGGAGCTGCTGGCCGCCGGCATCGAGGTCTACACGACGTTGAACGTGCAGCACGTGGAGACCCTCGTCGACGTCGTCGAGGAGATCACCGAGGTGCGCATGCGGGAGACCGTGCCCGACGCCATCCTCGACCGCGCCGACGAGATCGAGCTGGTGGACCTGCCGCCGGACGACCTCCTGCAGCGGCTGCGCGAGGGCAAGGTGTACGTGCCGGAGCGCGCCGAGTGGGCGCGCGAGAACTTCTTCCGCAAGGGCAACCTCATCGCCCTGCGCGAGCTGGCGCTGCGCCAGACCGCCCAGCGCGTCGACGCCCAGATGGAGTCGTACCGCCGCGCCCAGGGCATCGCCGCGCCGTGGGCGGTGCGCGAGCGCATCCTGGTGTGTGTCGAGGACCCCGCCGCCGGGGCGCGGCTGGTGCGCGCCGCCGGGCGCCTGGCGGC
>CAYLSO010000324.1:0-2167 GCA_964386525.1 uncultured bacterium
AGCAAGGGCCTGGCGCGCTCGGTGCACGTGCGGCTGGTCCGGCACGCCCAAGCAACCGGCGTGGACCCGAACCTGGTCCTGACGCGCTACGCCGTCGAGCGGTTCCTCTACCGGCTCTCGCGATCGCCCCACGCCGACCGATTCGTGCTCAAGGGGGCGCTGCTGATGCTCGTCTGGCTGGGCGAGACCCTGCGACCCACGAGCGATGCGGACCTGCTGGGCTTTGGCGACCTATCCGAGGAGGCGCTGGGTCGGATCCTGAAGGACATCGCCGCGCAGGCGGTCGAACCCGACGCCGTGGAGTTCCTTGCAGATTCGGTGCGCGTCGCGCCGATTCGGGTCGAGGACGACTACGGCGGCTGGCGTGCGACCATTCAGGCCCGAGTCGGCGCGGCGCGGCTCACGGTTCAGGTGGACGTCGGGATCGGAGATGCCGTGACACCCGCGCCCGAGTGGCTCGACTATCCGGGGTTGCTCGACCTGCCGCGGGCGCGCCTGCGCGCCTACCCGCGCGAGAGCGTGATTGCGGAGAAGCTGCACGCGATCGTCGTGTTCGGGACGAGGAACAGCCGGATGAAGGACTACTTCGACGTGCGCGCGCTGGCGCGGGAAGGTGCCGTGGACCCAAGTCGTCTCGGTGAAGCGATAGCCGCCACGTTCGCGCGACGCGACACCGCTGTGCCGGACGAGATGCCGGCAGGTCTGCGCGACGAATTCGCGCAAGATCCATTGGCCCAGGCCCAGTGGAAGGCGTTCCTCTCCAGGAGTCGCCTCGATGCGCCGGCGCTCGAGGAAGTCGTGGCGGAGGTGCGCAACTTCGTGCTCGAACCCCTGCGTCTGACGCGGACCAGGACAGGTCGCTGAGGCTGACATGGGCAGGGCGCGCCTCACGGCGCGGTATGCCGCACTTCTCCTCGCTGGGCTCCCGCTACTGCCGGGGGACTGCGGTGCCGCTGAGCAGCGGATCTCCGCGCACGTCGAGGGGGGCATGGGCTTCGGATACGAGGCCACTGCCAGCTCCCACGTAGGGATTGGCTTGGCAGACCTGAGAGTCTCGGGGGAGGAGTCAGGCGAGGCGAGCGGGCTGCCCGCGACGCGTCGTCCGTCTCGTGGTTAGGTTGGCTCGTCAAGAACTTGCAGACGCGCCATGACCACCCAGCTTGAGAGCCTGCCTCCGTCACTCCTCGGCTGGGGCGGCGACCTGGCCAGGTGCTGGCGTCCGGGCGTGGGCCCTCGGCTGCCCCAAGGGCGATCCTGGCACCCCAAGACCGCGCCCGGTGAGGTCATCAGGGCGCGGGCCCACTCGATCTTCTAGGCGCCTCTTGGCGGCCCGGGTCACGCCCCAAGAAGTGCATTGCACAGGGGGGGCAGGTCAGGGGTAGAATCACGGCCGGTGAGGGCGCCGCACCCCCGACGCGCTGCGCGCCCGCCGGCATCGGACACCGTCCCCCCTGGGGGTCTCCATGAACTGGGCATGCTTCTTCCTCTGCGCTGGGCTGCCTGTTCTTGCGCTCCTGCAGCCCCATCTCGCTGCTGCGGCTTGGCCCACCGACCCTGGCGTCAACGTGCCGATTTGCAACGCCGTACGCAATCAGTGGAGCGGGGCCGTCGTCTCAGACGGCACGGGCGGGGCCATCATCATCTGGGAGGACTGGCGCAACGATGACGGCAGCTTCAGCAACATTGACCTCTATGTCCAGCGGGTTTCCGCCGCAGGCGGGGTCCTGTGGCCAACCGACGGCGTGGCCCTCTGCACCGCCGTACGCTATCAGCGGGATCCGGCCATCGTCTCCGACGGTGCTGGCGGAGCCATTGTTGCCTGGCACGACGACCGCACCTCGATCTACACCCAGATCTACGCCCAGCGGGTGTCCGCCGATGGGGTGGCGCAGTGGGCTGCCGACGGCGTGGCGCTCTTGAGCGCCTTCACGGTCACGGGGCCCCCGGAGATCGTCTCCGACGGCGCGGGCGGGGCCATCGTCATTTGGTCGGACGCCCGCGCCGTCGGAGACGATATCGACATCTACGCCCAGCGGGTTTCCGCCGATGGGGTGGCACAGTGGGCTGCCGACGGCGTGGCCCTCTGCAGGGTCATCACCCGCGAGGCTGGTATTAGTATCGTCTCCGACGACGCGGGCGGGGCCGTCTTCGCCTGGCAAGACAGGCG
>CAYLSO010000325.1:0-12909 GCA_964386525.1 uncultured bacterium
TACCCGAGGAGCGGCGGCCAGTACGTCTTCCTGCGCGAGGCTTTCGGCCCGAGCGTCTCCTTCGCCTTCGGCTGGAGCAACGTGCTCATCTCGCGGCCCAGCCTGCTGGCCGGCATCGCCCTGGTGTTCGCCAGCTACTTCGCGCCGCTGTTCGGGTTCCCCGCGTGGTCGGAGAAGTACCTGGCCATCGGCGCGGTGGCGCTGCTGACGCTCGTCAACTGCCTCGGCGTGAAGGCCGGCACGCGCACGCAGAACATCTTCACCGCCGCCAAGGTGCTGGGCCTGGCGTTGCTCGGCGTGGGCGCGCTGGTGAGCGGCCGCGGCGACATGGCGCACTTCACCGCGGCCGAGGCGGCGCCGCTGGCGCACCCGCTCCCGGTAGCCATGGCCCTGGGGCTCATCACCATCCTCTTCACCTACGACGGCTGGATCGACGTGACCTACGCCGGCGGCGAGGTGAAGCGCCCGGGCTTCACCTTCCCGCGCGCCATCCTCATCGGCACGTTGGGCTGCATGCTTCTCTACCTGCTGGCGAACGTGGCCTACCTGTACCTGCTGAGCCCGGCCGAGATGCGGCAGGCGCAGAACATCGCCGCACTCGCCCTGGAGCGCGCCTTCGGGGCGCCGGGGGCCCGCGCCGTGTCGGTGCTGGTGATGGTCTCGACGCTGGGAATCCTCAACGGCGCCGTCCTCACCAGCGTGCGCGTCCCCTACGCCATGGCGCGCGACGGCATCATGTTCCCGGCGCTCGGCCGTGTGCACCCGCGCACCCACTCGCCGGTGAACGCCCTGGCCGCGATCGGCGCGTTCACCTGCCTGAGCCTGCTCCTGGTGCCCGGCTTCGACCGCCTGGCCGACATCTTCGTGACCACGACCTGGTTCTTCTACGCGGTTTGCCTGGTGGGGCTCTTGTTGCTGCGCCGCCGGGAGCGGCGCACCGGCGTGCCGAGCGGCTCCGGCGAGGGGACCTACCGCATGCCCATGGCCACGGGCCTGGTGGCGGCCTTCGTGGCGGCCACGCTGTTCATCGTCGGGATCTCGCTGATGCAGGGCGCGGGACAGGTGCTGATCTCGTTCGCGGTAATCGCCCTGGGGGTGCCAGTCTACAAGTTCTGGATGGCGTCGCGAGGACGGCGGGGCGCTTGAGGGCGCCGGCGCGCCGCCGTCAGCCGTATTCGGCTCCTACGAACCCGCCTTCGCCCGGTACTTGATGCTGCAGCCGAGCGCCTTGGTCTCCTTCACCGCCACTTCCTTGCCGCCGGTCAGCGCCTCCAGCGCGTTCTGCAGGTAGCGCTCCTTCACCTTCCCAGGCTCTTTGGCGTTGTCGTCGATGGCGCCGTGGTAGACGAGCTTGCCCGCCTTGTCGAAAAGGAAGGCTTCGGGGGTCTTGGCGGCTCCGAAGGCGCGGGCCACGTCGGAGGTGGCGTCGACCACGTACGGGAACGCCATCTGGCGCTGGCTGGCGCGCTGCTTCATGCCGTCGAGGCCGTCCTCGGGGTAGCCCTTCGGGTCGTTGGCATTGACGGCGATCACGCCGACGCCTCGCTTCGGCCAGGTGTTGCCGATGGCGACCAAACGCGGCTCCCAGGCCTTCACCCACGGGCAGTGGTTGCAGGAGAAGACCACCAGCGTGCCCTTCGGGCCGGCCACGCCGGCGAGCGTGGTCTCGCGGCCGTCCACGCCCATCATCTTGACGCCGGCCATGGGCATGACGGCGCCGATGGCGAGCGCCGGGGGGGCAGCCGCGGGCTCGGCGGCCGCGGGCTCGGCGGCACCCGCGGACGGGCCGCCGAGGGTGAGCGTGACGGCGGTGAGTCCGAAGAGCAGCAGGTTGCGCGCTTTCATGAGGAGACCTCCGTGGAGTCCGAATCGCCCTTGCCTTCCAGCACCCGCAGCATGCGCCTCTGCATCTGCGCGTAGCCGGCCTTGCCCTCCCAAAAGTCGCGCAGCGTGCCCGACCCGTCGTAGATGAAGGTCGCGGGCAGGGCGCCCGACCAGCGCGGGCTCAGCGTATCGATGAACGCGTTGTCGTCGCCGCCGGAGCGCAGGTACGTGTCGAAGTCCACGCCCTGCTCGGCGAGGAACCGGTTCACCTGCGGCAGTTCGCTGTCGAAGTCCACCGACAGCAGCACCAGGCGCAGCCCGCGGTCCCGGTAGTCGCGGTGGAGCCGCAGCAGGTCGGGGAACTCCTCCCGGCACGGCCCGCACCAGGTACCCCACACGTTGAGCACCACGGCGCGCGCTCCCGGCTGGCAGACCACCGCCAGCACCTCCTCCACGGTCGCCGGGGTTACGGGCGGCGGCCCGGCGGAGGACGGCGCGGGCTTGTCGGCGGAGCGCGGTTGCGGCGCGCACGACAGGCCGGCGCCGGCCAGTGACAGGGCGAGCAGCGCGGCGAGCGCGCCGGGTGCGGGGGTGTGCATGCCGGAGAGCCTAGCCCAGGGCCGCGGCGGCGTTGTCAGGGAGTTGTCGAGAGGCGGGCGCCGGGCGGGCGCGGGCCGCCGCTACACCATCGGCGCCCCGCGGCGCAGGAACCGCCCGCGGCCCTTGCGCCCCAGGTACTTCCCGTCCTCGACGACCACCTCGCCGCGCGCCAGGACGGCGCTCGGCGCACCGGTCACCTCGCGGCCCTCGTAGGGACTGTAGTCCACGCGCATGTGCAGCGCGGCCGCCGACAGCGACAGCCGGCGATTCGGATCGAAGACCACGAGGTCGGCGTCGGAGCCCACGGCGATGGTGCCCTTGCGCGGGTAGAGCCCGAAGATCCTCGCGGGCGCGGTGCAGCAGACGTCCACGAGGCGCTCGAGCGGGAAGCGGCCGGCGCGCACGCCGCCGTCGTGCAAGAGCACGAGCCGCGTCTCCACGCCGGGCACGCCGTTGGGTATCTTGGTGAAGTCGCCGATGCCGCGCTCCTTCTGCGCCGGCAAGCCGGCGAACCCGGCGTGCATGCAGAATGGACAGTGGTCGGTGCCCACCACCTGGAGCGTGCCGTCGGCGAGGCCGCGCCACAGCTCCTCCTGGTGCCCGCGCGGGCGCAGCGGCGGACTCATCACGTACTTGGCGCCGTCGAAGCCCGGCTCGCGGTAGCAGTCCTCGGTGAGGAACAGGTACTGGGGGCAGGTTTCGGCGTAGGCGCGCAGGCCCCGAGCGCGCGCCTCGCGCACGTGGGCCAGCGCTGGCGCGGCCGTGAGGTGCACGATGTAGACGGGGGCGCCGGCCAGCTCGGCCAGCAGGATGGCCCGGCCGGTGGCCTCGCCCTCGGTCTGGGGCGGGCGCGTCAGGGCGTGGTGGATGGGTTCGGTGCGGCCCGCCGCCAGCGCCTGCCGGCGCAGCTCCTCGATGACGTGGCCGTTCTCGGCGTGCACGGTGATCAGGCTGCCGTTGGCGCGCGCGCGCTGCAGGGCGCGGAAGATGGCGCCGTCGTCGAGCAGGTAGACGCCGGGGTAGGCCATAAAGAGCTTGAACGAGGTCACGCCCTCGCGGACCAGCTCGTCCATCTCGGCCAGGCGCGCTTCCGAGCCGTCGCGCAGGATCACGTGCAGGCCGTAGTCCACGGCGGTGCGGCCGTCGGCCTTGGCGCGCCACGCCTCGTAACCGGAGCGCAGGGTGGCGCCCGGTTCTGGCACGGCGAAGTCGATGACCGTGGTGGTGCCGCCGTGCAGGGCCGCGATCGTGCCGGTCTCGAAGTCGTCCGAGGAGACCACGCCGCCGAAGGCCAGCTCGAAGTGCGTGTGCGCGTCGACACCGCCGGGCAGGACGTACTGGCCGCGCGCGTCCAGCACGCGGTCGGCCCGGGCCGCGAGATCCTCGCCCACCGCGGCGATGGTCTCGCCGTCCACGAGCACGTCGGCCTTGCGGCGGGCGTCCGCGGTCACCACCTCGCCGCCCCGGATCAGGATCTTCATTCGACGCTCCTTTGCGCGCTGCCGAGCGCGCGTCCGCTCGACGCGCGCCGCCTCACGGCCATCCCCACAGCGACAGGCCGGCCCACGCCGCCGGGTGCAGCCCTTCCTCGGCGGCCCGTCGTTGCGCGGTGAACAGAGAATCGGCCGGCGCGTCGCCGCGCGCCAGACCGGCGTAGAACGCGCCGATCACGCTCGCGGCCGCGCCGGGCTCCGTCGGCCAAGCGCCCACCAGGACGCGCTCGGCCGCCCCGGCGAGCAGAGCGCGCGCCACGCCGCTGCCGGCCGGGGCGCGCAGAGTGGGCGACGGCCCGGCGCCGCGCGCCCGGCGGGCGCCCTCCGGGCCCACGCGACCCACCACGCGGCCGAATACGGGTAACGGCCGCGGCTCGAGCACGCTCCACGGCAGCACCGCCAGGCGCAGCGCCACGCCCGCTCGGCCCAGGCGCCAGAGGGCGAGTACCGCGCCTCGCAGGTCGATCCACGAGAGGGCGGGCAGTTCAGGGTCTCCGACGACGCGGGTGGCGGCGTGCCAGAGGCGCGCGCGCCGCAGGCGGGCGAGGAGGACGTCGGCCGGGTCGGAGTCGGTCGTCGAGAGCGCCGGGATCGGCAGCGCTTCGCCGCCCACGATGCGGGCCACGCCGCGAGCTTCGCGTTCGGCCAGCGCGTGTTCGGGGCTGCGCTCGGCCAGGGCCAGGCAGCCGCGGGCCGGCAGACGCCAGCGCGCGGGGCGCGGGAACGTGGCCGAGGGCACGAGCGAGACGGCGCGCGGCCGCGGCCAGAGGCGCGGGGGCGCGGCGAGCGCCAGGCCGGCCCACGGCAGATCCGGCAGCGCCGGATCGGGGAGCACGACGACGCGGGCCGCTCCCGCCACGGCCAGCCACAGCGGCGTCCACAGGCGCGCCGCGCACGCCTCGAGGGCGCGCTGCGCGGAGCGGACGAGGGTCTCGGGCACCACCGCGTCCGGCCAGCCGGCGGCGTCGCGCGCCTGCTGCAGGAAAGCCCGCGCGTCGGCGCGCCAGGCGGCCACGCTGCCCGCGGGGAAGTGCGCGGCCGGGCGGCCGGGCGCCAGGACCCACGCGTGCATCTCGTCGCCCCAGTGCGCGAAGACGGCCATCGCCTCCCCGGCCGCCAGCCCAGGCAGGCGCCCCGGCCGGAGGGGCGGGCCGGATCTGCGCGGCGCGACGCGGCCGGTCCGGTCCCCGGCTCGCCGTCCCCGCGGTGTGCCGGCGACGATCTCGGCCTCACGCCGCCACGCCGCCTCCCGCGCCGTGAGCACCCAGCGCAGGGCATCCTGTTTGGGCTCCGCCGCGTGCGGCAGGCAGGCACGCGCCCGCTCGAGGGCCGGACCGTCCGGCCGCCGCCCGGCAGAGGGCTCCGAGGCGCGGCGCTGTACCCGGGGGTCGCTGAAGCGGGCGCGGCGCCAGGCGATCGCAGCCCGGCGGCGCAGTGTCGCGGCCACGGCGGCCTCGCCCTCGGCCGCGTGCCGCTCCGCCAGGGCGCGCAGGGAGGCGCTCGCGAGCGCGTCGGCGCGCCCCGCCCGGCGGTCGGCTCCGAGCTCACGGTAAGAGGCCGCCGAGCGCACGGCGTCGAGGTAGGCGTCCCAGTAGGATCCCAGCCGGAGCCGGCACTGCGCCGTGAGCGCCGCGCACGCCGCCGCCAGGGCGCGGTGGCCGGTGCTGTGCGCCAGGCCCTCGCCCTCGGCCAGCGAGTCGATCGCCGCCAGCGCGTCGTCGTCGTGCAGCAAGGCCAGGCCCAGGACCTGCAGGGCGCCGGCCTGCGCGTGCACGTCGCCGGCCCGCCGGGCGCGCGCCAGCTCGCCGCCCAGCAGCGCACGCGCGCGGGCCGAGCGGCCCAGGTCGAGCAGACAGCCCGCCAGGCACAGCGTCGCCTCGTGGGCGCGCACGCGGTCACGGGCCGAGAGCCGCCGCGCCGCGGTGTAGGCCCGCAGCGCATCGGCGTGGCGCCCGAGCGCGCTCCAGGCGCCGCCCTGCGCCAGACGCAGGGCGCCGCGCCGGGCTGCGCTCCGGCGGTGCCGGGGCACCGCCGCGCGCCGGCACGCCGTCAGGGCGCGCCGCGGGCTGCCGCTCGCGGTCCATAACTCGGCCGCCTGCAGCAGGTGCCCGAGGGCGTCGTCGCCGGTCTTCTGCCGGGCGCGCGCCGCGGCCTCGTACGCCGTCGCCGCGTCGCGCAGCCGACCGTCCTCGAGCGCGCGGCGGGCCGCGGCGAGGGCACGGGCTTCTTCGGCGGGCATCTCGGGCTTCCGGTTCATGCGCGACCTCGGGGAAGGGACCGGTCCGTGGCGGCGGCGCCGGCCGCCTGAGGCTAACCGGGCGCAGGGGGCCGCGTCCAGCGCGCCGCGGCGCAAAACGCGATCCCACGCGCTGCCTCTTGCGAAACGCAACGCTGCGCCGGCCACGGTGCGGCCGGCCCCGCGCCGCCGCAAGCAGAATTAACCTCCGGCGCTGCGATGAACGGTTTGGCAGCGCCATATCTAGGCTAGGATTAATTGGGGTTTGGGAACGAGCGATGGGCGAGACGACCGGCGGGTCGCTCGGCCCGAAGGGAGTGTGCAGTCAGTGATCCAGCACTCATCGTCCCACCGGACTCCTGAGTCCTGCCGCGTGCCACACCGGTATCCATCCGCTCGAATGGCCTTCTCGTTTGCCGCTCTCATGCTTAGCGCCGCGCTGGCCCTGACGGCGGCCACCGCCTGGGCGGCGAGCAACGATCGCTGGGCTTGCGGCTTCGACACGCTCGGCGCCGACGCCACGGTGCGCGCCTTCGCCCTGGACAGCCAGGGGAGCCTCGTCGCCGGCGGCGACTTCGCCATGGCCGGAACGACGGCGGCGAACTACGTCGCGGCCTTTGACGGCAGCGCGTGGAGCGCGATGGGCTCCGGCGTGGACGCGCCCGTCCTCGCGCTGGCGCGCTACCGCAACGAGATCATCGCGGGCGGTATCTTCACGCACGCCGGCGGGGCCTTGGCGGTCGGCATCGCACGCTGGGACGGGGCGAGCTGGCACCCGCTCGGCGGCGGCGTCAACGGCATCGTCTTCGCGCTGGCCGTCTACGACACCTTCCTCGTGGCGGCAGGTTCCTTCAGCCAGGCGGGCGGGGCGCCGGCCGTCAACGTGGCGCGCTGGGACGGCACGAGCTGGGTCCCTCTGGGGTCTGGGTTGGGCAGCGACGTCTTCGCCCTGGCTGTGCACGACGGCTCGCTCTACGCGGGCGGGGGATTCACCCACTCGGGCGCCACGAGCGTGAACTACGTAGCGCGCTGGAACGGCGCGGGTTGGAGCCCGCTGGGCACTGGCCTCGACTTCTACTGCTACGCCCTCGCCTCCTTCGGCAGCCGCCTGATCGCCGGGGGATACTTCACCACCGCGGGCGGCACGACCGCGCGGGGCATCGCGAGGTGGAACGGCACGACCTGGAGCGCCCTGGGCGGCGGGATCGTCGGGTTCGTGAGTTGCCTCGAGACCTACGACGGGGCGCTGCACATCGGCGGCGAGTTCGACGAGGCAGGAGGCGTCCCCGCCAACAACGTGGCGCGCTGGACGGGGGCGACCTGGCAGGGGCTCGGCGACGGTGTCGAGTCCGACGTCTTCGCCCTGGAGACGCGCGGCGCGAGCCTCTTCGTCGGAGGATCTTTCCTTACCGCCGGGCTCAAGGAGTCACACCGCGTCGCCCGCTGGGACGGGATCGTCGTGGACGCGGGCGAGCCGCCGGTGAGCGGCCGGCTGGAGTTGGCCGCCGCCGAGCCGAACCCCTTCGGTTCGCGCGCCTTGCTCACCTACACGCTGTCGCAGGCCGGCCGCGCCCGCCTCACGGTGCACGACGTGAGGGGCCGGCACGTGGCCGTGCTCGCCGACGGTTTCGCGGCTGCGGGCCCGCACCGGGTGGCCTGGGACGGCCGCGACGGGCAGGGAGTGGCGGTGCCTCCGGGGGTGTACTTCGCGAGGTTGCAGACGGAGATGGGGCTGCGCACGCGGCCGCTGGTGCGCGTCGCGCCCTAGGATTTCACGCGCCTGTTGGGGGCGCCTGGCGCGGGTGGGCTCGGGCTCGCCTGCGCCGCTTTCTTGCTCCGGGGACGAACCGAACGCGCCCGCCGGTGGGCGGGCGCGCCAAGTCTGATCGCGGCTAGGGGTGCGGGCGGCGGGCGGCCGGGTCTATTTGGCTCCGCTGGGGCCGCGCGGGATGGCGCCCGATCCTCCCGCCGCATTCATCAGCGCCACCTGCTGCAGGAGCCGCCGGGTCTCGTTGAAGCGGGCCGGGTTCGACGGGGCGCCCAGCACCACGGCGATGAGATCGCGGCTGCCCTCGCGCACCCAGGTCGCCAGGCAGTAGCCGGCGCTCTGGATGAAGCCCGTCTTGCCGCTCAGGACCTCCATCTGCCCGTAGCGGGCGAGCCGGTTGGAATTCACCAGGTGATGCGTCCGGCGGTTCGAGCGGTAGGTGTACTCGGGCTGGCTCGTGATCTCGGCGATGAGTGGCCGGCTCGAGGCGAACTTGAGCAGTTGGGCCAGATCCGCGGCCGAGGAGACGTTCCCCGGATCGAGGCCGGTGAACTCGACGAAGCGCGTGTTGTGCAGGCCGAGCACCGAGGCCTTGCGGTTCATGCGGTCGAGGAACTCGCTTGGCGGGACGTCGGAAGCCCGTACCAGAACCTTGGTGGCGGCGTTGTCGCTGCTCATCAGCGAGTGGTAGAGCAGCTCGCGCACGCTGAGGATCTCGCCGCGCCGCAACTGCGTGTGGCCGGAGCCCTGGAGATCCTCGCGCGCCACGGTCACCGGACGATCGAGGTCGGGATCGGTCTCGAGGAACACGATGTTGGTCATCAGCTTGGTCAGGCTGGCGACCGGCAGCTGGCTGGCGGAGTTCTTCTCGAAGAGGATCTCGCCGGTGCGCGCGTCCATCACGAGAGCGGCGCGCGAGCCGTAGCGCGCGTACGAGCGCGCGGAGCGGGCGCGCTTCTTGCGCCGCCGGCCCGAGGACGCGTACCGCGTCGACTTGGAGCTCGGCTTGGACTTGGAGATGCGGGACCGCGTGGATGTCTTCGCCGTATTCTTCGCGGTCTTCTTGGACTTTGCCGCCCCGGGCTTGGTCGGGGTCGCCGCCTCGGCCGCGGTGGTCCCGGCGCCCGAGCCGCCCACGCCCTCGGGAAGCAGGACGGCGAGCATCAGAGCGAGGGCCAGCCCCCAGGCCCGAGAGCTCCCGCGGCGGCAAAGCGCAGTCCTCTGGCGGTTCATCGATAGACGCACCCGGCGAGTCTCCTCGTTAGTGACGAATCGTGGATATCGCACGAATCATGCCGAATCCCTGCGGGGGCTGGGTCGCCTTGCCCTGGGCGGGGGCTGCTCAAGTCGGGCAGGCGGACCACAGAGGGAGCCTTCCGGCAATCTACGTCGGGTAGAGTGGCTTATGGTTGCGGGGCGGTCAACCCAAGATTGTCCGGGGGCAGATCGGGGTTGGTGCGGCCGCTTAGAGTCCCGACCCGGCGACTGGCCCCGAAAAACAGGGGGGAGGCATCCTGCCTCCCCCCGTGCTGTGTGCGTTGCGGCCCCCGCCGCATTTCAGAACCGGCGGGCTCCAGGACGAGCCGCCGACCCTTGCCCGACCCGAGGGTCGGAACCTCCGGGGCCTCGCTGCGAGTCTCCATGCGAGGCCCGAAGCCGTGGGGCGGTTGCCCGCCCCCGGCCGCAACGTCTCCGTTGCGACGGCTCCCGCCGTCACCCGGAACGCGACGGGAGCACTGCTTCGTTCTCCGGCCACCCCGCCGTCTGCCCAGGGCGAGTTGGCGAATCTCCGATCGGTCTTCCGATCAGAAGCTCGTGGCGTCCAGAATCAGGACCCCGGTCGTCAGGACCGAGAGCACGACCCCAGCGGGGGCAGAGAGGTCCGTGCAGAACAGCGGCTTCGGGGTCGGCTCGACTGGATCTCCATCGGCGGCCACAAGACTGGGACCGACGACCGAAGCTGCTACCACGAGAGCGGCGGCGACTGTGCGCCCGAAACGAGACCTGAATCCGGCCTTCATCCTGGCTACCTCCGGGTGATCGGAGCCCACTCTTGGGCTTCCATCCCGGCGAGGTAGCGCCACTCGTGCCATCCCCTACGCACTTGGCGTGCCAGCAGGGTTGTGACCGATATCTAGCCTTTAAGCTATTGAATGGTAATAGATTGCACGATTCCTTCCTGGGTCATCTACTAGGCTCACCAGAGGACGATTGTCGTAGATTATTGCGCCACGATGCAGGTTCAATCGGGCTAATTGCAATCTGCAATGGAGAATCGCCGCATCGCAATATCTTGCGAGTCGGAATCGTCATTCCTCGCGAGCCTGCTCTCCCGCGCGTATCCCCAGTTTGCGCATGCGGTAACGAAGCGTCGGCTCGGCCATCGCCAGGGCGCGTGCCGCTTTGCTCCGGTTACCTCCTGACCGGCGGATCGCCTCGGTGATCAGTTCCCGCTCGACGGCGGCCAGGGCCTCGGCAAGCGCAGTGGCCCCGACGCCGTGCATGCGGGCCACCGTCGGGCGCGATGCGGCTTGTGCGGCCTCCTCGAGGTCTCCGGGCAGGGAGTGCGGCTCGAGCACGGGCCCGTCGCCGACGACGAGCAGCCGCTCGATGTAGTTCTCGAGTTCGCGGACGTTTCCGGGCCAGTCGCTGCGGCCCATGACCTCCAGAAGGCCTGCGGACAGGCGGGGCGCCGGGCGGCCCATGGTCTCGCAGAGGCGCTGCGTGAAGTGGCGGGCGAGCACCGGGATGTCCGATTTGCGCTCGCGCAACGGCGGGATATGGATGACCAGGCGATTGACGCGGAAGAAGAGGTCGGCGCGGAAGCGGTTGTCGCGCACCCGCTCGCGCAGATCGGCGTTGGTGGCGGCGAACACCCGGGCGCTCATGCGGATCGAGCGCTTGCCCCCGACGCGGGTGAATTCGCGCTCCTGGAGCACGCGCAGCAGCCGGGCCTGCATGCCGGGCGGCATGTCGCCGATCTCGTCGAGCAGGACGGACCCGCCCTCGGCGCGCTGGAAGATGCCCTCGCGGGCCCGCACCCCGGTGGCGACGTGGTCCTCGATGCCGAACAGCTCGGCTTCGATGAGCGTCTCGGGGAGGGCCACGCAGTTGATGCTCAGGAAGGGACGGTCGCGGCGCGGCGAATTGTAGTGGATGGTCCTGGCGACCAGCTCCTTGCCGGTCCCCGTCTCGCCTTCGATGAGCACGTCGCCCGGCGCCTGCGCGAAGCGGTCGATGAGGGCGTGCAACTGCGCCATCTCGCGGCTGCGCCCGATCAGGTTGGCGTACTTGAATTGAGCGGGGACCTGGCGGCGCAGCTCCACGTTCTCGTCCACGAGGGACTCGTTGGTCTGGCGCAGGTTCTCGTGCAGCCGGCTATTCTCGATCGCCACCGCCACCAGGTTGGAGAAGGACTCGAGGAACGCGATGTCGGCGTCGGTGAAGGCGCCGCGGGCGGTCCGGTTCTGCAGGTAGATGGTACCGATGACCTGGTCGCGCAGACGCAGCGCGGCGCAGAGGATCGAGCGCAGGGACAGGTCGAAGACGCTCTTCATCGTCGCCAGGCGGGGGTCCACGACGGCGTCGTCGGAGCGGAACGTGGCGCCGGTCTGGAGCACGCGCCGGACGATGCTGGTGCTGATCTGCAGGGCGTCCGCCTGCGCGTCCTCGTCCATCAGGCCGTGGCGGGCGACCGGGGCGAGCTCGCCGCTCTCGGGATCGACCAGCACGATGAGGCCGCGCTCGGCGCCAAGACGCTGGACCACCAGCTGCAGAACTTTGTGGATCAACTCCGGGAAATCCAGGATGGAGTTCAGGAGCTGGCTGACTTCGTAGAGCGTGTCGCGGATCTCGGCCGCCGGCAGGCTCTCCTCTCGGCGCGCGATGTCGCCTTCCAGGACAAGCAGATCCGGAAGGATGGAAGCCAGCGGGCCCGGGGCCTCCATCTGCTCGTAGACGCCGCGGGCCTCGCGCAGCCACTCCACGCGCTGGAGGGCCAACTCGGGAGAGGGCGTGAGTCCGTCGTGCAGGGCGCGTGCGGCCTGGGTGAGGCTGCGGCCGAGGTGGTAGCGGTAGCCGCGGCCGCGATACAGGGCCGCCGCCTGGTTGTAGGTCGCGATCGCCCTCGCCACGTCGCCGGCGGCGAAGGACGTGAGCGCGGAAGCCTCGAGCAGGGCGCCGTGGGCCTCCGCGTCCTCCCGTACCTGGGACTCGCCCGGGGCCTGGTCGAGCGCCCGCCGGGCTTCGGCCGCATCTCCCATGCGCGCGGCGAGCCGGGCTCGGGCCCTCGCGACCCAGGTCGAGACGGCCGGCACCGAGCGGGCGCTCTCGAAGGCGCGGTCGAGAAGTCGCCGGCTGGCGTTCAGGAATCCTTTGTCCATCGCCATGTCGGCGAGGTTGACCAGCGAGTAACCAGGTGCTCCGTGGCCGGGTGCTGTCTGCCAGCGTCTGATCGCCAAACGGTAGCACCGTATTGCCCTTCGTCTCCGACCCCGGAGCGCGAGCATCATGCCAAGGCGATTGAGCGACCAAGCGAGCGTGTCATTGTGGCGGAGGCGCCTGGCGGCGGCGAGAGCCGAACGCGTCAGCGCCCAAGCGCGCCCCAGGCGACCGCCGCGAAGCTCGATTCGAGCCATCGTACTGACCACCGAGAGGAGCACGGAGGCGTCTCCAGCTATGCGAGCTAGGGTCTCCGCTTTGAGCAATGCAGCCCTGGATTCCTCGTCATCACGAGCGCGGGACAAGATCGTCGCGAGCACGGATGCCTCTCGGCAGGCGTGCGAAACGAGTCCGTGCTTCTCGCTAACTCGGACGGATGCCTCTAGGTGGGTCTGCTCGCTGGCTAGATCGCCTCTTATCCGCGCCAAGAACACCGCGTTCGAATGCGCTCTCCCCTCCGCGACCTCGTCGCCCATCTCGCGCGCCAGCCGCAGGGCCTGCTCCAGCGCCCGATCCGCCTCCTCGAGCCGCCCCATCCGTGGATAGAT
>CAYLSO010000326.1:0-7168 GCA_964386525.1 uncultured bacterium
TCAAGGGCGGCGTCGTCGTCGACCTCTACGGCGTCGAAGCCTTCCTGCCCGGCTCGCAGATCGCCCTGCGGCAGGTGCAGAACGTGGACGCCCTCCTGGGGCAGAACGTCCACGTCAAGATCATCAAGCTGAACAAGCGGCGCCGCAACATCGTGGTGTCGCGCCGCGTGGTGCTCGAGGACGAGCGCCAGCGCCTCAAGACCGAGGTGCTCAAGGACCTCGCCAAGGACCAGATCCGCGAGGGCGTGGTCAAGAACATCACCGACTTCGGCGCCTTCGTCGACCTCGGGGGCATCGACGGCCTGCTGCACATCACCGACATGTCGTGGGGCCGCGTGGCGCATCCGTCCGAGCTGGTCAAGATCGGCGACAAGATCCGCGTCAAGGTGCTCAACTTCGACCCCGAGAAAGAACGCATCTCCCTCGGCTTGAAGCAGCTCTCGCCCTACCCGTGGGAGGGCGTGGCGGCCAAGTACCCGCCGCAGACGCGGGTGCGCGGGCGCGTCGTCTCGATCACCGACTACGGCGCCTTCGTGGAGCTGGAGAAGGGGGTCGAGGGGCTCATCCACGTCAGCGAGATGTCGTGGACGCGCCACGTACGGCACCCGTCCAAGATCCTCAACATCGGCGACGAGCTGGACGCCGTGGTGCTCAAGGTCGACCAGGCCAACGAGAAGATCTCGCTCGGCTTGAAGCAGGTCGAGCCGGACCCCTGGCTGACCCTCGACGAGCGCTACCCGCTGGGCACCAAGGTCACCGGCAAGGTGCGCAACCTGACCAACTTCGGCGCCTTCGTGGAGCTCGAGGAGGGCATCGACGGCCTCGTGCACGTCTCCGACATGTCGTGGACGCGGCGCGTGTCGCACCCCTCCGAGGTGGTGAAGAAGGGCGACGTCGTGGAGGTCGCGGTGCTGGCCATCGACAAGGAGCACCGGCGCATCTCGCTCGGCCTCAAGCAGGTCGAGGCCGACCCTTGGCCGCTGCTCGCGGACCGCTACCTGCCGGGCTCCACGGTGACCGGCAAGACCACCCGCCTGTTCGACCGCGGCGCCATCGTCGACGTGGGCGACGGCATCGAGGGCTTCATCCCCATCTCGCAGCTGGGCGTCGAGGAGATCAAGAAACCCTCCGAGGCGTTCCTGCCCGGCGAGGAGCTGCACCTCAAGGTGACGCGCGTGGACGTGGCCAACCATCGCCTGTTGCTCTCCATCAAGGCGTGGCTCGCGGAGCAGGATGACGTGTCGCTGGCCGAGTGGATGGCGACTCGCAACCGGACGCGGGCGGAAGCCGCCGCTCTCGAGGCCGCCGAGGAGGAGAAGACGCGCGAGCGGGAGGAGCGCAAGGCCAAGAAGTCCGGCAAGGACGCGCCGGCGTCGGCCGCCGAAGAGGGGGCGGGGCCGCTCGACGACCTCGACGCGGATGAGGTCGACAACGGCGGCCCGGACGTGGCGTTCGAGGATCTCGGCGCCGACGAGCCGGGCGAATCCGGCGGGACGGCCTCCTAGGCGGCGCCCGCCCGGAGGATCTGCGCTCTGAGGGTCGCGTTGCTGACCCACGGCTGCCGTCTCAACCAGTACGAGACGGACGGCATCGCCGCGAGCTTCGCCGACGCGGGGCACGAACGGGTGGAGCAGCCCGCGGACGCCGACCTCGTCATCGTCAATACCTGCACGGTCACCCAGGCGGCGGACCTCGAGGGACGCCGCCTGGTCCGTCGTCTGGCGTCGCGCCTCGGCCCCGGCCGCGTGGTGGTCACCGGCTGTTCGGCGCAGCGCGACCCGGAGCCCTATGCCGCGGTCCGCGGCGTGCGTCTGGTGGCCGGCAACAGCCACAAAGAGCGGCTGCTCGAGCTGGTGGGCGCGACGACGCCGGCCGCCGGGGAGACCGCCGTCGCCGACGCGGGCGGCGCCGCCGTGCCCGTGCTCGTCGAGCCGCCGGCGGGGGCCCGCCCCGAATCCCGCGTGCGCTCGCTCTCGGCCGGAGGCCGCTCCGCGAACGCGCGTGCCTACCTGCGCGTGCAGGACGGCTGCAGCCAGAGCTGCACCTTCTGCTCCCTGCCCGAGGTGCGCGGCACCAGCGCCAGCCTGCCGCTCGCCGCGGTGCGGCGCGAGGCTACCCAGCTGGCGGCCGCCGGGCACGGTGAGATCGTGCTCACCGGCGCCCACCTCGGCTCCTACGGCTACGACCTGGCGCCGCGCGTGCGGCTCGCGGCGCTGATCGAGGCGGTGCTGGAGGCCGCCCCGTCCTGCCGCGTCCGCCTCTCCTCGCTCGAGCCCCGCGGCGTCGGCCCCGATCTGCTGCGCCTGCTCGCCGTCGAGCCGCGCGTCTGCCCGCACCTGCACCTGCCGCTGCAAAGCGGGGACGACCGCGTCCTGGCGGGCATGCGCCGCGCCTATCGCAGCGGGCCGTACGCCGAGCGCGCGTGGGCCGCCGCCGAGGCGGTGCGCGCGGCGGCCGGCGAGGGTGCGCCCGGCCTGGCGCTCGGCTCCGATTTCATCGTCGGCTTCCCGGGCGAAGACGACGCGGCGTTCGCCGCCACGGTGGACCTCGTCGAGCGGCTGCCGTTCACGTACGGGCACGTCTTCCCGTATTCCGACCGCCCGGGCACGCCCGCCGCCGCTCTCGGCGGTCGGGGGCGCCCCGACGTGGTGCGCCGCCGTAGCGCCGTGCTGCGACGCCTGCTGCGCCGCAAGGGCCTCGAGTTCCGCCGCGCCCACCTCGGGGCCGTGGTGGAGATCGTGGTCGAGAGCGTGGAGGCCGCCGCCGAGCCGGCCGCGGGCGCCTGGCTGGCGCGCGGGACCAGCGAACGGTTTCTGCAGGTGCGGGTCCCGGGCCTCGGACCCGCGCCGCCGGTCGCCTCCCGGCTGCGGGTGCGCGTCACGGCGGCGGGGGAACTGGGCCTGGTGGGCGAGGTCCGCCCGCCGATGCTAGGATGAGCCGCCATGAAGCGCTTCTTCCTCGAGAACTACGGCTGCCAGATGAACGCCTACGACAGCGGGGGCATGGAGCGCCTTCTGGTCGAGCACGGCTACACGCGCGTGCGCACGCCGGAGGAGGCCGACGTCCTGCTGGTGAACACCTGCAGCGTGCGCGAGCACGCCGAAGAGCGGGCCATGAACCGGCTCTCCGAGTTCACCCGGTTGAAGGCCGAGCGCCCCGAGCTGGTGGTCGCGGCCACCGGCTGCATGGCGCAGCGCCTGGGCGGCGGGCTCAAGCGGCGCATCCCGAAGATCGACGTGATCGTCGGCTCGCAGGCCCTGCCGGCGGTGCTCGAGGGCGTCGAGCAGGCGGCCGAGCGCAACGCGCAGGGCCGCCGCAGCCGTCCGTTCGTGGCCGCCGAGCCGCTGGCCCACTACCTGCCGCCGCCTGCCCCGAGTCCCGGGCAGCGCCGCCTGCGGGCCTTCGTCGCCATCATCCGCGGCTGCAACAAGCGCTGCGCCTACTGCATCGTGCCCTCCACCCGCGGCCCGGAAGTGAGCCGCCCGCCCGAGGAGATCGTGCGCGAGGCCGCCGCGCAGGTGGCCGCCGGCGCCGTCGAGGTGATGTTGCTCGGGCAGAACGTCAACGCCTACGGCAGCGGGGGCGTGGACTTCCCGGAGCTGCTGCACCGGGTCGGCGCCCTGAGCGGGCTGCGCCGCTTGCGCTTCACCACCTCGCACCCACGCGACATGGACCGCGACGTCGTGGCCCGCCTCGCCACGGCGCCGCACCTGGCCCCCTGGCTGCACCTGCCGGTGCAGTCGGGCTCGCCGCGCATGATCGCCGAGATGGACCGGGAGTACTCGCTCGAGCACTACCTCGAGGTGGTCGCGGCGGCACGCGAGGCGATCCCCGACCTGGCGCTGACCACCGACATCATCGTGGGCTTCCCCGGCGAGACGGAGGCGGATTTCTCCCTCACCCTCGAGCTGCTCGAGCGCGTGCGCTACGACACACTCTACGCCTTCCAGTACTCGCCGCGCTCGGGCACGCCGGCCGCGCTGCGCACCGACGCCGTCCCGGCGCAGGAGAAGCAGCGGCGCATCCGGGCCCTGCTCGAGCGCCAGCGGCAGATCTCGCACGCGCGCAACCAGCGCTTCGTGGGACGGGCCCTGGAGGTGCTGGTCGAGGGGCGGGACCGCCGCCGCGGCCACTGGCTGACACGCACCGGCCACAACAAGATCCTCATGCTGGCGGAGTGCTCCGTGGCGATCGGCGGCTTCGCCCTGGCGCGCGTCGAGCGGGCCGAGGGCCAGACGCTGTACGGTGCGTTCGTGAAGCCCGCCGAGGGCTGAGAGGAGCGCGGCGATGACCGGCGGAGCCGGCAGCAGGAGGCGGAGCGGACGGCGAGCGGCCCGCGGTTTGGCGCTGGCGGCCGCCGCTCTGGCCAGCCTGGCGATCGGATTCGCCTTCGGCGCGCCCGGCGCGGCCGCCCCGCCGCCCCGCGGCGCGACGGCGTTGCCGGCCCCGCCCGCACCGCCGCGGCCCGGCTCGCCCGAGGGGCTGTGGCAGGCCGCCCGCCGGGCCGTGCCGGCCGACTCGGCGACGACCCGCTACGGCGAGCTGGCGCGCCGCTATCCCCGCCATCCGCTGGCCCAGGCCGCCCTGATGGAGCTCGGCGACTGCCAGTACGCCCGCGGCGAGTACCAGGCCGCCCGCCAGTACTACCGCCGCGTGCGCGGGCCCGCCGCCGCCCGGGCGCGCTTCGGGGAGGCGCTCTGCGCCTACGCGCTCGGTGATCCGAGGCAGGCGCGCCGCATCGCCCAGCCGCTGATGCGCGAGAGGAACGACCCCGCCACCTGGCTCGCCGCCCTGCTCGTCGCCCAGTCCTGGGAGGCCGAGGGGCGGGTTCCCGAGACGCTCACGGCCTACCGGCGCCTGCTCGATCTGCCAGCCGGCCCCGCCGAGCCGGCGGCCCTGCTCGGCGCGGCGCGCGCCGCCGAGCGCGCCGGCCAGGCTGAGGCCTCCGCCCAGCACCTGGCCGATCTGCTCCACCGCTATCCCAACTCGGCCGAAGCCGCCGAGGCGCGCAGCCTGGCCCGCCGCTCGCCCGCGGCCGCGGACGCCGCCCCCGGCAGCCAGGGGGAGCCCGCGCCGCAGGGAAAGAAGTAGGCTCCGTGCCGGCCGCTCCCGGCCCCGACCGGACCGCCTCCCGCCGCGCCCGAGCCGGCGGCGCCCAGTCCCGCGCCACGCCGCTCATGGAACAGTACCTGGCGCTCAAGCGCTCGCACCCCGACGCCATCCTCTTCTTCCGCCTCGGCGACTTCTACGAGATGTTCTTCGAGGACGCCGAGCTGGCCGCGCGTCTCCTCGGGCTGACGCTCACCTCGCGCAACAAGCAGGACGCCCATCCCGTGCCGCTGGCCGGCGTGCCGTGGCACCAGCGCGACGTCTACGTGGCGCGCCTGCTGCGGCTCGGCCACAAGGTGGCGATCTGCGAGCAGCTCGAGGACCCGGCGCAAGCGCGAGGCCTGGTCGAGCGCGGGGTGACCGAGGTGCTCACGCCCGGCTCGCTGCTCTCCGAGCCGTTTCTCGAGGAGGGGCGCAGCCGCTACCTGGTCGCGCTGACGTGGGGCGGGGAGGGGGCCCGCGAGGCGGGGACCGGCGAGCCGGGCCCGTCGGGGGATGAGCCGCCCTCCGTGCCCGCGCGGCTCGGCTTCGCCGTCGTCGAGGCCTCGACCGGCGAGTTCCGCGCCGGCGAGGCGCCGCTGGCGGACGCGCTGGCCGAGCTGTCGCGCCACGGCGTGGCGGAGTGGCTGGTGCCCGCCACCCACCCCGCGCCCCGCGCGCTGGAGGCGATGGTGGCGACCGCGGGCGCCGTCACCCGTCTGCCGGCCGAGGACTTCGCCGCCTCCGGCGCCGCCGCCGCGCTGCGCGAGCGCTTCGGACGCGCCACCCCGGCCTGGTGCGAGGCGCCCACCGGCCGCCTCGCCGCCGCGGCCGCGGCCGCTGCCGTGCAGTACCTCGATCGGGTGCAGGGGGGCCGCGCCGCGCAACTGCGGGCACCGGCGTGGATCGAGCCGGGCGACGCTCTCCTGCTCAGCGAGGCCTCGCGACGCAGCCTCGAGATCTTCGAGCCCTCGGGCGCGTCCGGCCGCAGCGAGTTCACCCTCTGGGGAGTCCTCAACCGCACCGTCACCGGCGCGGGCGCGCGGCGGCTGCGCCGCTGGCTCGAGCGACCGCTGCTCGACCCCGACCGCATCGGCGCGCGCCACGACGCGGTCGAGCTCCTCGTGGACGAGCCGATCCCGCGCGGCAAGCTGCGCCAGTCGCTCGATCTCACCTTCGACCTCGAGCGCCTCGCCGCGCGGCTGGCGGCCGGACGCGCCACGCCGCGCGACCTGGTGGCCCTCGGGCGCACCCTGGGCGTGGTGCCGGCCGTGGCGGAGATCCTGGGCCAAGCCCTCGCCGCCGCAGCGGCGTCCGCCACCGCCCTGCTCGAGAGCTCCCGCGGCCGCTTGCACCCGCACCGCGAGCTCGCCGACCTGCTCGCGCGCGCCCTGGTGGACGATCCGCCGCCGGCCAGCACGGAGGGCGGCGTGATCCGCCCCGGCTTCGACGCCGAGTGCGACCGCCTGCGCGCCGCGGCGCGCTCCGGCAAGACCTGGATCGCCGAGCTGGAGACCGCCGAGCGCGAGCGCACCGGCATCGCCTCGCTCAAGGTCGGCTACAACCGCGTCTTCGGCTACTACCTCGAGGTCACCAAGACCCACCAGGCGCGCGTGCCCGCCGACTACGAGCGCCGCCAGACCCTGACCACGGCCGAGCGCTACGTCACCCCCGAGCTGAAGCGGCTCGAGGGCGAAGTGCTCGGCGCCGAGGAGAAGCTGCGCCAGGCGGAGCACGCGCGCTTCCAGGAAGTCCGCGAGGCGGCGGTCGGCCACGCCCAGGCGCTGGCCGAGACGGCCGGCGCGCTCGCCGACCTCGATGCCCTGGCGGCCCTGGCCGAGGCCGCCTCCCGCTGGGGCTACGTGCGGCCGGAGGTGCACGGCGGCGACCGCCTGGTGCTGCGCGGCGCGCGCCATCCGGTCGTGGAGCGCGCCCTCGGCCCCGGCCGTTTCGTGCCCAACGACGTGGTGCTCGAGCCGGCGGCGCGTCAGATCCTGTTGATCACCGGCCCCAACATGGCGGGCAAGTCCACCTACCTGCGCACCGTGGGCCTGCTAGCCGTGATGGCCCAGGCCGGCTC